>DGDN01000122.1:19727-50314 GCA_002385465.1 Candidatus Fermentithermobacillaceae bacterium UBA3951
ATCATAATCTTCATGATTCTTGGTAACATCGGCTATGTGCTTACCAAGAACAAGAAGCAGGCATCATAGCGGGTTGACATCCTGAGGAGGTGAAACACAAATGTCCGAAACTGCACTTACGGTGGGGACTTGGCTACAGGCCTTCTTCACCATCGTCTTGGTTTCCGCTGTCTTCAAGGACAACCCGCTATACCGGTTTGCTGAGCACACCTATGTGGGGCTTTTCGCAGGTTACGGAGTGGCGCTCACGTACTTCAACTACATCCGTCAGAACGTGACCAAGGGTCTCATGACTGATGGAGAGTGGTCGCTGCTCATCCCCATCCTTATCGGCGTGCTCATCTACACCAGGTATATTAAGTCCATCTCTTGGCTTAGCCGGTACACCATCTGCTTCCAGCTGGGTATCGGTTCCGGGTACGTCCTTGCCAAGGACTTCAAACCGTTCTTCGTCGACCAGGTGCGCGCCACGTTCCTGCCCCTCTGGGGAAGCGGGGACTGGTGGGTGGATGTCTCCAACTGGTTGTTCGTGATCGGCACAGTCTGCTCCTTGGTATACTTCCTGTTCACTATCCAGAAGAGGGGCGTCCAGGGCAGGGTTTCTATGGTCGGGCGCTACACCATGATGATAGCGTTCGGTGCTGCCTTCGGAAACACGGTCATGGCTCGTGTATCGCTCTTCCTGGGTAGGATGCAGTTCCTCTTGGGAGATTGGCTGCACCTTATCAAGTAACGGTGTAGGCATAAAGAGAGGCGGGAGAGGGTCTCCCGCCTCTTTTCATATCCCGGTGGCCCATATAGATGAACGTGTTTCCTTGGCAAAGCCCGCGCGACTCTACGCCTCTTTCCTCGATACTACCTCTTCCCAAGGAGCAACGGAGGGGAAGCCTGCTCTCAAAGCGAGTCTCTCGCCTTCCTTGATGTTTAGCCCTACCCACTCAGGACGGTGGGCGTCAGAACCGACAACCGGCGGTTTTCCTCCCATTTCACGGTACATCTCGAGAAACCGGAGGGCAGACCATGCGAAATGCCCTCGTTTGTTCACCATCTCAAGGTTTATCTCCATGCGCGAGTGTTTGGCGATAGCCCAGACCGCCTTTCTGACAAGGGGGGCGAGTTTCGGGTGGGTGAACGGGTCGGGCCACATGCCGGGAAGGTAGCGCTCGTAAACGTCTATGTGCGCAATAACGTCAAACAATCCTGATGACGCCGCGCCCTCAACCTGCTTGAAGTACCACACAAGCGCCTGGACTCCCATTTCAGGGTGACGCCTCAAGAGATCGCCTGCCCCTGGGTCCCACCAATCTACAGGGGGCGAGTCGTGGACCCCGCCGATGACCAGATCGAAGTCGTGGGCCTCAAGGAAAGCCCGGACGGGTGTGTCGTACTCTATTCTGTAGCCCACTTCTACGCCGAGCAGGACTTTCAACTTACCCTTAAGAGCATCGTCGGACGCTGCTTCTCGAACTTCCCTCCTGTAAGTTTCGTAGGAGCGGCAGTGGGGGCTCACGAAGCCAAAACTTTCTCCATCAATTTCAGCGTGGTCGGTAATGGCAACCGCGCTCAAACCTCGTTTCCTCGCCATTTCCAAGACCTCGCGAACAGGCGCCTTTGAATCGGGTGATAAGCAAGTGTGGGTGTGAAAGTCTGAACTCAAAGCGACACCTCCAGCCATATTCCGGCAAACGACTGCTCCGGCCCTTCGCCGATTGCCGGAAACCGTTTTCCGGCAATCTCTCGCCTGGGCCGAGTTTATCACTTGCGCTCCCTAAGCAGAAGGATTTCCGGCACATATGAAGAACTCCGAGCAGGTAAACAGCATATGAAAAAAGTTTTCGTCAGGTGAAAAATCTGTCGAAGATCTCTTGAAGACTTCTGGGAGGTGAGCCACATTGATCAGAGGTATTTTCGCCCCGATACCGACTCCGTTTCTGGACGGAGAGATATCCTACGACCATCTGGCCCAGAACATCGCCAAGTGGAACAAGACGGGCCTAGCGGGTCTGGTGGTTATGGGGTCCAACGGCGAAGCGCCCTACCTGGATGAAGATGAGAAGGTCGAGATGTGGGCTTTCACAAGAAAGCACCTGAGTGCGGACAAGGTGCTTATAGCCGGGACGGGTCAGGAAAGCACCAGGGCGACGGTCCGCCTCACCAAGAAGGCTGCCCAGGCGGGAGCCCAGGCAGCCCTCGTCATCAGTCCGAATTACTTCAAGGCGAACATGACGCCTAAAGCCCTGGAGGGGTTCTACACGGACGTGGCCGATGAGTCCCCCATTCCCGTGCTTGTCTACAATATGCCCGGCAATACTGGGCTGAACCTGTCTTCGCCTCTGGTTACCCGGCTATCCAAACACCCGAACATAGTGGGAGTGAAGGACTCCAGCGGTAACATAGTGCAGATCTCGGAAACCATAAGAGGGGTGTCGGACGATTTCTCGGTGTTTGCCGGTTCGGCCAGTTTTCTCCTGCCCGCGGTTGTGATGGGCGCCAAAGGCGGCACCCTTGCGACGGCCAACGTGGTTCCCGACCTTTGCGTCAACGTTTTCGAACTGGCTTTGGCCGGAAAGGTGGAGGAAGCAAGAGCGATCCAGCTCTCTATCTTGGAACTGAATGCTCTGGTCACGGCGAAATACGGGGTGGCCGGTTTGAAGGCGGCTCTAGACATGGTCGGTTATTTCGGAGGAGAACCCCGAAGGCCTATGCTTCCGGCCGGTGAAGACGCCAGGGCAGAGATCAGGCAGGCGCTGGAGAAACTGGGTCGTGTCGTTAAGTGAAAACTCCGGCACTGTGGAGGCCGTAAGAAAAGCTGTCGCCGTGCTCTTCGCCGTCAGTGAAGGAGAAGGACCGGTTTCTCTCTCTGAGGTGGCGCGAAAGACAGGCGTCCCCGTGGCGACCGCCAGGCGTCTCCTAATGACTCTTGTCGGGGCATCCCTCGTACGCAGAGAAGGCAAGGGGTATACGCTCGGAGTCAGGGCCTTTGAGATCGGGAAGAAAGCCGAGAAGAAGATGGATCTCATTGAGATCGCGAGGCCCCATCTCCGCAGGCTTTCTGACGAGACGGGAGAGAACGCCAATCTTGCCGTCCTCGACAATACCGATGTTGTGTACCTCTCTTGCGAAGAGTGTTCCAAAATGGTGAGGGCATTCACGGTTACGGGGGCAAGGGTGCCTGCCCATGCGACGGGAGTCGGGAAGGTGCTGCTCGCTGGGCTCTCGGACGGCGAGATCGAGGCGCTCTACCGGGGTGTGGAACTTGTGAAGTTCACGGCGAGGACAGTATCCACGCTTTCTGACCTTCTCCGGGAGGTGAGAAAGGCGCGGGAGCTCGGCTTCGCGTTTGATGAAGGCGAAAGGGAAGAGGGAGTACTGTGTGTGGCCGCGCCGGTTAGGGAGTACGGCGGGCAAGTGAAGGCGGCAGTAAGTGTCTCCGGGCCTTCGACCCGTCTGGACCGTCAGAGGGTATTAGCCCAAGGGAGAACGCTTGAATGTGCCTCCGCCATATCTCGCCATTTGGGTTGGACCACTTAGGCGGCGATAGCGGGGCGTGCCAAATCGAAAGGAGAGTCCAGAGTGAAGCAAAGAAATCCAAAGGCCAAACTGCTCCTGGGGCCGGGGCCGTCCAATCCGGACCCGCGAGTCCTGCGGGCCCTGGCAGAGCCGACGCTCGGGCATCTTGACCCGGACTTCGTGGCGATCATGGATGAGACGGCTGAGCTCCTGAGGTACGTGTTCAACACGAAGAACGAACTCACCATCCCGGTGTCCGGTACAGGTTCGGCCGGAATGGACGCAGCCCTGGTGAACTCGGTGGAGCCCGGAGATAAGGCCATCATATGCTCGGCAGGCGTCTTCGGCGACCGGATGGTGGATGTGGCAGAGAGAGCAGGCGCTCAGGTTGTCAAGGTCCAGTCACCGTGGGGCGAGCCCATTGACCCGGATGATGTGAAAAAGGCCATCCGGAAAAACCCCGATGCCAAGGTGGTTGGCATTATCCACGGTGAGACTTCCACAGGAGTGCTCCAGCCTCTTGATGAGATAGCTGCCGCTGTTCACGAAGCCGGCATGCGTATCGTCGTAGACACCGTTGCTTCTCTGGGTGGAGTCGACGTCCCGACCGACCGGCTCGGGCTGGACTTCGTCTATTCAGGTTCGCAGAAGTGCTTGAGCTGCCCGCCCGGGCTTGCGCCCATCACCCTGAGCGAGAAGGCGGTTACTTTCGTCGAAAACCGGAAGACCAAGTGCCAGAGCTGGTATTTTGACCTGGGGATGATCAGGAAATACTGGGGGCCGGAACGCCTCTACCATCACACTGCCCCCATCAACATGATTTACGCCCTAAATGAATCCTTGCGGATCATCAAGGAAGAAGGCCTTGAAGCGCGATTCGCAAGGCACAAGGCGGCTCAGGAGGCCCTCATTTCAGGGCTTTCCGGTCTGGGGCTCGAGCCGGTTGTCAACGAACCGTACAGGCTGCCTACGCTTACTACGGTTTACGTGCCTGAAGGCGTCCAGGAAGCCGAGGTCCGGAGGCAGCTTATGGATGAGTTCGGCATCGAGGTCGCCGGTGGTCTTGGTGTGTTCAAGGGCAAGATCTGGCGTATCGGCCTCATGGGTACGAACGCCACCAGGGCGAACGTGATCAGGCTCCTAGGTGCACTGAAAGAAGTACTCAAGTAACCTGCTTAATCAGTCCGGCGGCCGTTTCCCGCTCACCGGGGGCGGCCGCCCGGGTTTTTCACCGGGCCTTCAGCTGAAAGATACTGCTTCGGCCACATCTTCCAGGTCGAACGTCAACCTGGCAGGGGGGAGGCTCTTAAGTATCATCCTACCGTAGTGCCTTGTGGCTATCCGGGGGTCCAGAAGGACTACTGCTCCGCGGTCGGTCTTTGAACGGATGAGGCGCCCGAACCCTTGTCTCAGCTTGAGGGTTGCCACCGGTAGGTAATAATGGGTGAAGGGCACGATCCCTTGGCTTCGCCATACTTGCTCTCTGGCTTCCATCACGGGGTCGTCGGGTACAGGGAAAGGAAGCTTGGTGATGACAACACAAGAAAGGGCCCTTCCGGGGACATCTACGCCCTCCCAGAAGGAATCCAGGCCAAAGAGTACGGCATTGCCCTTTTTCTTGAAATCTCTAAGCAGGGCGTCTCGCGGAGCGTCGCCTTGTTTCAGGAAAGGATATCCCATTTCTTCGATCTTATCCCGGATAAGCTCGGCCACCCATTCCATGGACCTCCTATTGGTGAAAAGCACAAACATGCGCCCACGGGTCATCCCGGCTATCTCGACCACTTTCTCCGCGACATAGTCGTTGAAGGGCGGGCTGTTAACGTTTTGGCCCCTGGAGTCTTTGGGGATACATAGCCGGGCCTGTTCACGGTAGTCGAACGGCGAACCAAGGACCAGCTCTTGGGCATCCGAGAGAGACAACATACGCTTCTGATACTCGAAAGAAGACCCTGTGGCCAGAGTCGCGGATGTCAGGATGGCCGTCGGGACCGTCGACCACAGCGTCTCCTCAAGGTACTCGCCTACCTCAAGCGGAGCCCTCTTCAGGGAGACATGTCCGCTCCTTCCGCCTTCGACGGACTCGGCCCAGTAGACATGGGATTCTCCGTCGCCCTCGAGGTTGGATATGCCGGATAGGTCTTGAGACAGGGTGACGAAGCGCCTCCTTAGAGATTGAACTTCGAACCGCTCTTCATCCGAGAGGTCGAAGTCCTCCCAGTACTGGATCTCTTTCCCGAGATCTCTTATGGATTTTAGGATTTCATCATCAAAAAGACCGGCATCCCTGAGCCTTGCCTTATCCCGTCCGTTATGGCGCTTGGGATCGAGCTTCTGGAGGACCCTTTGTACCACCGACATCCTGCTGTCCATGAGCTCGCCAAGGCGACGGATTCCTTCCCTTGTGATGCTCCTCCCTATAACCCCAGTCCTTGCCATCCGAACGGTGTCGTCGACAAGTCGTTTCAGCCTGCCCGGACTCACTTCGGTCCCAAGGCTGTCTCGAATTGCATCCTCCAGGTGATGGGCTTCATCGAAGATGACCGCCTCGTATCCTGGGAGGAGTCCGGCGTTTCCGCCGCTTTGGTTCCAGATCGCAAGGTGAGACGCGAAGAGCGCATGATTCACGACGACCATATGGCACCCTTCCAACTGTCTCCGGTGCCTCTGGTAGAAGCAACGTTGGAAGTGGGGGCATTTGGAGGACATGCACCGGTCGCTCTCGGAGCAGATAAGCGACCAGACCGAGTCGAGAGCAGGGAAGGGGAGCCGGTCACGGTCACCGTCCCAGGAGTCTCCGCGAGATAGTTCATATAGATCTTGGATAGCCTTCTCTTCAGCACTCGCCACAAAGAGGGAGGTTTTCTGAGAGACCTCTTCCGCCAGTTGTCCGAGCCTTCTTAAGCAAACATAGTGGCTTCTGCCCTTTATTTGGGAGTACCGGAGGTCGAAACCGGATTCTGAGATAATCCCCGCCACAAGCGGGATATCCTTGTTGACAAGTTGTTCCTGGAGGTTGATGGTATGAGTTGAGACCACTATCCGCTTCCCGGTTTCACGGCACCAAAGGGCAGACGGGAAAAGATAAGCCAGGGACTTTCCCGTCCCGGTACCGGCCTCCACCAAGAGATGGGAAGGTGATGAGAGTGATTCCCACACCGCCAGGGCCATCTGGAGCTGCTGGGGCCGTTCTTCGAAATCACCCAGTATCGAAGCAAGAATGCCGCCCCGGGAAAAGGCGGTTCTAATGATATCTCCGGAAGTTTCCTGGAACCATCTGGATTGTTCTGACACAAAAAGCCCCCAAGCCTTCAACTATCGCTACCAGAATTCTACGGTCTTGGAGACTCTTTGCGCAATCGTATGAGGACCCGGCCAGCTGGAGGCCATGCTAAGCCAAAGGTTACTTCCAGAGCCTTCTAAGGAATTCAGAGGTCCACCTGAAAGGATTACGGAACCCCTCCGTTCCGTTACCGGAGATTGACGGGCTGTCGTCTTTCTTGCTCCAAGACGTCGTCTCTTTCTTTCCGGAACTGTTCCCTTTGTCCTCTTTTCCGGTTGAGCCCCAAGAGGAGGGATTGTCATCTTCAACATGGCCCGATTTCTTCCCGGCTGAACCGGATCCACCCTTAGCGCCTTTTTCCTTGGCGCTTCCCGGCTTTTCGTTTTTGTCCTTTGCGTTGGATCCTCCCGTCTTCTCGTTCTTTTCCTGTTTGTCGGGTTTTCCCGGATTACCTTTTTCCTTGCCGGGGTCCTGGCCAGGGCCTTTCACTCCGGAAGAGGGGCCGCTCGGAGTCTGGGACTTGGGATTTGCCTGAGGACCTTTCTTGGGATCGTCCTTGGCCCGGTCATCGTCTTTGCCTTTGTCTTTGTCCTTCTCTTTGTCCTTGTCCTTCTCAGACTTGGATACTTCGAGGAGAGCCTTCAGCCAGTCTTTCGCCAGGTCCTCCAGTTCTTTGGCAGATTTCTTGGAATCCGGCTTTCCGTCCTTCTGCCAGCTCACGTCAGGCAGGCTGCTTTTTATCATATCTAGGAGTGCTTGTGTGTCGGCCTTCTTTTGCTGACCCGGTGGAATGCCGCCCACGGGTCCTTTCGAGCCGCCGGGCTTTGTAGGCGCGCCGGGTTTATTGGGGTGGCCGGGGTCCGGAAGGTCGCCTTGTTCACCTATCGCGGTTTCCTGCGAGGGCGTCCTGCCGGCTCCATGGCCGCTTGGTTGAGACCCTGCCGGCTCCGCGCGGCCCTCAAACCCCTCCAGTCCTGTTTCTTCTTGGGTGGAGACAGGCTCTGCAAGGATTGTGGGTTCTCCTTGACCGTGAACGCCGGGGTCGGCTTGTCCCGGACCCACTGCCTCACCCATCCCGGGCTCAAGTCCGGGCTCCTGAAAACCTTCCCATTCAAGGTCCCAAAGAGCCCAGAGGGCGGCCCGCCCTGCAGAGAGCCCTAGTTCTTGAGCCATCGCCCTGGTCTCCATATCGAGCATGACGGCCGTCGCCTCTTCTACAGACTCGAATACTTGCTGGGCAAGGCCTGAGACCCGAGAGGACAGCTTGCTTTCCTCAAAGCTTTCCTCCGCCACGGGGATGAACGCGATTATGACGTGCTTGACGCCAGGCATTGCCTCTCGTAGCCGGGCGAGGACGGTATTGACGGCCTGCATTTTCACGCTCATCCCAGAAAGGGCGGCCTCTCCCGCCTCATCAAGGGCGACTGCCTTTCTCACGAGACCCCGGTCGTTCACCTCAAGCTCGATGCTTGCCGGGGCGTCTCCCGAAGAATCAAAGGTTACGTAGGCCAGGACCGGCCTTGCGTATAGGTAATGCCGGTATCCGAAAAAGGACATAACGATTAGGACGGCGGCGAGGGCAGTTGCCGGAACAAGTCTCTGCCAGAAAAAGCCTTGAAACCGCGGCGAAGGCATTAGCACTTCTTCTCCCGGCATGAGGTCGCGGTTGTCTCTCCAAGTCACGAACTCGCCGGTCTTGGTGATGGCCGTAACCTTATTGCCGGAGCGTTCAACCACCAAGGCGCGTTTTTGGCTCAATTTCGTTCACCTGCCGCTCACGCTATAATTCGAGAAACTCTCGAAGGCTACCCAAGTTATGGGCAACTATTAGGGCGATCGCCATTATATAGGCCTTCTGCCGCTCCAGTGTTTTCTTTGATACTCTCAAGTCATCCGGAAGGATGTCCAGAATATCCGGTATGGGCAGTCTCTTTTCCCTAAGGAACTTATCTCTAAGCGATCTGTGGGTCCCGATGATATTGCCGATGCTCATGGCCCTTTGCCGTGCATCTCTGTGCTTGGGCGCCGCTTTGGCAACGTCTTTGAGGCTCAACCTGTATGGTTTCAAAGCCTCTTGCCACCTCTCAATGTCGTCCCTTCTCTCAAGGACTTTGGACCACCCGTCTAGATCGTAAGTCCTCGAGGCTTGGGCATCAACAGGCCAGTCCTCCGAATCTTCCGAAGGAGTGACGGATGAAAACGGGACTTCGTCGCGTCGGTTTTCTTTACGGTAGTAGTCGATGAGCCTCCTGCGTATCACTGTGGCCGCAAAAGCCAGGAATCCCGGCCTCGGGCTGGAGTAGGCGTTGATGGCTTCGTCAAAGGCCAAGAGGGCCACGCTCACTTCGTCGTCTCTTCCGACTGTAAGATATCTTCCTGCCGTCGTCGAAGCGGTTTTCAAGATAAATGGAGTATAGTCACGGATGAGGTCCTCCCGCTCCCGGGAGTCCCCGTCTCGAGCTCTGGCGACTCTCGCCTCCACCGACTTCGTGGCAGTAGCTGTAAGCAATGACAAAATCAATGCATTATTCACCGGCATCGATCTTCTGCGTTCTTACCGGAATAACCTCTTTGCCTGGGAGTTTGTTTTCTGGACCGAAAAATCCCTCCGGGCAGGCATCCGGCAGGCGAGCTGGTTCGCAGAAATGTCCCACCTCCACTCCCGTTCTATATAGAATCGTAGGACGGGCGAATTTCTTGGACATATGAGATACTTCGTATCACTATATACTTGTGGTGCGAAGGAAATAGTAGTATGCTAACATGTGTATGACGACATGTATGAGAAGTCATACTTATCGGTATAAGACTGCAATGTATGATCGATCCTCAAAAGGGGGGAGGGATCATGGGATGAGCCACATATTGCGCAACAAGTTTCTGGGTTCGGCGACTGTTGGGGAGCGGGGCCAGATAGTTATCCCCGCTGAGGCGCGGAGAGAGTATGGGATCGAAATAGGAGATAAGATAATGGTCTTCGCCGGCAGGCATGGAGCAGGAATCATCTTAATCAAGGCAGAGCACGTGACGCGGATGTTGTCTGACACCATAGACCAACTAGGCAAGATTGTAGAGGCGACGAAAGAACCGGGAGAGGTTACGGAGTAGCCGGAGGAGGGTCACTTCTTGCGTACTCTTAAGAGGCTCACGAAATTTGCCGTTCCGTACTGGAAGATCTATGTGCTCACCTTCGTCTTGGTCTTCGCCATAACGGGTATGGAACTCGTGCAGCCGCTCATCATCAGATGGATAGTTGACGAGATATTCGGGAACAGGGCCTGGCACAACCTGCTCTGGGGAGTCTTGCTCATGGGAGGCGCCGCAGTGGTAGCCTCAGGCCTCGGCTACGCGCAACGCTACGGAATGTCTTGGGCGGGACAGAGGATCATCTTCGATATCAGGAACAAACTCTACGAGCACCTCCAGCAGCTCTCGTTCAGCTTTTACGACAAAGCCCAGACGGGACAGCTTATGTCGCGGGTTACTGCCGATGTCGAGCAGACACGGAACTTCCTTGCCCACCAGATTATAAGGATTGTAGCAGCGACGGTCAGGTTCACGGCATCCGTCGTACTCATGCTCTCACTTGACTGGAGACTTACGCTTGTTGCCATGATCCCCGTGCCTATACTGGCATGGCGGGTCAAGATATACTCCACGGTTATCAGGCCGAGGTTTTGGGCTATCCAGCAAATGCTCGCGGTCTTGACTGCGACGCTCCAGGAGAACATCACCGGGCAGCGAGTTGTTAAGGCTTTTGCCAGGAAGGAATACGAGACTGAGAAGTTCGAGCGGGACAACATGGAGCTCCTCAACAAGAATATAGATACGGTCCGCGCTTCGGCTGCGAACCAAGCCGCTATGACGCTGCTCGTCGAGTCGTCGCTGGCTCTTATTCTGTTCTGGGGCGGCAGGCAGATCATCGGCGGCGCTCTAAGCGTAGGGACCTTGGTTGCGTTCAACGCTCTCATGCTCGATACCCTGCGACAAGTGAGGATGCTTGGGATGTGGGTAAGCGGCGTGCAACGGACAATCGCGGCGGGCGATAGGATTTTCGAGATCCTTGATACCCAGGCCGATGTGTCTGATAAGCCGGACGCCAAGCCCCTGCCTCCGGTAAAAGGAGCAGTCACATTTGAGGACGTAAGCTTCGCCTACGACGGGGAGAACATGGTGCTTGAGGAAATAAACTTCAGCGTGAAGCCCGGTGAGACCATTGCCATTTTGGGCGGAACCGGTTCGGGCAAGTCGACCCTAATCAACCTCATCCCAAGGTTCTACGACGTGACGAAGGGACGCGTCCTTGTAGACGGGCATGACATTCGAGATGTGACCCTGGAGAGCCTTAGGAGGAATATCGGTGTAGTGACCCAGGAGACCTTCCTGTTTTCCGCCTCTTTACGAGACAACATCGCCTATGGAAAGCCGGAAGCCACGGAAGAAGAGATCCGTCGGGCTGCTAAAGCGGCTCACATCGATGATTTCATCGATAGCCTGCCGAACGGCTACGACACGGTAATCGGCGAGCGCGGCGTGGGCCTATCGGGAGGACAGAAACAGAGGGTCGCCATAGCGAGGGCGCTTCTTATGGACGCGCGGATCCTCCTCCTCGATGAGTCCACATCGAGCGTTGACGTTGAGACGGAGATGCAGATTCAAAAAGCTTTCACTGAGCTCTTGAAGGACAGGACCTCGTTCATCATCGCCCAGAGACTATCGACGGTCCGAAACGCCGATAGGATCATCGTCTTAGATAAAGGAAGGATCGTAGAAGAAGGCACCCACGAGTCACTCCTCAAGAAGGGCGGAATTTACACCGCCATCTACGACCTCCAGTTCAGGAGCCAAGAAAAGGAAGAATTCGAGCGACAGGTCGCTGTAGCGGAAGGCGGTGAAAGGTAATGGGCATGCACTTCCACGGACACGGTCGAGGACGGCTGGATGCCGACGACCTTAGCCTGAAGAACGTAAACTTCAAGCACCTGGGAAGGACCAAGGAATTTGTCATGCCGTTCTTGGGTCGCCTGGCAGTGTCCATGGCACTGGTCATAATCTTAGGCATACTTGGACTTCAGGGGCCCGTAATCATCGGGCGCGTGGTAGACCTTGTCGAGACACAGACCGCCACATACGACGCGCTATATAAGCTGGTTTCATTGTACGTGGGGCTGCAGGTTCTAATGGCAGTCTTGAGATACGTACAGACCTACATCATGTCCTGGACGGGCCAGCACATGCTCTATTCCATAAGGAAGAAGCTGTTCGTCCACCTCCAGGACCTGGGCCTCGACTTCTACGACAGGCTTCAGGCCGGACGGATCATGTCAAGGGTTGTTAGCGATGTGGAGGCCATAAACAACCTCCTGGCGGGGGGCTCCCTAAACCTTCTTTCCGACTTCGTGAACATCTTTGGCATCGTCTACATAATGCTGAAGCTCAACTCCCGCCTGGCGATGGTGACGTTCATCACGTTCCCCCTGCTTTTCCTGACAGTTTACTTCCTGCAGTCGAAGCTTACCCTCGCCTACCACAAGACCAGGCGGAGGCTTGCCGACATAGCTGCGAACCTGCAAGAGTCCATATCGGGGATGAAGATCACTCAGGCCTTCTCGAGGGAAGACCAGAACCAGGATCGCTTTACCGACACCAACCGCCAGAACTTCGAGGCCCAAATGGAAGCGGCGAGGCTCCACGCGGCGTTCTTCCCGCTGGTGGATATCATAAGCACTCTGGGAGTGGCCCTCGTCTATTACTACGGCGGAATAAGGATGTCACTGGGCGATACCGCCGTTACCATAGGTACCATCACGATTTTCGTGAACTACACCAACCGGTTGTTCTGGCCCATCAGAAACCTGGTCGAGGTCTGGAACTGGGTCCTCCAGGCTGCCGTGTCATCTGAGCGCGTCTTCGAAGTGCTCGATACCGAACCCAACGTCAAAGACAAACCCGGCGCCGTTGAGCTGGGTGAGCTGAGAGGCCATGTGGAGTTCAAAGATGTGACGTTCGGGTACGACCCGTCTCTTCCCGTGCTCCACAACGTGAACATCGAGGCGAAACCCGATGAGACCATTGCTCTCGTGGGGCCGACCGGGGCCGGCAAAACCTCGGTGATCAACCTCTTGTGCCGGTTTTACGACGTCCAGGGCGGTCAGGTATTGGTCGACGGCCACGATGTACGCGACGTTACCATCCAGTCCCTCAGGCAAAACCTTGGGATAGTGCTCCAGGACACGGTCCTGTTCTCAGGCACCATCCGGGAGAACATCCGGTACGGGCGCCTTAGCGCCACCGATGAGGAGGTTGAAGAGGCGGCCAAGATAGTCGGTGCCCACGATTTCATCATGAGGCAGCCTGAGGGATACGACACGGAAGTCAGAGAGAGAGGGTCGAGGCTTTCAGTCGGTCAGAGACAGCTCCTGGCCTTCGCCCGTGCTCTGTTGGCGGACCCGAGGATTCTTATCCTGGACGAAGCGACGTCTTCCGTCGACGCTTATACGGAGCTGCTGATACAGCGGGCTCTTGAGAAACTCCTGAAGGGCAGGACCTCTATTGTTATAGCTCACAGGCTTTCAACTATAAGGAACGCAGACCGGATCTACGTGATCGACAAGGGTCGGGTGGTAGAGGTCGGAAACCATGAAGAGCTCCTGGCCGAAGGCGGGCTCTACAAATCCCTGTATGAGAAGCAATTTACGGGAGCCCCTCTCGTCGAAGAGGAAATTGAGGAAAGACCTGTGACCGGGAAGCCGGGGCTCAGGCCGGCCACCGGAGACTAGCGCAGGAATACTCAGACGGGACCTAAGAAAAAACTGAGGGGCTATATCGCTGCCCCTCAGTTCTTATGATCAAAGGCTTTAACAGGTGACCGGTCACCTGTCACTGACCGGTGTATCGCCTGACACTTGACGTAAGCCGGTAGTACCTGATCCCCTCGGTGACCGGAGTTATCCCGGCGTAAGACGTGTCAAAGTAGAGTGCTTGGAGCTTCTGGGTTAACCTGGTCCAGGCGGCGGACTTCACGGCGTACTTGAGCGGCCCTTGAAGGTCTACCGTGTTCCACCAGATGACGGTGATCGAATAGCCGGGCGGGAGTTCGAGGGTGGTTTCGCCCTTGAGATCTTCCGGAGAACACCCCAGTAAAGTATGGAGGCCTTGTACCTCAAACCCCTGTAATATGCTCCTCGGCGCCAGGGTTTCGGACGTCTCTATCGATACTGCGTCTGCGTACCTCTTGAGCCGGAAATCGGCGACCATCTCTCTAAGGTTCGAGCCGGTCGCTGCTCCTGTTTCCCCATCTCTTGCCACGTGGGTCCGCACCGGGCTGGCCCAGTCGGATGTCACCGTGTCCTGGAGCGGCAAGCTCTTGAACCCTGAAAGACTCGTGTGCTCGCCCGATTCTTGAGAAACGTCGTTCACCAAGCTGACTTCTCGGATGGGGACCGGTGCACTAAAGACCACGGAGGACTCATGGTCGTAGGTTTCTTCGGCTACCGCCCAACTGCGGATCTCCGGGCCGTAAGAAGTGGGGAGCAGGAACCCTGTGACGAGAATGAGCGCGAGCCCCAGCACCTCGAGGAGAGAGAGCGGGACAAATGACTTGCGGGCGAAGGGCCGCGGCATCCTCACGGTCGAGAAGATCGAAGCGGCCGCCACTCCCAGAGAAAGCGCCGAAACCATGGAACCGCGGTTTAGACCGGTCCAAGAGGCGCGGTATACCGCCTGCAAAGGGGGGTCAAACGGATTTCCTGCCCAGAACACTCCGAGAAGGGGCGCAAGGTAGAGGATCCTTGCAGGCCACAGCTTGTACGCCGGTGGGTCTTGGCCTTCGGGCGGTTGCTTTAGGAGAAGGGTGGCGAGCCCGTGACATACACCGGCTATCATCAAAGGTGGGAGCATTTCCGATTGGGTGTAGGCGGCGCCGGCCATGAGGGCGGCCAGTATTGCGAGGCTCCATGCGGAACCCCAAACTTTCTTGTCGCCGGATGGATCCTTACCTATTCCGGAACGCTCATGGATGTAATGGATCCGGGACCTAACGTTCCAAAGCCTGAGAAAAGCCGCGAGGACCGTAAGCGAGAAGATGATGAACACGAGGAGAAGGGAACGCCCCGGAAGGACATCCGATGCGTAACGATGAGACGCCCTATTGCTGAAGAGGGCGTGAAGGACCATGGAGAGAGCGGAAGACGCGCAGGTCCCAACCGGCAAAAGGAGGGACGACGGGTCTCTTGGTATCCGCGCTATTGCGACGGCAGCGAGCAAAGCTGCCGTGCACAGGCCTAACGCGAGGACGATGTTTCTCGGTACGTACCGGCTTTCCCCCAATAGCACTAGATAAGGCGTGTCTCCGGCGAGAGGTCCTTCTTTCGGAAGAGGTGTGCCGAGTGCCGAGGCGATGGCCTCCGCGGCAAGGCTCATTTTCCGGCCTAGAGAAGCTACCGGGGTAGAAGCGGGGCTAAGCTTGGCCGTAGGATCTCCATACAAGGCTCCCACAGTGAGGACCGGTCTATCTAGGACTACCGGCAACTCATTTTCTACGCGGAGGCTCCGGCCGAGAGGCGCCTCGGGCGAGAGCCGGCCTGCAACCAACGCCGGTTTCGTGTTCTGCCTGAGCGTCCGGTCGCCGGTAAGAAAAGGGTCCAGGCCTCTGGTCTCGGCCTCCGCAATCACGGTTTCCACAAACGAGACGGGGGCCTTTGGTCCGGCGATTAAGGGAAGCCGGAGAGACGCTTGCAGGTCGCCCAGGATCAAGAACGCGTCTATCGTTATTCCGTCATTCTCGAGGACGTCGAGGAGAGCCCACATCCCCGCCGAGTTCTGGTAGTGGCCCGAGACGAAGGCCAGTCCAAACTCCAGCTCGCTCCGCTCCAGTTTTCTGGCGACTTCCAGCGCGAGCGCCGTTGAAACCAGAGTGGACGAAGAGGTCGGTATGTCTTCGGGGATGTCCGCAAACAGGTTGTCGTATGGGGAAACTATGAGGTAATCGAGGTCCTTCTTGTCGGGTGATTCGAGAGCCAGTAGGTTCTCCCCGGTAACGCGCATGTAGACTACGCTTTTTTCCTGCTCGGATACCGTCTTGGTGATATTTGTGTAGGGGAGAACTTCCGTAGACCACCCCAGGAGCTGGAGATTTCCCGCGAGATAGGAAAGAAACCTGCTCGCTCCATAAGAACCGGTTTTCCGCTCAGGGTAAGAACGTGCTATCTCGAAGACAAGGTCAAGCGGGCCCTCTTCCGGCTTGGGCTCACCGTCACCGGGCGTGCTCACGGTCGAGGCAAGGGGGGCCGAATAAGCGGAATTCGTGTATCCCGTGAACTGGAGACAGGTGGTGACTGTCACTACCGCTACAATCGCCAAGAGGCGCCATGGTTTCCACATGAAAAGGTTCACTCCATTGAGATCGGCTGTACCTTCTCATTTCTGCGGAAACCGCGTTTATCCTGTCCTAGGCATGTCCGTTGTCTTTGTCACCGGAGACATGTCTGAAAAGGGCGTACATGCGGTGCAAGCCGGCAAGGAGACCTAGCAAGAGTCCGGCCGGCGCGAAGAGAGCTCCGTTTCGGTTCCTATCCAGATAACTCCCAATCAAGTAGCCTGCGAGAGCCGACCCAATCAGCGAGAAACCCGCTCCGAAGACAACGCCTGCCGTAAGCCCCAGGCTTCTCATGCGCTTCCGTGGTTTCCGGCGCCCGCTTTCGTCCGGCCAACTCCTCAACAAAAGCCCTCCTCGTATTGGGATTACGCCTTTTTGTACAGAACCATTATAGACCTTGCCCCAAAGAAGCGGTACGATGTAGGCGTGGGTTTCCCAAACACAGGTATGGGAGGGTTTTATCACATGAAGCTTTCGTCTCGGGCCAAGTCCATCGGCGCGTCGCCTACCCTGGCGCTTGATGCCAAGACCAAAGAGCTTATTCGCCAGGGCGTGGACGTCCTCAGTTTTGGAGTCGGTGAACCCGATTTCGACACTCCTTCTCACATCAAAGATGTAGCCATAGATGCGATTAAGGCTGGGTTTACCAAGTACACGCCGTCTTCGGGTATACCCGAGCTCCGGGAGGCAGTATGCGAGAAGCTCAAGAAGGATAACGGCCTGGAGTACAAGCCCAATGAAGTATTGGTCTCGGTGGGAGCAAAGCATTCTATCTACAATGCGGTCATGGCCCTCTGCGACGACGGTGATGAGGTGATCATCCCCGAACCCTATTGGGTGAGCTATCCCGAGATGGTCCGGCTGGCCGGCGGGAAGGTAGTCACGCTGCCCACTGGAATAGAGCAAGGGTTCAAGATAACTGCAGAGCAACTTGAGGCGGCAGTCACCGACAAGACCTCGCTCCTCTTGCTCAACTCGCCGTCCAATCCGACCGGTGCAGTCTACACCGAAGAGGAACTCAGGAAAATAGCCGAGGTCTGTGTCAAGCACAACATCGCGGTCATTTCCGACGAGATATACGAGAAACTCATTTATGAAGGGAAGCATGTATCCTTCGCCGCTTTGGGACCTGAGGTCAAAGCACTTACGGTTACGGTGAACGGCGTCTCGAAGTCGTATGCGATGACGGGCTGGCGTATTGGATACGCCGCAGGCCCAAGAGAAATAATCGCGGCCATGAGCAATATCCAGAGCCATGCCACATCGAACGCTACCTCGATCGCCCAGAAGGCAGCCGTAGCCGGGCTCACAGGCCCCCAAGAGCCTCTCGAGGAGATGCGGCGTGAGTTCGAGAAGCGTCGCGACTACATGGCCAAGCGGCTTGACGAGATGCCGGGCTTTAGGTGCCTCGTACCGCAAGGCGCTTTCTACTGCTATCCCGACGTATCGGGCGTCTTTGGACGCAAGGTGAAAGGGAAACTCGTTGAAGATGACTCGACCCTAGCGGATATCCTTCTGGACGAGGGCCGCGTTGCAGCGGTCCCCGGCATTGCCTTCGGGACCAAGGGTTACCTGCGATTCTCATATGCCACCTCAATGAAGGTGATTGAGGAGGGCATGAACAGGATCGCCGAAGTCATGAAGACAATGGAGTAGAACTACGCATGAAGGACAGGGAGAGGTTCAAGCCCGGCTGCTTCAAGGGAGCCAGTGTGGCCGTTGTGGGCATGGGCAAATCGAACCAAGCCCTGACGCGGTATTTGATAAGAGAGGGCGCGGAGGTAACCTGTTTTGACCAAAAGACCGCCGGCGAGCTCGGTCCGGTTTACGGAGAGCTCACGGCTCTAGGAGTCAAGTGGAGTCTGGGAAAAGGTTACCTCTCGGCCCTTCCTGCGTTCAAGTGGGTGTTCCTTACCCCCGGGATGAAGAAAAACCTCCCCGAAATAGCCCTTGCCCGGGAGAACGGCGCCGTCATAACGTGCGAGATCGGGCTCTTTCTTGACCGTTGCCGCTCACCGGTAATCGCGGTAACGGGCAGCTCCGGAAAGACCACCACCTGTACCCTTACAGGGCTCATGCTTAGGGAAAGCCTCCCTGGGAGAAAGGTTTACGTCGGCGGCAACATAGGATCGGTCCTCATCGAACAGGTTGATGATATCCCCGAGGATGCCGCTATCGTCCTGGAGCTCTCGAGCTTCCAGCTCGAGCTCTTAGAGCAGAGCCCGCACGTCTCGGCTGTCCTTAATATCAGGCCGAACCACCTGGATATCCACGGGAGCTTCCGCGAATATGTGGAGGCCAAGAAGAACATCTTCCGCTTTCAAGGCTCGAGTGACTGGTCGTTCCTCAATCTCGACGATGAGCTGACGGGGAGCCTCACCCCTCTATGCCCGGGTGGAGTGGGGTTTTTTACTCTGGACGCAGGCAAGGTTGACGGCAAGAAGGTTGGAATCGGGGAGGGGCCTCCGGTTGCGTGGGCCGAAGGGGGGAACCTCTTTGTCGCTCCGGGGTCTCTTGCATGCGGAGACCTTTCCGGCGAATGGAGCGGGCGTTCCCACCGGCGGGTGGCACGTAGAGAAGATATGCTCGTACCCGGAGACCACAACGTCCTAAACGCGCTGGCGGCTTCTCTTCTCTCGCTTTCAGCGGGGGCTACACCTCAGGGCATTGGGCGCGCCATCAGGACATTCAAGGGAGTGGAGCATAGGATCGAGTTCGTGCGCGAACTCGGGAGCGTAAGTTACTATAACGATTCCATAGCAACATCGCCCGACCGAACCGAGGCTCTTCTTGACGCCATAGAAGGGCCCACGGTACTCATCCTCGGCGGGTACGATAAGGGAATATCTTTTGACGCTCTGGCCCGGAAGGTAGTCTCAAGGGGAAGTGGGGTTGTGACCATAGGGAAGGCGGCTCCGCTTATTGAAGAGGCCCTTGCCCGGGCCGAGGCAGAGTTCTCCGAAGGGGCTGTGGAATCCGGGGACGAGAGGCCGGCAGTGCGCGTGGCGAGGGCCTCTTCTATGGATGAAGCAGTGGCGCTGGCCACTCAGATGGCGAATGCCATAGAGGGGAGGAGTTCGGTTGTACTCTCCCCGGCATGCGCCAGCTACGACATGTTCCAAAACTACGAGGAACGGGGTCGGATGTTCAAAGAAGCCGTGAGGAAGCTAGGCTAGGTTCTTAGGGGGCCCCTTTGGATTGTGACGGCGAACGACGGAAAGAGATGGGGTTACCCGTAGATTGGAGTGGACATTCTGGCAGACAACGAGAAGAAGATTAGGGATATCTACCTCTTGCTCAAAGGACACTACCCCGCCCCTTTCTCGGGCCTTCTCGAGCCCAAGAGAAATAGCCCGGTTGACGTGCTGGTTGCCACGATACTCTCTCAAGCCACAAATGATACCTTGAGCGACAGGGCCTTCGAGGCTCTAAAGGCAGCATTTCCTACGTGGGAGGGTGTGGTCGACGCCGACCCTTCATCAGTTGAAAAGGCATTGGCCGTAGGGGGACTCCAGAGGGAGAAGACCAAGAAGATACAGAGCGCTCTCAGGAAGCTGAGAAGCGATTTCGGCGGAGTGACCCTGGACGGCCTCGCCAATAGGAGCCCCCGTGAGTGTTTCGATTATCTGGTTTCTCTTCCGGGTGTAGGCCCCAAGACGGCTGCGTGCGTTATGGCGTTCGGGCTCAATATACCGGCGTTTCCCGTGGATACCCACGTTTTTAGGCTCGCAAAGAGACTCGATCTGGTACCCCGGAGATGGACTCCGGAGAAGACCCAGAGGTACCTGGAAGAGATAACGCCCGATGAGATCAAAATGCCGCTCCACTTACTCCTCATAAGGCACGGCAGAGAAGTATGCTCGTCCCGAAAGCCTAAGTGTTCGATTTGCGCCCTTAAAGACTTGTGCGGAGGAGATGAGTCCTCCAAGAAGAATTTCTCATAATAGCGACCTGGCGAAACCTATGGTTACGGGTTCGTCTTGGTGGATTTGCTGGCGGAATTCTGATCCCTAAGAGCCTTTGCTTGGTGTATGTCGTACTCGGGTTCGTCTTTAAGCTCGGTCCCGCAGTGAGGGCAGGGCCAAGTTTCGTAATGGGTGGCAGCGCTGTATGATATCTCCTTGCAGCTTGGACAAAATTTCCAGGGCACGTAGTTCACCTTCCTGATGGATTGTCCGCCAGCTATTGTATAACAGTTGGGCCACAATTCCCATACGTGGAGGCAAACGTGGATGGATTTCACACATTTACACGTCCATACAGAATATAGTCTATTGGATGGCGCTTGTCGAATAGGCGAGGCCCCGTCTCTCGCCAAGAAGATGGGTATGGACGCCCTGGCCATTACGGATCACGGCGCCATGTACGGCACGGTCGCTTTCTGCGAATCGTGCAAAGCCGCCGGAGTAAAGCCCATATTAGGGTGCGAAGTATACGTCGCCCGCAGATCCAGACTGGACAAGACCGCCGGCCTGAGTGACAAACCGTACCATTTGGTTCTCCTCGCGGAAAACCAGACCGGGTACCTAAACCTGATGCGGCTTGTATCCATTGGGTTTTTGGAAGGCTTCTACTATAAGCCCCGGGTGGACCTTGAAACTTTGGTCCGCCACTCGAAAGGGATCATAGCCTTGACCGGGTGCCTCGAAGGGGAACTGGCGGTCCGGCTTTCAGAGGGCAGGACTCAGATGGCCGAAGAGGCGCTTGGGCGGTATCTCGATATCTACGGAAGAGAAAACCTCTTCATTGAAATCCAGAGGAACGGAGTCCACGGACAGGACCAGGTGAACGCGGGGCTCGTGGAGCTGTCCAAGAGGTTCGGAGTCCCCTTGGTTGCCACAAATGACTGCCATTACCTCGCGAGAGAGGACGCCGGCCCCCACGAAGTCCTCTTGGCGATACAGACCGGTACGAACCTAAACGATCCAAAGAGGCTATCCTTCACCGGTGACCAGTTCTACCTGAAGTCGCCCGAGGAGATGGCGGCTATCTTCAGCGATATACCCGAGGCGGTTAAGAACACTGGCATAATAGCCCGCCGCGCTGATGTCCGGCTCGACATCGGCAAGATCCACCTGCCCGAATACCCGCTCGGGCCCGGCGAGAGCGCAAGCTCGCTCTTAAGAAGGAAGGCTTGGGAAGGTTTTCGAGAGCGTTTCGGAGGAAAACACGACCCGGTGCGAGAGGAACGGCTTGAGCGGGAACTCGGGATGATCGACAACATGGGTTACTCCTCCTACTTCTTGATCGTTGAGGACTTCGTCTCTTACGCCAAGAAGCAGGGGATAGCCGTGGGACCGGGAAGGGGTTCGGCAGCGGGAAGCTTGGTTGCCTACTGCCTTGGAATAACCAATGTGGACCCGATCGAGTACGACCTCGTCTTCGAGAGGTTTCTGAACCCCGAGCGGGTGTCTATGCCCGATATAGACATAGACTTTCAAGACGACAGGCGCGATGAGGTCATCGACTATGTGCGGCGGAAGTACGGCGAAGACAGGGTCGCGCAGATAATCACCTTTGGGACCATGGCTGCGAGGGCGGTAGTAAGGGACGTGGGGAGGGCGCTTTCCATTCCCTACGGCGAGGTCGACCGCATCGCCAAGATGATACCTGCCCAGCCGGGAATGACTCTTGAGCGGGCGATGGAACTATCGCCGGACCTCAGGGCGGCTTACGGGAATGAAGAAGTGCGCAGGCTCTTGGATGTTGCTGTGCGGCTCGAGGGGATGCCCAGGCACTCATCGATTCATGCCGCGGGGATAGTGATAGGAAAAGGCCCTCTCTGGGACCACGTGCCCCTCGCGAAGACCCAGGACGGGGCTGTGGTCACTCAGTTTCCAATGGAGGACCTTGAGACTCTGGGCCTCCTCAAAATGGACTTCCTCGCCCTTAGGACTTTGACCGTCATTCAGCGGGCGGTCAATTTGATAGAACACCAAAAGGGCGAGCGTTTCGATCTGGATGCCATATCGGTAGACGATAGACCTACTTACGAGCTCCTTCAGAGGGGCGAATCACTGGGAGTCTTCCAGCTCGAGTCGGGATGGGTTAGGGACTTCCTCAAAGAACTCAGACCGGTGAGGCTTGAGGATATAATCGCCGCCGTAGCCTTGTGTCGGCCAGGTCCTATGCAGCAGATCCCCGAATACCTCCGGGCAAGGAGAGGCACGCCCCATTACCTCCACCCGCTCCTTGAGCCGGTGTTGAAAGACACCTACGGTGTTCTCGTGTATCAGGAACAGATCCTCAAGCTTGTTAACGTCGTGGCCGGGTTCAGCCTTGGAGAAGCGGATATCCTGAGGCGCGCCGTAGGGAAGAAAAAACTGGACCTCCTCCTTGATTCGGAGAAGAAGTTCATAACCGGGGCGGTGAAGAACGGTGTGCCCGAAAGCACTGCCAAAGAGATATTCGACCTCATACTGAAGTTCGCGAACTACGGTTTCAACAAGAACCACGCGGCTCCCTACGCCCTCATCGCCTATCAGACTGCCTATCTCAAGGCAAACCACCCGAAGGAGTTCATGGCTGCTCTCCTGTCATCGGTGGCGGGCATCCACGGAAAGGTGGGCATCTACCTTGAGGAAGCGCGCAAGATGGGGTTGGGGGTCTTGGGCCCGAGCATAAACAAGAGTCGGGTAGAGTTCTCGGTGGAGGGCGAAGCCATAAGATACGGACTCGGAGGTATCAAGAACGTAGGAGAGGCACTGGCACATGCCATTGTCAGGGAAAGGCGGGATGGAGGCGAATTTCTGTCTCTGGAGGACCTCATCGCCAGGCTGGACTCGAGGCTCCTCCACAAGAAGGCACTGGAGAGCCTCATAAGGTGCGGCGCACTGGACGACCTGGGGACAAGGTTCGACAATCTGGCGAAGCTCCCCGAGGCCCTCGAAGCGAGGCCCAGGACGGCGCAGGGCCAGCCCTCGCTCTTCGGGTTTGACCTCCTCCCGGAGCCTACACCGGCGGCGAGCCGCGGTGCGAAAAAACCGCCTTCGGAAGAGAAGGTGGCTCTCGAGGTGAGGCTTAACTGGGAGAGAGAGCTCTTGGGCATGTACCTGAGCGGCCATCCCCTTGCGAAATACAGCGAATTCCTCAAGAAGCACACAACGCCCATCGCCGAACTCGAGTCCAACCGCGACGGCACCGAAGTCGCAATCGGCGGACGGATTTCGACCGTCAAGAAGGTTATCACGAGGGCCGGCGACGAAATGGCGTTTATCGCGGTGGAGGACGATTTCGATTCCATCGAGGTCATTGTTTTCCCGAAACTATATAGCAGGGTGAAGGAAACAATAACCAAAGATAGTGTGGTTTTGGTGCGGGGGAGGCTGGAGGAGCAAGAGGAAACGCGTCGAATACTGGCAAGAGACTTAGCGCCTGTTCTGAGGCTTATGGAATCAGGCGAGTTCACGGGGAAACAATACAGCCGATAGGGAGGAGGTAAGCTGCTTGTGTGGAAGGTCGTATATGTCGCTTCCGGCTGGAACGAGGCTGAGCGCCTGAAGAACCACCTTACCGCCAACGGACTCCTTGTTATGCTCCGTGCGTGCGGCTGTGATAACGACAAGCTGGCCAAGCATGTTGAACTCATGGTTCCTGAGCTTGAGGTGTCTGAGGCCCACTCCATTATCATGCAGCTTATGGGTACCGTGAGGGCCTGACCGTGAAGATCGGAGTCTTGACGAGCGGGGGAGACGCACCGGGGATGAATGCCGCGATCAGGGCGGTTGTAAGGCGCGGCATTTCCCTTGGGGCAACCGTCTACGGTATCCGGAGAGGCTACGAAGGCCTTATCGACGGCGACATGTTTCCCATGAGTGTGGACTCCGTGGGTGATACCATCCACCGGGGTGGCACTATCCTGCATACTGCTCGCTCCGACCGCTTTATGCTCCCGGAAGGCCAAGACCTCGCTGCTGCCCGCATCCGGGGTGCCGGGCTTTCCGGCTTAGTCGTCATCGGAGGTGACGGCAGCCTCCGAGGTATGGTCGAACTCTGCAAGCGGGGCGTAAAGGCCATAGGGATACCGGGCACCATAGACAACGACATTGCCTATACCGACTACACAATTGGTTTTGATACCGCCGTGAACACCGGCGTCGAGGCTGTGAACAGGCTCCGTGATACGGCCACTTCCCACGAGCGCGTTTTCGTTGTGGAGACCATGGGACGGCATGAAGGGCACCTTGCCCTGGCCGTCGGAGTGGCCGGTGGAGCCGAAAGCATCCTGGTGCCCGAGCTTCCCGTCAATATCGACGAGGTTTGCGAGAAACTCAAGAGAGGGCTCGACCGGGGCAAGGTCCACAGCATAATTGTGGTCGCCGAAGGCGCAGCAAGCGGGTTCGAGGTGGCCAGGCAGATTGAGGCTTGCCTAGGGATGGAGCTCAGGGTGACCGTCTTGGGCCACGTCCAGCGAGGAGGCACTCCCACCGCTTTTGACAGGCTCTTGGCGTCCAGGATGGGGGCCAAGGCCGTTGACCTCTTGGCCTCCGGCCAGTCGAACTTGATGGTAGGCGTAAGCGGCCCCCGTCTGATTGCGACTCCTACGCCGGAAGTGCTTGCCGTAAGGAAGGCATTGGATATGGACCTCTTCAACTTGGCTCAGGACCTCGCGCGGTAGCCGGCAACATCCGCAATTCCCCAGCTATTCAGCTTTTGTTTCTGAAGGACCTCGCGGCTTTTGTGGATCTTGCGATTGTACCTTGTGTCACTTATTTATGTTTTTATTAGGTTCTTCCGCGAGGAGAAAGGAGGTAGGCTGTAGAATAGTCAAATCTGGAGGGGAAATTGTTCCAATTAGGAGTGACCGGATTAATGGACGCGCTCTTCAGTGGACTCACCAACATGAGTTGGCAACAAGTTGTCATGCTTGCAGTAGGCGGAACCCTCATCTATCTGGCCATTCGAAAGGAGTATGAGCCCTTACTGCTCCTTCCGATAGGATTTGGAGCCATATTGACCAACATACCCGGCTCATCTGCGATTGGCCGCCACGGCTTCTTGACGATCTTGTACGAGGCGGGAATAGCGACGGAGCTTTTCCCCATTCTTATTTTCATAGGCATAGGAGCGATGGTAGACTTCGGTCCCCTGCTAGAGCAGCCCTTCATGCTGTTTTTCGGCGCCGCTGCCCAGCTTGGCATCTTCCTTACAATGACCTTCGCGGTGCTTGCCCGATTTCCCCTCCATGAAGCTGCAGCCATAGGCATCATTGGCACGGCCGACGGGCCTACCTCGATCTATGTTGCCAGCATTCTGGCCCCGAGGCTGCTCGCTCCGATCTCCGTTGCGGCTTATTCCTACATGTCGCTGGTGCCTATCATCCAGCCACCGGTGGTGAGGGCGCTCACTACCTCGGATGAGCGCAAAATCCGCATGGAGCCTGTTAGATCGAAGAGGATATCACGCTTGGTTAGAATCCTCTTTCCGGTTATGGTCACCCTGGTTTCCGGTCTCATCGCGCCGGTGAGCCTCGCTCTTGTAGGGAGTCTCATGTTCGGCAATCTACTCAAGGAAGCGGGGGTGGTGGATAAGCTCTCTAAGACCGCCCAGAACGAATTAGCCAATCTGGTTACCCTGCTCTTGGGCATCACCATCGGCTCCACAATGACTGCCGACCAGTTTCTTAAGCCAGGTACTCTGCTAATCATCTTCATGGGTCTTGTGGCTTTCGTATTGGATACTGCCGGAGGCGTCCTTTTCGCCAAGGTCATGAACTTATTTCTCAAACGAAAGGTGAACCCCATGATAGGGGCATGCGGGCTTTCGGCTTTTCCCATGTCGGCCAGGGTCATCCACAGGATGGCGCAGCATGAAGACCCCAGCAATTTTATCCTCATGCAGGCTGTCTCGGCCAATGTGGCAGGTCAGATAGCTTCCATTATCGCAGGAGCCATGATGCTGGCCATGTTGACATAGATACTTACACACCGGTGCAGGCTGTGGGAGACCTTGGCGAGAACCGGGCAGGTAGGTACGTAGAACAGGTGAGATGCAAGAATGACGGAGTGATGTGAATGAGGTGGCGGGGACGGCTAGGGCTTCTTGGATTCTTGGCATTTACGGTGTTTCCCATTGTCGAGATAGCGCTTCTCGTGGAGCTTGGCAAGAGGATCGGTACTTGGTGGACGATTGCGTTCGTGCTTGGCACGGGGATCCTGGGCGGAGTCCTTCTCGCCCTTGAGGGATACGGTGTAGTGCGAAGGCTTCAAGCCGATTTGAGTAGCGGGAAGATTCCACAGGACCCAATAATCGACGGAGTCCTCGTTGTCATTGGCTCCATCCTCCTCATAAGCCCCGGGGTCCTCACGGATGTGACGGGTATGATCTTGCTCTTCCCGCCCACGAGGTTTCTGGTGCGTTCGGGAGTAAAGCGGTGGATCGGGAGGTTCATCACCATAAACCTGTAGCCGGACTACTAAGGGCCGCCAGCACGCCGACCGCAATGGCAGGTGCGTAAGGGATTTTTCCACGTAGCTTCGCACGGCCAAGAGCCACCATTAGAAGGGTAAGGATCCCGCCCGACAAGAAGGTAAAGACTATTGCTCGCAAAGCGCCCGCGAAACCAAGGTAAAGCCCTGATGCCGCCAAGAGTTTGACGTCGCCTCCTCCAATGGCTCCCGGAAAAATGAGGGTGAGTAGAGTGAGGAGGACCAGGGCAACAAGACCTCCCGACATACAGGCGAGGAGCGGCCTGAGCGTGGGGCTCAACATAGCGGAAAACGGCAAGGGCGCTTGCCTTGCGCCCGCGCTCATAACGGGCCACACGGTTTGCCCCGGCAAACCGGCCGGACCCCAGGTAGCCGCGACACAGGCCTTCCAGAGGGCCGTGGCGATCCCACCTGCCGCCAGCGATAGGACCAGGCGGTTGGGGATGCGCCGGGACCTGAGGTCAAGTATCACGGCGGCACCCAGGTGTCCTGCCAGATATACGACTGAGATAAGCGGGAGGCTGTCCCCTATCTTACGTCACCGCCTCACGGCCATCTTGCTGCGCTGCAGAGAGTGAAGCGCCAGACTGAACGCGATTACCGCGTAAGCTACGAAAGCGCGGAAGTACTCTCCGACCATGGCGCTTCCGAGCAGGTTCTGTCCCGCGTAAGGCGACACAATGAACAAGAGGTGGAACATGAAGGTCCCAAGGAGCGCTTGCCCAACAGTAGCTTTGGTGACGGTGGCGCCTCCAACCAGAAGGGCTGCGATCGCGAAAGTGCCCGTCTGTCCGTGGCTGTCATAGACGTTCAGAGTGCCTATGTTCTGCAGGAAAAGGATCTGCCCGATGGCGCCCAGGACCGTGGATAGGAGCATGGCTACCATCCGCGTGCGATCAACCTTGATACCCGCAACCTCTGCAATGCGGATGTCTTGGCCCGCCGCACGCATGTCCTGGCCGAGCTTTGTGGAGAAGAGTTTCAAGATACCCATGCTGAGGAGAGCCGTTACCGCGAAAGTTGCCAGGGGGAGGCTTATGGGGCCTACCCGCACCTTGAGGAGGTTATCCAACGACCACTTGACCACCTGTAGGTCAACCGTATTTCGGAGTCCGTAGCCTTGGGGAAGGATCATCCTGGGGTCTTTTATGGGGAGCACCGTTCCGGCTCCAAACAAGAACACCAGCATGTACACTCCGTTCATGAAGAAACCGAGTATCATGCCGGCTATCATCTCACGGCCCTTTGCTCTGTTCATGATGGAGCCTGCGGCCCATCCCAAGAGGAGGGCCAGGGGAAACGCCACGACCACGGCGGTGAAAAGGCCCGGCAGACCCTTGATTTTGGCTGCCGCTACGGCTATGAGTCCCGCCTGCCCGGCCATCGCTCCCAAGACTATGGCGAAGTTCAGTCCCAACCCCGCTACAATGGGCACGACCAGAGAAAGCACGATGAACGAGTTCCTGGCCATTCGGCCTATGGCCTCTTGGAGCAGGAAACTCAGGGGCTTTCCGCTTGCGAGTACCCCGAGTCCACAGAGGATGAAGAACATGATGGGGACTCCGTTCTCTCTGATCGCTCTCTTGAAAGACAGCTTCCGCCTAGCTTCCATTGTTGCCACCTCCGTGTCCCCTGGTGAGGGCGTAGAGGACCATCCCGTTGGAGACGATGAGCCGGATTATCTCGCTGATGTCGCCGCCTATTACGCTTTGTGTGACCGGCACCGTGATGGCGAGGAGCGTCTGGAACAAGAAGGTGCCCACAATAGCATTGGAGATGCCGGCGGCCCTGGGGGTGGCTCCTCCTATCAAGATCGCGGCGACTGCAGGAAAAGCCATCATGAGCGGGGCTGTGTAGAGCTGCACGAACCCGTAACTTTGGGCGTATAGGACGATCCCCAAGGCTCCCATCGCGGTGGACATAGCAGTGCCCGTAACCCGCATTCTCTCGACATTGATCCCGGCTGCCCTTGCGAACTGCTCGTTTTGTCCGGCCAGGTCCATGGCAGTGCCCAGCCTTGTGTACTCAAATATCCTGTAAAGGATCGCGACCGCCAAGACGCAGAGTACAAGCCCGGTGGGGAACTTAAACACTCCCGCCCGGATGGCCAGGAAGTTATCCAGGACATTGGAGAAGAAGTCGCTTAGGCTGATGGTGACCCTCAGTCCCTCGCCGCCCAACGTCCATATGAGGCGGGGGTTTCGGAAAGGCATGAGCAGCCAGAACATACACATGCCTGAGACGACGGCGAATCCCACGTAAGTACCGACCATCATCTCCTGCCCTTTCACCCGGTTCAGGAGGTGCCCGTACAGCACTCCGAAAACGGCTCCGAGTAAGATACCCAAGACTGCGGCTGCAAAGAGCCCGGTGAAACCGGTGAGCCCGAATTCCATGGATATCACCAGTCCCAAGAGGCCCGCGATGATGCCCACGGGGAGACCGAAGTTCGGGCCAATCCCGCACTGGATGGCAGGGACCATGGAAAGCGTCAGCATGGCGTTCATGGCGAACCGGCCAATGGAGTTGCTTAGGAGGTCGGCAACGGAAACTCCTTGAACGGCGCCCAGGATGAACAGCCCGATCAAGAAGAGGATGACGGTCAAGCGGGGAAGTCCTAATTCGGACACTGTTTTCAAGACGCGTTCTCTGAGGCTCACGCTTCGCTCACCTTCTTTCCCGCCATTGCGAGGCCGAACTTGGCGTTTTCGTCGTCAGGGCTTAGTATGTCTACCAGTTTTCCGTTGTAGATGACGGCGATACGGTCTGAAACCCGCCTGAGCTCCGCGAGCTCGCTGCTCGTGAGGATAATGGTCATGCCCTGCTTCCTGTTCATACCGACCAAGAGATCGAGGATCTTTTCTTTGGCCCCAACGTCGATCCCGCGCGTTGGTTCAGAGACCAAGAGGACCTCCGGGCGTAAGGCGAGCGCGCGGGCGATGCAGACTTTCTGCTGGTTGCCTCCGCTTAAGTGCCTGAGGCGCTGCAGAGGGCCGGTACATCTGATATCCAGGTCTTTGATGGCCTGTTCGGCGTATGTGGTGGCCGCTTTGCGGTCTCTTACGCGGAGTCCAAGGGTAAGGTCTCTCAAGAAGTCACCCTTGGCCAGGGAGGCTACGACCGATATGTTGTAATCGATGGACCTATCCAGAATAAGCCCGACGCCCTTCCGGTCCTCCGACAGGAACGCAATTCCGCGCTTGTAGGCTTCGCCGGGTTGGTTGAGCGGGATCTCTTTGCCGTCTTTCTTGACCGAACCTCGGCTCGGGAAGATCCCCATTATGCCGTTGCTTATGCCTATCTTCCCTTGGCCCGCAAGGCCCCCTATGCCCAGGATCTCGCCTCGCCTTACAGAGAGAGAGAGCCCTTTGACTTCTTCTCCCGGCATGTCGACTTCCAGGTTGGAGATCTCAAGCACAATGTCATCATCGGAGGGCTCTATCGTCCGCCGGCCCAGGTCCGGTCTGGTGGTCTGTCTCCCCACCATAAGCTCGGCGATCATTTGGATGGTCGCGCCGGACGAAGGTGTGGTTGTAACTACTTCTCCGTCCCGGAGGACGGTTATGTTGTCGCAGAGCGTGAGGACTTCTTCGAGACGGTGGGATATGAAGATTATCGCGACGCCTGAAGAGGCGATGCGCTTAAGGGCGGCAAGAAGCTCACTGGCCTCGCTTTCGGTCAAGAGGGCCGTGGGCTCGTCAAATACGAGGACGCGCACGCCCATTTTGTCCACTTCCCTGGCGACTTCGATGAACTGCATGAAGCCGATCGGTAGCCCCATGACGGGGAGCATCTCATCGATGCCCAAGCCGATCGTATCCAGCGCCTTCCGGGCATCGCTCCGGACTTTGGGCATGTTTACTCTTGAGAGACGTGTACCGAAAAGCCGTGAGAGGGGAGTCGGGATGAGTGGTTCACGGTTCAGCTTGATGTTTTCGGCGACGCTGAATGCCGGTAGCAGCATGAATTCCTGGTGGACCATGCCTATGCC
>DGDN01000045.1 GCA_002385465.1 Candidatus Fermentithermobacillaceae bacterium UBA3951
TCGTATGCTCATGAAAGATGTCTAGAGAACCCGTTGGCACCATCACCCAACTCCTAACGCAATCATACTCCCCAAACGCCTGTTTTACCAGAGCTGCACCGGGTGCCGCAGGTCCGATCCTGAAAGCCCTGGATACAGGCACATCTGTCCGGAGGTGCCGGCGCGCCCCGGTGAACCTGTCGCGGCGTAAGTCCGGAGGAACACCAGAAGGACCCGTCGAATTCGTGGACTGCACCACTCTTGCGAAAGGGAGAGAAGCGATGATAGCGATCACCAACGCGAAGATTTACCCCGTGGACGCACCTGTGATCGAAAAAGGCTCCATCCTCATAGACGGCGGCAAGATCGTGAAGCTGGGCGCCAACATAGACATCCCGGCAGATGCGGAAGTCATTGACGCCGGCGGTCGTTCCGTCTACCCGGGCTTCATAGACGCCCACTGCCACGTCGGCATGTGGGAGAGCGCCATCGGCTTTGAGGGCGACGATGTAAACGAGATGACCGATCCGGTAACTCCGCACATGAGGGCCATCGACGGTTTCAACCCCATGGACGAGACCGTGAAAGAGGCTTGCCAAGCAGGTGTAACGCTGGCGGCAACCGGCCCGGGAAGCGCCAACCCCATCGGCGGGACCTTCATGGCGATCAAGACCCACGGCCACAGGGCGGACGACATGGTCGTTAAGGACCCGCTGGCCATGAAGATCGCCTTCGGTGAGAACCCGAAGAGGGTCTACAACGCCAAGAACAAGACCCCTATGACCAGGATGGGGACCGCCGCAATACTGAGGGAAGCCCTCGGCAAGGCCATGAGGTACAAGGAGCAGATCGACCGCGCGGGCGACGACCCGTCCAAGCTCCCCGCTTACGACGCCAAGATGGAGGCCCTCCTCCCTGTCGTCAGGAAGCAGATCCCTCTGAAAGCCCACGCTCACAGGGCCGACGACATCTTCACCTCGATCAGGATCGCCAAGGAGTTCGGCCTCGACATCACCTTGGACCACTGCACCGAAGGGCACCTCATTGCTGAGGACCTGGCCAAGTTGGGGGCCAAAGCGATCATCGGGCCTTCCTTCGGCCACAAGAGCAAGTTCGAGCTCACCAACAAGACCTTCGAGACAGCCGGCGTCCTCGCCAGGGCCGGCGTCAAGGTCGCTATCATGACCGACTCCCCCGTCGTCCCGCTGGCGACGCTGCCGCTCATGGCCGGCATGGCCGTTCAGGCCGGCATGTGCAAGGAAGAGGCGCTCAAGGCCATCACGCTTAACGCCGCCGAGATCCTCGGCCTCCAGGACAAGGTCGGTAGCCTGACTCCCGGCAAAGACGCCGACCTCGTCATCTACGACGGCGATCCAATGGAGATCAGCGGCAAGTCGTGGCTGGTCATGATCGACGGAAAGGTAGTGTACAGGAGATAAGGGTTTCGGGTTGAGATTGAGCCAGACGCGAGTCGGGCTCAAGTGCTCAAGTCGGGGCCAAGTCAGAGAAAACCCAGGCAGCCCGTTCTTCCGAGCGGGCTGCCTTGTGTTTGTCACGCTGTTATTGTCACTGAGCTTTGTCCCGGCGCTTCACCGGCTGTCATAACCCGGTTCCCGTCGCCGGGTCCTCGTTACCCGGCTTTTTTCACCTCAGTGTACATCCGGTAGACAATCACCGTGATGGTCTCGCCACCATCCGAATACACCCAATTACCGATAACCAATAGGTTTTCATCCCACCCCAGGATCTTCGTCCAGGAATACACGTCCTTAGCGGTGGCGATTGGCCGGGAGTCCTCCGGTCCGACCAGCCATACGGTCGTCTCCTCTTGGTCGGACAAGATTCCTACGACATGGTCGCCGTAGACCGGTTCCGTGCCGGCATACTGCCAGAGGCCGTCGCATACCGGAGCCGGCTCCTTGTCCCTTGACGCATACCAGAGTTTCGAACCCTGGAGAGAGGAGTTCACCAGCCGAGAGGCCACGAAGTAAAGACCCTTCCCCGAAGGGTCGACGAGCACCATGTCGATACTTGGGTCATCGTACCCTGAGAGAGCCGAGAAATCCGCTACCCGCACGGCCGCAGCATCACCGGAGATGTCCGCCACCATCGCACCGTCATAAGAAAGGGCGCCGGGGCGAGCGTCGGGCGCAAACCCCTGGCCGTACTCCGGATTCCTCGGGACGCCGGTCAGGAAACCGACGGCCTCGGAGTTCCGAGCCCATCTGGCATGGGCGAGCAGTTTCCCTTCGACCTGAACGGTCTTCCGGACCTCGCCTTCCGGAGTCACGACGGTCAGCTTTGCCGCTATGGGCAGCGCGCTGTCTTCACCCTGAAAAACCTCATAGCGCTCCCAGGACGGAAGGTCGGCTCCACCGGGCTTCTGACCCGCTGTGTATGCAAGGACGTACTTGCCGTCCGGCGACCACTGTGGCAGGAAGCTCATGGTCTCTCCCGTAGGAAGTAGAGCACGTTCTTCCCCTGTGGCCATATCCAGGACATAGATGCCTTGCTTGTCCTCTTCGTACAGTTCATAGACGGCGTACTTACCCGCGGGAGATACCTTGACGATGAAGAGCCCGTCATACGTGGGCAGGTTGTCCTTCACGAGCCTGAGCGTCCTGCTCCCGAGGTCATACTCCCATAGGGCTCGCGACACATGGACATAGACCTTGGACTCGTCCTCAACAAAGGTAATAGAACGGTAGAAACCGGTCTCAAGTTCGATAAACGCCAGTTCTTCCGCTTTGGGACCCTTCACATCCCCAAGCATTATGGCTACTCCCTGCTTCCCTTTGTTGGGCCCATGCACTTGCGGCCCGGTTACCAGGAAAACGCAAGTCGTAGGCGAAGTCCAGCCCACCGGCACCTGTCTCGTATAGCCGCCGGACTCCTCGCCACTTATACTGTTCAGCACCACTTCGCGGTCACTGCCCTCTTTCAAAGGCACAGCCACCATATGACTCCCGGCATCGTCGCCACGCTCGGCGAGGATATAGTCACCCCCGGGCGATATGGCCTGGTCCGGTTTGGATGTGTATAGGTCACCGCCCAGGGTTTTCGTGACTCCTGCCCTAGGGTCAAGGACGAGATCCTTACCTGCCGGAGTCTTATCGGAACATCCTGCGAGGATGATTGCCAGCACAAGGACAAGTAGACCTAAGCCCCCATGCAACTTGCGCCTGGGATAGCGCTTACTCATACAGGTCACCTCCAGTATCGTCGACCTACTTTGTAGACGGAGATTTCACCCGATCGAGTTCCGTCATGCGGCATCATGACCGCCGAGCTCTCCCCGTACAGCGTGGCGCCCTTGAGGGGCGTGGACTAAGGCGCCTCCTCGCGGCCAAAACGCCGGGCATCACCAGGAAGGAGAAAGCCCCGGTCAGGAGAAACGATAATCGTGGCTTCCTCCCGGAAGCACCCCGGATTCCTCTTGTCGCGGGAGGGCGGTTTGAGATGAAGGTCCGGTACATAGGCCGCAGCGGATTCCTCGTCGAGTGGAGGTCGTGCTACTGGCTTTTCGATTACTTCACCGGAGAGATCCCGGACCTGGACGCCGGAAAGAGGGTCTTCGTCTTCGCCAGCCACAATCACGGCGACCACTGGAACCCCAAAGTCCTGGACCTGAGCCGTAAACACCCGGATGTTCACTATGTGCTTTCATCGGATATCGAGGCCGCGGAGGCGAACTCAGCTCCTAGGACGATCACACGCGTGGAGCCCGAAAAGCAGTATGAGCTGGCAGACCGCGAAGAGCAGACGATCCGGCTTACCACGCTGAGGTCCACGGACGCGGGAGTCGCATTTCTCCTGGATTACCTCGGGAAGTGCGTGTACCACGCAGGCGACCTCAATCACTGGGTATGGAAAGAGGAACCCGAGGCGTACAACAAGGAGATGACGGCGGCCTTTGAAGAACAGATGAGCCGCCTGAAGGGTGTTGTCATCGACGTCGCGTTTGTCCCCTTGGACCCCAGGCAAGAGGAGTACTACTACCTGGGACTTGAGGGACTCCTGGCGACGGCGAAGGTCAAAAGGGTCTTCCCCATGCACTTCGGCAGGGACTTCTCGGTGATCCAGAAGTACAGGAAAGAAAGGGGAGCTAACCTCGGCGAGACGATCCTGATGGACATTAGGCGCGGCGGCGAGGAGTGGGAGTTCGACCTTTAGCGTTGAGCAGTAGGTTGAGACCGAAGGTCCACTTGTAATCCACGGAAAGGAATGATCCTAATGAAGTTTCAGATGGTACACGAAAACTACAACGTTTTCGACCTCGAAAGGTCACTGAAATTCTACGAAGAGGCGTTGGGACTCACCGAGAAGAGGCGGATCACGGCCAAAGACGGCTCTTTCATCATCGTGTATGTTGGAAACGACACCACCGACTTCCTCCTGGAGCTCACTTGGCTCAGGGACTGGGATAAGCCCTACAACCTCGGAGACAACGAGTTCCACCTGGCATTTAGGACGGACAACTTCGAAGAGGCTTACGAGCACCACAAGAAGATGGGCTGCATCTGCTACGAGAATAAGGATATGGGCATCTACTTCATAGAAGACCCCGACGGGTATTGGCTGGAGATAGTGCCTGATAGGAGAAAGCAGCAGTAAGAAGTGGGGCGTCAGCCTAGGCCAGCCGCCTAACGCCGGACGGGCTTGACACCGGACGGGCTTGACACCGGATGGGCTTGACGCCCCTTTTATTCTGGTTTTCTGGACATGACGCACTACTCGTCAGGCCTTTCCGGGGATAGAACCCGGTTTGTGCTCTCTGGCTTGCTCGATCGGATGAAGGAGGAGATCACGTGACCGTCAAACTGAGACGCTACACAGACCGACCAGGATTCACAGAAGACTTCTTCAAAGTCCGCGACTTCCTCATGAGGATTCACGAACCGGGATACACCGACCGGAACTGGCTGTGGGCGCGGTGGGAATATATGTTCTCCCACCCCAGCCTGGATGAGACGAACTTATGGAGGATCGGCCTTTGGGAAGACGAGGGGAAGATTGTCGCGCTTGTGACGTATGAGCACAACATCGGAGCCGCTTGGTTCTCCTTCGACAGGGACTACTCATACCTTAAGCGCGAAATGCTCGAGTACGCAATGGAATACCTGCCTCGCATAGATGAAGACGGCAGAAAGAGCCTCCGGGCCATCATAAGCGACGATGACGCCGAGATGCGCGAGTTCGCCGTTAAGCACGGTTTCACCATGACCGAACGCAGGGACCCAATGTCAGAGTTCCGCGTGTCCGGCAAGTTCCCCGACATCACCGTTCCAGAGGGGCTCTCCATCATAAGCCTTGCCGACGAAAACGACCTCTGGAAGATAGAACGAGTGATGTGGAGAGGTTTCAACCATCCAGGAGAACCACCTGAGGATTACATACCCGGCAGGCTGAAGATGCAGTCCGGTCCGAGCTTCCGAAAAGACCTTACGATAGTGGTCAAGGCTCCGAACGGAGATTACGTGTCATTCTGCGGCATGTGGTACGACCGGAGCACGGATTACGCCTACGTGGAACCAGTCGCCACAGACCCCGACTACCGCAGGATGGGCTTGGCGAGAGCAGCCGTGCTGGAGGGCATAAGACGCTGCTTCGCCGAAGGAGCGGAGGTCGCGTACGTCGGGACCACGATGCCATTCTACCTGAGCATAGGGTTCAAACCCCTGTTTGAAGCGCATTGGTGGGAATGGAAGGAGCCCCGTGTCTAGGGGTCTTCAGAAAAAATCCTTGCGCCATGACCGTGACAGGCCCCTCAAGGGTTGTACGTGGAGAACTCGGTGAAGCACGAGTTGGCGGAACTAGGAGAGTATTTGTGACGAATGTAAGTTCAGGTCGTGAGGCCAGAAAGCGCTCTAGTGTAATGCCGATCATCGCTATCACACTAGGTGCGAGACTTGGCAGTAGGCTCGCAGGAAAACCGCCAGGAGGGCCGGAAACTCAGACTTAGTGTGAGGTTCCGATGGAGTATCAACCAATAACCGCCCTCTTCATAAGGAGAGGATTTCCACGGATGGTCTAGGCATCGTTCGCGTCTTAATGAGTGAGGACGTGGCCGTCAGAGTAAGGGCCACTGTTCTCCTCTGCTTGAAAAAAAAAAAATCAAAAAAAAA
>DGDN01000038.1 GCA_002385465.1 Candidatus Fermentithermobacillaceae bacterium UBA3951
GGCAGGCCGCAGCGCGTAGACTGCCAAGAGCATGACAGCAACTCGGAGGATTTGGTCCGTCGCGAGGGCTCGCGTCCCCGCCCCGGTCTCAATTATGGATATTAGAGACCTTTGAAGCCATGGACCGGCCAGGGTGGTAGCAGTCACCCCGAGCATAGAGAGAAAGGCAGCCACCATCCAACCCCAGTATCGTCTCGAGATTACCAGCAACCGAGTGACGTAGCGCAAAAGCTTCACCTCGAATGAGCATGGAGTGTACTGCAACCAAAAGTTTCATACACGAACTAAATACTACGACATGGCCTCGCTCCTTTTCCTCCCCGCGGTTTCAAGACTGGGGGCCTCAGTAAGGAAGGTCCACTGCCGCTACTCCTATGGGGCTCAGGTCATTCATCCGCCCAAGGTGACCTTTTCGACAGACTCTATGCTCTTCCCCAAGAAAACCGAGCCGAGTCTCGCGAACACCTCAGGGTCGCCGCTGGTGTAATACCTGCGGACGGGCTCAATCTCCGGCGCGCCTTCTTCCGCGGCGCCGAGTTTCTCATGGGGGAACATGGTCCTGAGCACAGACAAGGTCTCTTTGGCCGTCTCTTCTGCAGGGTCCACAAGCGTCACGCCGGGGCCCATAACTTCCCCGATTAGAGACGCAAGAAGCGGAAAATGAGTGCAGCCCAAGACCAGAGCGTCTATTCCGGTGTCTCGGAAGGCGCTCAAGACATCCCTCACAACGGTCCGGGCTTGATCACCCGTCGTGATCCCACTTTCCACCAAACGTACAAAAGGCATTGCAGACTGCCCTACCACTTGAACTCCGGGGTCCAATTTCTTGATGGCCTCAGCATAAGCGCCGCTTTTTACGGTGAACTCGGTGGCGACGACTCCCACCCGCCTGTTCTTCGTGGCTTGAGCCGCACCTTTTGCCCCGGCGCCCACAACCCCGATTATGGGAAACGGATAATCGGGCTCTACGTCGGGAAGCGAAGCAGCGGTAGCGGTGTTGCAGGCGATGACCGCTATATCGATTCCCTTCTCACCAAGAAAGTCCAGGATTTCGCGGGAAAACCGCTGTATCGTCTCCCTAGGAAGAACGCCGTAGGGGTTGCGCCCGCTATCAGCGTAGTATTCCGTACTTGCTTGGGGGATTTTGTCGATTATCTCTTTTAGTACTGTGAGCCCTCCGAATCCGGAGTCGAATACACCGATCTTAACCATGCTAGACACCTCTGTCACTCGTTTGTCAGTCACTTGTCAGTCAATTGTCAGTCAACAGTCTGTCACTTGTTCAGCCATCATTTTTCCGTTCCCTTGTCGCTTCCAGAATACCTGTTGGCTCTCCGGATGTCACCTTAATCCGGACCCGGGATACCTCCTTCGCCCTGGGTCCTGCCCGGGATAGCCGGTTTTCAGCAACCTATCGTAAAGGACAGTCCGTTCTGGGTGACCTATCCGTCCGGATACCTCGGTTTCGGGAACCTATGGCCGCGGATAAGCAGTTCCAAGCCAGCTATCCCGGATAATAACCCGTTCTGAGCCACCTATCACCGTGGATAACACGGTCTGAGCGAGCTATCGTGGAAGACAATCCGATTTGAGCGACTTATCGTCGCCGACAGCGCGATTTCAGCAAGCTATCATTGGGGATGGTCCTTTCTGAGCGACCTTTTGCGGATGACAATCCGTTTTCAAGGACCTATTGTCGCGGACAATCCGCTTTCATCGACCTATCGCGACAGACAATCCGATCTAAACAACCTATTGTCGATGACAGTACGGTTTGAGCGACCTATCGTCCACCGACAGTACGGTTTCAGCGACCTATCATAGCCGGCGGCCCTGTCTGAACGGTGAGATGCCGTCAAGGCATGGCGTCGAGCGTTTCTTCCCCGCCGGGTCACCCGGGAACCCTTCTCAACATAATCTGGACAAAAGAGATAAGAGGGGGATACGGATGAAACCGTCTTCCACGGCCTTGGGCCGCCGCTGGAGAAGGGTTAGTCAAGCCCACCTGGACCTCAACAACATGTTACGCCTCCTATGGGAACAGCACGTCTGGTGGACTAGGTCGTTCATTATAAGCGTTGCGTTCAACCTTCCCGATTTGAGCGTCGTGACCGCAAGGCTTCTCCGAAACCCAAAGGACTTCCAGGCAGCATTGGAGCCTTTGTACGGGGCCGAAATAGCCGCGCAGTTCGCCCGGCTATTCACCGCCCACCTAACGATCGCCGCCGAACTGGTGCAAGCCGCGAAGGCCGGGGATACGGCAAGAGCAGCGGATGCGGAGCGCCGCTGGTACCTAAACGCAGATGAAATAGCCTACTTCCTGGCGCACATCAACCGGTTCTGGTCACAAGAAGTATGGAGGGCAATGCTCCACGAGCATCTTGCCCTGACGAAGGACGAAGCCGTGGCAGTCCTCTCCGGGAGGTTCGAACAAAGCATTCAGATATTCGACCAAGTGGAACTCCAAGCCCTGGAGATGGCCGATGTCATGACCGAAGGAATCGTCAGGCAGTTTCCTAGACGATTCAGGTAGACGTGAAGCCCATTATCGATAGCTCAAGCTTTTTTGAACAGAGAGGCGTATGAACCGTACCCCTCCTTCTCCAGGTCTTCGAGGGGGATGAACCTTAAGGCCGCAGAGTTGATACAGTACCTGAGGCCGGTCGGCTCGGGTCCGTCGTTGAACACGTGGCCCAGATGGGAACCGGCGTAGGCACTCTTTACTTCCGTCCTCACCATGTTGTGGCTGTAGTCTGGGACTTCAACTATGTTTTCCTTCTTAATGGGCTTTGTGAAGCTCGGCCAGCCACAGCCTGAGTCAAACTTGTCGAGGGAGGTGAAAAGCGGTACTCCCGACACAATATCCACATAGATGCCTGGGCGGGTATTGTCCCAATACTCGTTCTGAAACGGGGGCTCAGTCGCCCCCTCTTGAGTCACCCGGTACTGCTCGGGAGTAAGACGGGCGCGGAGCTCTTCCTTGGAAGGTATTGATGAGACAGGTTCATCGGGAGCCTCCGTGGACCACGCCCTCTCCAAGAAAGCCTGGCGGCCTGAACCGACCTTGTACCGCCTGTACTCCTCCGGCTTCTTCGCGTAGTAGTCCTGGTGGAACTCCTCGGCGACGTAGAACTCGGAAGCAGGAAGGATCTCGGTTGCGATGTCCTTTGCGAAGCGACCCGAACGACCTAGCGCGGCCTTCGACTCCTCAGCTTCTCGCCTCTGCTCCTCGTCGAGGTAGAAAATCGCCGTTCTATATTGGGAACCTCTGTCCATAAACTGACCGGAGGCGTCGGTCGGGTCGATCTGCCTCCAGAACACGTCAAGGAGGGTCCGGTAGGATATCTTCGAAGGGTCGTACTCGATCCTCACGGCTTCGTAATGGCCGGTTTCGCCGGAACACACCTGCTGGTAAGTAGGATTTGGGACGTCGCCTCCAATATAGCCGCACAAGACCTCTTTCACACCCTCGAGGCCTGCAAACGGCTGAACCATGCACCAGAAACATCCACCCGCAAATATGGCGTAAGCTGACCGGTCAGTCACCGGAAGACCCTCCCTCGATCCGTTAGTTCATTCGTTACAGACGGCCTGGGACCTCAGCATCAACTCTGTCTCCATCTCGGTCGCATGCCGCCGGCCCAGGCCCTCCGTCGTAGATATAGGCTACCCGGAATCTTGACATGAGCCCCTGAGGTGCTTGTCGAAGAACCGCGTCATCTTCGGCATCGCATCCATCCACGTCTTTTTCTTGGCGAACGTGTGGACCTCGTCGGGGTAGTATACAACCTCAAAGTCTTTTCCTAGGTCGACAAGGTCCCTAATGATGGAGTCCACCTGCTGGAAGTCCACGTTCATGTCGGCCGTGCCGTGCACGTTTAGAAGCGGTGCCTTCATGTTGTTAGCGAAGGTCTTGGGTGATGCTTGCCTGTAAAGGTCGGGCGAAGCCTCCGGTTCCCCTCCTAGGAACATCTTGAAGAGCCCGGCCCGCTTTCCGTACCTCTTGTCGGCCCATTTCGTCCACTGGACGTAATCCCAGATCCCTGCGATGTTTATGCCGCATTTGAAGGCATCCGGATACTGTGTCAGGCAGTGCAGGGTGAGGAAACCGCCGTAGCTCAGGCCGTAAACGCCCACCCTCTCAGGGTCGACATAGGGCAATCCCTTCAGATAGTTGCCCGCTTCCACGATATCCGTCACGTCGTCGACGCCCATCTTGTAGTAAAGGGCCTGTCTGAAGTCGCGCCCGTACCCTATCCCCCCGCGGAAGTTAACCGTCAAGACAACGTAGCCTTCTTGGACGAGATACTGGTTGTACGCATGGAAAAGGGCGTAGGACCTTTGAGGATGCCAGCCTCGCCTCATCTGCCGGATGGGCCCTCCGTGAATCCACACAATGGCTGGGAGCTTCTTCCCCGGCCCTATAACCTTAGGTTTCATGAGGTAGGCATGGATGGTGAGACCGCCCGCGCTTTCGAACCGCACCTCTTCCGGCTCAAACTGGTTCGCGGGATCCCACACTTCGGGCATTGAGAACGTCACCTGGGTCGGGTTTTCCCCGCCCGGGCCGGACACCCACAGGTCTCCGTTCCTAAACTCGTCACAATGCTGGAAAGCCAGCCGCCCGTCGGGAGAGATGTTAACCAGCGAGTTGGTCCCGGGGATACCGATGATCTTCACGCTCTCCCCCGTCTCCAGGCTGTAGCGGTAGATATGACGCTGGTCAACGGCGTCTTTGTTGGAGGAGTACAGGAATCCGGAGCCGTCGGGGAGCCATTTGGCCGAATCTCCCGCGTGGGCGAAATCCTCGCACTCTCCGAAGGTGACTTGCCGTACCTCCTTGGTGGCAAGGTCAAGGATATAATGGTGCGCCCACCCGTCGTTCTCCATCATAAGGAGGAGCTTCGTGCGGTCCGGCGACACGGACGCTCCGGTGAACATGACGGTACCTTTGCCGGTACCCTCAATCCGGTACAGGAGCTCGGGAGCGAGAGGCCGGTGGCGCGCGGGTTCATCGCAGTCTTCCGAAACGCCGAACCTGACGGTCCACAGCTCCGCAGCCAGTCCCCCGTCTGAATGCTGGGTGTACATAAGCGTATTTTCCTGAAGCCAAGTTGGCGCTCCGGCGGACCTTGCAAAATGCGACCGCCACTCCAACTTGACTCCCGACGGGGCAACCTTTCCAACGGCTATCTGGTGGTATGACTCTTCGTCCCGGAAGCTGAACGCGAACCGGTCGGATGATGGCGACCACTCAGCCCGGCCCTCAAGAGCCCTTCCCGGCGCTGCCCCGGAAGGAGGGAGGAACTCGATGAACTTGCCCGTCGCCTCTTCCAGCAACCAGATGGCTCCACCCCTCAAGAAGGCAAGATGGGAGCCGTCAGGCGAAAGAGACAGCCCACCCGCGGACCTACCTTCAAGCAGCGTGTCGAAAGTTTCAAAACCGGGGCCGTTGAGCCTCACAAGTGAACCGTCTACTGTCGCATAGATCTTTCCGTCTTTGGTCCACACGAAGTCGGAGGCGCCGTTCTTGGCAGTCGTCAGTTTCCTGGGAGCCGACTTCCCCGGCTCTACGAGCCAAAGGTCCTTTAGACCTCCGTCATCCCAGATAAACGCTATGTACCGTCCGTCAGGGCTCCAATCCCACTTGCCCAGGTACTTCACGTCCAATACGTCGGATATGGTTATCGGACCGCTCACCGGAAACCCTCCCTCAGAAATTGTGATACATGACCAATACACTCACAAGAAACTAGACGGCCAACTCCTCCATGGACTCTACCAGCAGCTCAACCTCTTCTCGGGTGGTGTACGGGGCAAGTCCGGCCCGCACCCAGGACCCGCTGGCCCTTATTCCCAAGATCATGGCCAGGGTCGTCGCGTAGAAGTCGCCGCTGGCGATGTAAATGGCCTTCTTGAGGGCATGGAGACAGACGTCTCGGGGAGCCATCCCCTTCACGCGCCAAGCGATGGTCGGGGTCTTCTTCACATCGTCGGACGCGGCATACACAGTAAACCCGGGTATGGCCTTGAGCCTCGCCCTCACCCACTGTGCGAGCGGGTTCTCGTGTTCCTCGATCTTCTCCATAGCGGAGCGGATCTTGTCCCTGGTCGTCTCCCCTTCGCCAAGGCTTGCGATGAACTTCACGGCACCTTCGGCTCCCGCGATCCCCTCATGGTTCAAAGTGCCCGTCTCGATTTTGTCAGGACGTTCCTCAAGCTGCGGGAGTACCTTATAGGTCTGAAGCCGGTCGTATAGGTCGGCTTTGACCGAGAGGACTCCCAGGTGAGGGCCAAATGCTTTGTAGGGCGAGAACAGTATTGCATCGGCTCCAAGGGCATCCCTGTCTACAAACATGTGGGGCGCGGCGTGGACGGCGTCCACGACAACGTAGGCTCCAACCGAGTGTGCCGCGTCGGCTATGGTTCTCACATCGTTGATGGTTCCTATCACATTGGATGCAAGGCCCACCGCGACCAACTTCGTCTTGGGACCTATGATTGATGTGAGGTCGCTAAGATCAAGCGTTAGACGCTCGCGGTCGACCCTAATCCACCTCACCGTGCCGCCCTTATCTTCAATGGCAGAAATCCACGGGTCAACGTTTGCCCGGTGGTCCATCTCGGTGACGACGACCTCATCTCCTTCGCGCCAGTCTCTGGCCATGGCTCTCGCCAAGGCGAAATTCAGTGTGGTCATGTTGGCGCCGAAGGCCACTTCGTCGGGCCTTCCTCCGAGGAAATCGGCCATGGCCGCACGGGCTCGGAGCAGCAGCTCATCTGTTTCTACACTCGTCGAGAAGACACCGTGGACGTTGGCCGAACCCCTGATCAGGTAGTTGGCCATCGCCTCGATGGCGGTATCAGCCACCTGGGACCCGCCGGGGCCGTCCAGGAATGCAACCGGCATACCGTTTTCCATCCTGCGAAGGGCAGGAAACCGTTTTCGAACTGCCTGGACGTCGTAGGGCGCTTTGATCTTGGGCGAAACCTTATCCGAATCCATCCTGAGAGCCTGGGACACTTCAAATCCCCTCACTTGACTGGCTATTCGGCCGCACAAGGCGAGAAGGAACGATACACTAAAGCTTTCAACGAACGTCTCACCCACAGGCCGTCTTAGGCGAGAGCTATTCAGGAGGAGAGGCGCGGATTCCTTCATGTATGGGCATTCGTGAGCAAGCGATTGATGGACGGTCTGCCGGACTCGTGCCCTTCTAGCGCCCGCTCGGTTGACGTAGCAGCGACGGCCCGTGATAATACGCTGGACGGGCTCTCCTTATTGGCCACGTCTACGGAGGAAAAAACATTGCTGAAACGCATCTACAATCAAAACCCGATCACGAGAACGATCGTAGTCTGGTGTCTTTTCATGGCTATCCAATGGACGGTGTTTCTCATCGGATTTCTGACCCACCGGAGCGCCTGGGTTAATGTCGAGGTGCTGACTCCGGACACCGGCGTGAGCAGTTCACTCTTCATCATTGCCAACAACCTTGTGGTTGTCGTCTTGATCGTTGTCGGAAATCTCTTCGCGCGATTCGGCAGCCTCAGCATCGGTGGACTCGTTCTTCTCGTCCAGGGAGTGGCTATCGGATGGACGGCCGGGACAAACGGCTTTCAGTATCCGTTCGCCACGGTAGCCGAGGCGAACCTGAACTACCTGAAGATTGGTCTGTGGGAAGTCAGCGCATACGCGATCATTTGTGCCGTCACAATAACCAAGTCGCTGAACATATCGGAGTCATTTCCACC
>DGDN01000007.1:0-7758 GCA_002385465.1 Candidatus Fermentithermobacillaceae bacterium UBA3951
CTGATTTGTAATCAGTAGGTTGGGGGTTCGATTCCCTTCGCTGGCTCCATGCATTTCCCCCATTTGTCTACCTACGATACCAAGCTTCTCAATGGGTCCTGGCGGAAGTGTGCACCGTCAAAACATGGGACCGGCGTTTGAGCGGAGTCACGCTTAAGCATATTCTGGGATTTGGCAGGTTTGGCATGCTAAAGCCGCGGAAGAAGCGAGGAAAGCTTTCTGCCTTCCAGGGAACACTTCCATCGAGAGTTTCCTAGATGGAGGCGAGCGCCCGTGCTCAACCGGCTACTTTACGCAATCGGCAACCCCATAACAGACGAGGTTTTGGAACTAATCCTTACCGAGGATTACCCCAATAACCCATTTGAGGTTGTGACCGTGGCCGAAAAGCTCGGCCTCAGGGCAATCGTAGAAGCGATGATGCGGGCGCAGCTGGGAATGCCGCTCCAAAGGCCTTTCGGAAGCCCGAACGTACTCTCCCCCTGGCACAAGATATTCCTTAATCCCAGACAGCTCCATCACTTGCCTACCGCGGATCTCAAAGAGATTGATACAGAGACGGTGATAGGGCCTAGGGCGAAAAAGCCGCTCAGACTCGACATCCCCATAATGATAACCGGGATGTCCTACGGAGGCTCCCTCAGCTTGAAACTCAAGATGGCTCTCGCGAAAGGCTCTGCAATGGCCGGGACTTCCACAAATACGGGAGAGTCGGGGTTGGCGCCTGAGACCCGTGGGCTGGCCAAATATATGGTTGGGCAGTACAACCGCGGACACTTCCTGAGAGGGCATGAGGCCTTGAGCCGGCTGGACGCGATCGAAGTCCAGTGTGGCCAGGGCGCCTTCGGCGGTGGTGTGGAGTCTACCATGCCCGCGGCGGGAATAGACGATCACCTCCGAAAGACGATGGGCCTTAAGGAGGGGGAGGATGCGGTCATCCACGCAAGACACCCGGGTAAGGACACCCCCGAAGCTATCGTTAATCTGGTCAATGAACTGAAATCCCAATATGACGTTCCCGTGGGAGTGAAGATCGCTGCCTCGGACTTCATCGAGCTGGATCTCGAGGTGATCGCGCGAAGCCGTGCCGACTTCATCGTAATCGACGGCTCGGAAGGAGGTACGGCGGTCGCGCCGCCCACTCTGGAGGACGACGTAGGGCTCCCAACCATATACGGTCTTGTCAGGGCGGTGGATTGGTTAAACGCCAAAGGGATAAGGGAGCGTTTCAGCGTGATCGCGGCCGGAGGGCTGAAGACGCCCGGTGACTTCCTGAAAGCAATTGCTCTTGGAGCAGACGCGGTGTACATAGGCTCCATAGCGGTCCTGGCAGCCATTCATACACAGATTGGAGAAGTAGTCCCCAAGGCCGCGCCGGCACAGATGGCCCTTTACACGGGCCGCTATTCAGATAAGCTGGACGTGGACAAAGCGGCAACGGCCCTTTCTAACTTCCTCAAGTCTTGCGTGGCCGAGATGAAGCTCGCGCTCCAAGCAATAGGGCGGAAGTCCACCAGCGAGCTCACCCGGGACGATCTCGTCACCGTGGATAAGGACCTTGCTGGGTTCGCCGGCATAAGGTACGCCGGAAGCGCCAGGAAGTAAGAGAAGTCAGCGGCCACTTGTTCTAAGTGCCTCCAGGTCGTCTCGCCCGCTTCACTGTGCTCATGGGCCTAGCGACCCAGGTCGAGCACGAAAGAACACCCAAATGAGAGCATCTATTACGTCAGACCTCTATGACGGCCGTTTCCCCTTCGATGCGGACCTCGGTGCCGTAAGGCGATGAGAGCTTCTGCATCCTCTCTAGTATCCGCCGGGCGATATCTTTCCGCGCCAAGACGGGTCTGCCGCGCTGGGACCTGGGTTTGTCCCAGCCCAAGTACAAAGGATAGAGGACCGCACGCCTAAAGTTTCCGTCTTCGTATTGAAGCGATCCCAAGACGCTCTCCCAGTACACCACGTCTGCCGGGAAGCCCCTCGTGTCGTTCAAGCTCCTTCGGTCGTACATGTCCGCAGGAGTGGCATCGAGCCCAAGCCCCGCTCTTTGGTAGATGTCTTGGGGGTGCTTGCGCACCAAGTCGTTCTGGAATACGAAGTTGCCGAGGCTGTAGAAAATGGGCTTCCCCTTGTAGATCTCTATTCCTCTAAGGACGTGGGGCCCGTGGCCCAAGAAAGCATCGGCGCCTGCGTCTATAGAAGCCCGGGCGAAGGTTTCTATGAATTCTGCGGGGATATCTCTCTGGAGACGGCTTTCGTGGGCGTGTAGCGAGAAAAACACCCAGTCGGCTTGGCGCTTCGCATCTTCTATCCACTTGGTTATCTCGGAAACATCCTGGGCATTGGGTTCGGTGCGGACACCGGGCCTTTCTGAAATCACAAACCTCTGGCCTGCAAAAAGGAGCTCTCCTTCTTTTTCATGAAGGTACCCTGCCTTCTTGGCCTGGGCTTTCAGGGCGGATAGCCCCAGCGACTCTTCCATGTTTCTCAAGAAGTCCATCTGCTCCTTGGTGACCCCGAAGTAGGTTGTGTACCTTAGGGGTGAAAGACCGGGACGTCCTTGGAAATCCGGCCTCTGGTGGCCGGCCCTCCCCCAGGGGGCAAAGGTTGAGCTTGCCGAGAGGAGGGCAACCCGACCTTTCGGAGTCTCGAGGTAAGCGGGCGACCTCGCTTCTCCCAGGTTTTCACCGACTCCTGCGTGGCATATTCCGGCCCTGTCCAAGACCTCGCTCGTTATTCGCAGTCCTTCGTAGGAATAATCAAGGGAGTGATTATTGGCTCTAGATACCATCTGGAAACCGGCCCATTTGAACTCTTCGACCAATGAGCTCGATGCTCCGGCGTAAGTGCCCCCGCTGTCTGCCGCAGGTACGCCTTTCCAGTCGTTAAGGAGGACTTCCAGATTAGTAAACCCCGCCGTGTGATCGCGAATTATGTCGAAAACGGCTAGAAAATCGGCTTCCTGGTAAGGGGAAATGGGAGTTGTGAGGAACGAGTCGCCGGTTACAGCAAGCTGAAACTTCCCGTCAACGCCTCTTATGTTCCTAGTGTCTTTAGTTTCTCGGGCCAAACCAATCACCTCGTGTTAGTCCTTCGCCTCAGCATTTCCGACTCCTGCATGGCCTTTAGGGGAGTTTTCAGTATGCTGCGGAGCCTTTCGCCGCCTGCACCCAACTGGTACAATTGAGGAGTAGTCTGCCTATCCGTGTCTTCGCCGGAGAGCAAGTTGAAAAAGCGCACGGCGGAGAAGGCCATAAAGATGCTACGAATACTACGCAGCGATAGCCTGACAGTCTTAGTATGCATTGGGGGAGTTGATTGCGCTGGCGGTTCTGGGAGAAAAGTTCCGGGAAGTAGTTATGTCAGTCTTTCCAGTCGTCGTGATAGTGCTTGTTCTCAGCGTCACTGTGGTCCCCCTCGAGCCGGTCGTGCTTACCCGTTTCCTCGTAGGAGCGTTGTTTATCATCATAGGGCTTTCCATTTTCCTCTTTGGCGCCGAGATCGGTGTTGCCGCCATAGGCAATCACATGGGTTCCGCAATAGCAAACAGTAACAAACTGTGGATTGTCGGGGCCGCGGGATTGGGACTAGGCTTCCTTATAAGCATCTGTGAACCCGATCTCCACATCCTTGCGGGTCAAGTCAGCAAGGTGACATCGGGGGTCATCTCCAAAGCGTCCCTTGTCGCTTATGTTTCCCTTGGCATCGCCGTCTTCTTGGCGGCGGGGTTTCTGAGGATCATCAAGAACGTAGCCCTTCGATGGGTGTTTATTGCATCCTACCTGATTATCTTCGGTCTGGCCCTCTTCTCGTCGCCAGAGTTCGTGGCGATTGCTTTTGACTCGTCGGGGGCAACTACGGGAGCCATGACGGTGCCTTTCATGTTGGCTTTGGGTCTTGGGGTCTCATCGTTAAGAGGAATCGCTTCTGAAGAGGACAGCTTTGGTTTGGTCGGTATCGCCTCGGCGGGAGCGATCGTGCCCGTGCTCTTAATGAGCGTCCTATCTCCGTCTGCAAAGGTTTCGGGGTCTTTGCCGCCGGCCGGTGCCGAAAACGGTTCGATACTGGCCCCATTCGCGGCAGCATTTCCCTTGGCCATGAGAGACATCGGCATCTCCCTTTTCCCCCTTGCGCTTCTCTTCTGGATCTTCCAAGTGAGGTATCTCAAGCTTTCCAGGCGGCCGCTTTCCAGAATCCTGAAGGGGCTCGTCTACACCTTTGTAGGACTCACGCTCTTCCTCGCCGGCGTGAACGCGGGGTTCATGGATGTGGGGAGCATAGTTGGGTACGTCCTTGCATCTTTCGAGAACAAATGGATTGTTGTCTTGGCCGGGCTCTTTTTTGGGCTGGCGGTAGTACTTGCGGAACCCGCGGTCCACGTTCTCGTCAGACAAATTGAGGACGTCACAAGCGGGTACCTTACGGGGAAGGTGGTTTTCCCCGCTCTTTCGCTGGGGGTTGGCCTTTCGGTGGCGCTGTCGGCCCTCCGGATAGTGGTTCCCGGCATCAAACTGTGGCACTACCTGCTTCCGGGTTGGGCACTGGCTACGGGCTTAAGCCTTTGTGTTCCCAACCTTTTTGTGGGGATGGCCTTTGACTCAGGAGGCGTGGCATCGGGGCCCATGACCGCCACGTTTATCCTGGCCTTCGCCCAAGGTGCCGCCGAAGCCATTGAAGGAGCGGATGTCATGGTCGAAGGCTTTGGAGTCATTGCCATGGTCGCTCTTACACCGGTCATAGCGTTGCAGGTATTGGGCCTTCTGTATGCGAAAAAGTCGGTAAAGGAGGCGGAGCCCGGTGGCACAGAATGCCGAGAGGAAGTATGAGCTTATCTCCGTAGTGGTGAACTTCGGCACAGGTAGTAAGGTGCTCAGGGCTGCCAAGGAACTCGGAGTAACCGGAGGGACGGTCCTTCTAGGGAGAGGGACTGTCAAGAGCTCCTTGCTTGAATTCCTAGGACTCACCGATATAAGGAAAGAGATCGTGCTTATGATAGCCGACACCGAGACGGCCGAAAGAGCCCTTAACGAACTCGACAAGCAGTTTAGTTTCGCTAAGCCGAACCACGGCATCGCCTTCTCCACCGATGTCGTCGGGCTCTTCGGAATGCGAGATTGCCCATCCTACAAGTCGCGCGGAAGCACAGGTGGTGAAGACATGTACAAGGCGATTTTCACGGTCGTGGATAGAGGGAAGGCCCAGGAGGTAATAGACGCTGCGACGGCTGCAGGTTCGAGGGGCGCAACGGTGATCAATGCCCGGGGCTCGGGTATCCACGAGAAGAAAATGTTGTTTTCCATGCCCGTCGAGCCGGAGAAAGATATTGTCATGATCTTGGCCCAGGATTCCCTTGTTGAGCCGATATCCACCGCCATAAGGAAAGCCCTCAAGATCGACGAGCCAGGAATGGGGATAATGTTTGTCCTCGACATCAACAAGACCTTCGGGCTTTACTGATTGGGATTTCGCAAGTTCACTTCTTATGAGCCAGAGCCGGCCGCGTCTTTCCGCAGGCCGGTTTTTTTCTTGCCTGTATAACCTACAGTTGGCTTCATCGCAGACCTCATTCTCTACGCGTCACAAGGTTTGACGATGCTTCTGTGGAATTCTTCCCCGAAGTTTCATGATAGGGGGGTTATCCTTGTTTAGGGACTTGAGCCAAACGTGGGACCTTGATGTTTTCTTCCCCGGAGGCAGCCGCTCTGAGGCCTTCGCCGGGTATTTGGACCGCCTCGAGACGGATGTGAGAGCGTTCGTGGATGAAGTCCAAGGAACGAAGGCCGGGGACGTCGATTGGGTTCGGCGCCTAAGCAGCGTTCAGGACCTAATGCGGAGGTTGCGCCAGGCTTCTGCCTTCATCGCGTGCCAGAGCGCCCAGGATGTAACTGACACATACAGCAGGGTATTGGGTGGAAGGGTGAGAGAAATCCAGGCGTCTTTCGCCTCTGCCATGACCATGATCGACCGTGAGATGCTTGAAATCCCGGATGACCGCTGGGAGGCGCTCATTTCTTCAGAAGAGCTCAAGCCCCTGGCGTTCAACCTGGGCGAGAGGCGGGCGAGGGCGAAGAACAAACTTCCCGTGGAACAGGAGATCCTGGTTAACGAGCTGTCGGTGGACGGCTATCAGGGATGGTCCGACCTCTACGACATGGTGACCGGTCGCATGTCCCTCTCCATCATTGAAGACGGCAAGGAAGTTAAGCTGTCTCCCGGGCAGGCGGCGAACCGGATGTCAGGGCCTGACCCGAAACTCCGGCGGCACGTTATGGAGCGCTGGGAAGAGGCATGGGCGAAGGAAGCCGAGCTCTGCGCTTTGGCCCTGAACCGCCTTGCCGGGTACCGCTTGGCGCTCTACCGCCGCCGCGGGTGGGACTCGGTCCTCAGGGAGCCCCTGGAGAACAACCGTATGTCAGAGGCCACTCTGGATGTAATGTGGGACACCATAAACAAGAACAAGGACCGGCTGGTTACATACATGAACCGGAAGAAGCGACTTCTCGGACTCAAGGAACTGGGGTGGCAGGACCTCGGCGCTCCGGTTGGGAGAGCTCAGAGCAAGATGGCCTACGACGAGGCTGCGTCGTTTATCGTGGAGCAGTTCGGCACCGTGAGCGACAAGATGGCGCGTCTCGCCGAGACTGCGTTCAAAAACAGGTGGATTGAGGCCGAGGACCGGCCCGGGAAGCGGATGGGCGGGTTCTGCACCAGTTTCCCCGAATCCAAAGAGTCAAGGATATTCGTGACATTCTCAGGGACCCTCGGGAACGTCGCTACGGTGGCACACGAGCTGGGGCACGCGTTCCACCAGTCGGTGATGAACGACTTGCCTCCAATGGCGCAGCAGTATGCCATGAACGTAGCCGAAACTGCTTCGACTTTCTCGGAGATGGTCGTCGCCGATGCTGCGGTGAGAGCCGCCAAGGACGAAGATGAAAAGCTCCTGCTTGTGGACGATAAGCTCCAGCGGGCCGTATCGCTCCTCATGAACATACAGTCCAGGTTCTTGTTTGAGACACGGTTCTACGAGGAAAGACGGAAAGGCATGGTCAGCGTCGAGCGTTTGAACGAACTCATGGTAGAGGCGCAGAAGGAAGCCTTCGCCGGGGCGCTCGATCTCTACCACCCTCATTTCTGGGCTTCCAAACTGCATTTCTACAACACGAGGGTGCCTTTCTACAATTTCCCGTACACCTTTGGGTTCCTGTTCAGCGCAGGAGTTTACTCGTGGGCGAAGGAAGCAGGCAAGGACTTTGAAGAGCGCTATATCGGGCTCTTGAGAGATACCGGCCGGATGCAGGTGGAAGACCTCGCGAAGAAGCATATTGGGTGCGATCTCAGGGAGCCTGACTTCTGGCAGAGCGCCATAGACCTGGTCCTCTCCGACCTGCCTGAATTCCTGGACATGACATCTCACGTGAGTGAAGAGTGGTCCAAGGCTTCCGCCATGATCTCAGGTTGCGTTCAGTGTCGCAAGCAGGTATAATAGGCGGTGCGGCACTGAACGCCGCGGCATTCGGGCAAGCCGGCTCCAGGTTTCTCGCCGGAAAACGACTTGCATCGAAAGCCTATTGATAGTAAGATAACACTTGCGTTTCGTGGAGAGGTACCCAAGTGGCCAAAGGGGACAGACTGTAAATCTGCTGGCAAACGCCTTCGCTGGTTCGAATCCAGCCCTCTCCACCACCAAACCGAATTGATAATCTAGATACTGTAGCATCGCGGGGTGGAGCAGTCAGGCAGCTCGTCGGGCTCATAACC
>DGDN01000007.1:7975-9815 GCA_002385465.1 Candidatus Fermentithermobacillaceae bacterium UBA3951
GGTTCAAATCCTGCCCCCGCAACCAACGCCATCTCATGGTGCTCGCATAGCTCAGTCGGCAGAGCGCATCCTTGGTAAGGATGAGGTCACCAGTTCGATTCTGGTTGCGAGCTCCATTTTTTGTGGTGTATAATGCTGAATTGACACTGCCAGTTTTACCGTGTTAGACTCGTTTGCAGTGGTTTTTCCGGGATGGGAGGTAGGAACGTGGCTAAAGGACAAGTAGAAGTGGTAACATTGGCTTGCCAGGATTGCAAGCAGCGAAACTACACGACGAAGAAGAACAGAAAGTCCCATTCCGGCCGGCTTGAGTTCAAGAAGTACTGCAGGTTCTGCCGGACTCATACTGTGCACCGGGAAACCAGGTAGCTCGCGCAGGCCCGTAGCTCCAATAGGTAGAGCGGCGGACTCCAAATCCGATGGTTGGGGGTTCAAATCCCTCCGGGCCTGCCAAGATCAAACCGGCGATTGGGTGGAAAGATATGAACAAGTTAACTCGTTTTCTCGGGTCCATAGGCACCTTCCTCCGGGAAACCCGCGCGGAACTCAGGAAAGTCGTATGGCCTACCTGGGCTCAGGTTAGGGTCCTTACGGCCGTTGTTTTGTTTACAATGATTGGTCTCGGCGCTATTCTCTGGGGCACAGATGCTCTGGTTGCTTTCGGGCTTAGCGCGGTACTCGGCAGGTAGGGGAGAGATATTCTTAATTTATGAGCACTAAGCTTGACTCGACATCCGCGAAACCACAATGGTTTGTTGTCCACACATACTCAGGGTACGAGAACAAAGTCAAAGCCAACCTCGAGAAACGCGTGGACAATATGAACATGAAAGACAAGATATTTCAGGTGGTTGTCCCCGAGGAAGAGGAAGTCGAGTACAAGGAAGGCAAGAAGAAGATCGTCAAGCGTAAAGTGTTCCCCGGCTATGTCGTGGTGAACATGATTATGAGTGACGATTCTTGGTACGTTGTGAGAAACACTCCCGGAGTCACGGGGTTCGTGGGGCCCGGCTCGAAACCGATCCCTTTGGAGGATGAGGAGATAGAGAGCATTCTCAAGAGGGCAAGCGGTGAGGGCGCCCCGAGGATCCGCGTCCACTTCACTCCAGGCCAGACTCTTCGCGTCAAGTCCGGTCCCTTCCAGGGGATGATGGGGCTGGTCCAGGACGTCATGGTGGACAGAGGGAAGCTTCGCATGCTACTCTCAATATTCGGTCGCGAAACTCCGGTCGAGTTCGATTTCAACCAGGTAGAGGAAGTGTAACCCCATGGCGAAAAAGGTTAAGGCTCTCGTCAAAATCCAGCTGCCGGCAGGAAAGGCCACCCAAGGGCCTCCCGTCGGACCGGCCCTGGCTCCTCACGGCATAAACACCCAGCTGTTCGTGAAGCAGTTCAACGACCGGACGGCTAAGGATGCCGGCAACATACTGCCTGTTGCGGTTACCGTTTTTGAAGACAGGTCCTTCACTTTTGTCGTGAAAACCCCTTATGCAGCCGCGCTCCTCAAGAAAGCGGCAGGCATTGAAACTGCTTCGGGCGAGCCCAATGTGAAGAAGGTCGGCAAGGTCACCCGGGACCAGGTCCGGGAGATCGCCGAGCTCAAGATGAGAGACCTGAACGCATCCAGCATCGAGGCCGCTATGAAGATCATTGAAGGAACTGCTCGTTCCATGGGTATTGAAGTAGTGGCGAAGTAAGAGACAGGTACTTGACGACGTGGGAGGACTTAGGTCCGCCAGTACCACAGGGAGGCAATTAGAGTGAAGAGAGGCAAGAAGTATCAGGAAGCTCTAAAGCACGTTGAGCCGGGCAAGATATATGCTGTCTCTTATACACATCT
>DGDN01000076.1:0-1217 GCA_002385465.1 Candidatus Fermentithermobacillaceae bacterium UBA3951
GAAAAAGCTCACGAGGGCGGCCGTGAGCGCCGCAATTAGGGTAACTCCAACGACGAAAAACTTCCATCGCCAGAGAACTTCGATGTATTCCCTGAGATCGATTTCGTCTGTATATGTATCCAATGGCCAAACCTCCAGAGCGCGGTGAGCCCAAGCTCGAGTGAAGTCTCTATCTGTCGGGTCTTACGTCCCTTCGAGCCTCAAACCAACCTACTTGGAAGGCCGGATGACACCGAAGTGGGAAGCCATCGCAAGCACTTCGACGGGATCCGGGGTAAACCCTTCAGGGAATGCCGCCTCATACCCCGAGGCTTCGGCGAGAGCGGCCAGCCATTTGTAGGCCTCGCCCGCCAAGTTCTTGTCTTTGGCGGCAGCCTCAAGAAGTGCACCGCTCGCCTGGATCTCTCCACGCAGGTACGCCACCTGGCCCGCAGCGAGCGCAATTCTGGGGGTGAAATTGAGCCCGCTCGGGTTGAACACCTTTTCATATATCCCGGTGACGCGCTCTCTCTTCATGTCGAGGATTCGGAAAGCCGTCGACAGAAGTTCCGCGCAGTCGTTTAGTCTGTCAATGTGCTCTTTGCGTTCGGCCTCTTCAATCTCAGGGTTGGAGAGCGCTTTGATGTGCCCCTGGATACAGGTCCTTCCGAGGTCTGAAAATGACTCGTAGTAAGAACGGTTGGTCGGCATCATCAGGATGACTTCGTAGTGTGCCCTCAGTGAATCGTCGATCTCACCGATTTTCCGGAGCATCTGGAACTCCATGATCTGCCTTTCAAGGTTCGTCGGATCGGCTATCCTTGCCGCCTGGAGGTAAAGGGGTACCATGCCCTTGGATGTGGGGTTCTTTGTGGCGACATAGTCCTCTACTGCCCATTCGGCGAGCTCGAGGGGGTAAGACGGGTTCCACCTGTCTCGTTTGGCCGCCTCCACCAAGTAGCGCTGTGCCAGCTTGAGGTCTCCCGACGCGTGGGCGTAGACCGCCCTCGACCCGTACACGATACCGCTGTAGAGCCTGTTGGCGGTTAGCGTCACTGCCGGCACCAAGGCGAGAGCTGCGAGTACTGTGAGGACCATGGGCAAGGAGATAGACAGCCCTTCACCGGGTTTCCCGGCCCCTTTCTTCTGAGACCTTTTTCCGGGAAGCTTCGGCGTGAACTTGAAGACCGTGGACTTAAAGAGACTGGGGAGGTTGTCTCCCACGTCTGACACGAGGA
>DGDN01000076.1:1438-2918 GCA_002385465.1 Candidatus Fermentithermobacillaceae bacterium UBA3951
TCCATCGCGCTGTGGATCCCTAGGGCGAATACGGCCATGGCAGACGACGCCAGCTTTGTTGCTGAGGCTGCGCCTTGGTGAGGCTCGCTCGATACGGATGACGGAGCTTCCGGTCCTTCGGCTTCATCGTAGGCCTTAAGGTACGCCTTGATGGCCGCGTAAGCCAGGGCTATCCACAAAGCCACATAGATAAGGAGACCGGGGAATCCGACCTCCACAAGCATCTGGGCGAAATGGTTGTGGGTTTCGGTGAACCAGTAAGGAGTCCGGTGGTACTGGTGGTAGAGGGCCTCCCACCCGCCCGCTCCGGTGCCAAAGGGATATCCCAAGGCGATGGAGAGGGCGTCCTTTGTCGCGAATACGCGGATGAGCATGCTCCTATCCAGCAGTGTGACGGTCTTAAGCTGGGAGATTACGCGCTCCGGCAGGATTTTGGCAAGGACCGTCTGGGTAGACGGGTTTCTGACTGCAGCGATTAAGGCCAGGCTGCCCAGGACCGCTGCGAGGCCGATGACGGCTACTCTAAAGAAAACCACTTTCGCCGGCGCGGGCCTGCTCTCTTGAGAAGGAGAGGAGAGAGAGGGCGATGCCGTAGTCGCGACTTCGCTCGAAGGATGGACCGGGCGGCGGACAAGCTTGTCCAAATGCCTCCTGGCAAGGTCGAGGACCGCTGCAAGGAGGAGACCGATAAGAAGCCCTTGTTTCATACCGGACGTGTCATTGTCCTTAAGCGCCGCATCCATCTTTGAAGCCACGGCTGCGAAGGAGATCAAGCTGACCGCTACGCGCGAAGCAATCTCCCGGCGGTGCCCCTTGGGAAGGAGGGCCAGGTAGATGGCCAGGAAACCGCCGAACATGAGGAGCGTCGCCCGGGAGTTCGTGAGGAAGACCGAACCCACCAGAAGGAACGCTATGGCCGAGTATAAGACGCCGGCTATCGTGTCCCGTATAGGGCAACCGAAGCTCTCGGTCCAGGCGTAGTACACGAAAAACAAAAGGAACATGGCGTAGGCCGCAAGGGCGTTGGGGTACTGGAAGGAGCCCAATAGCGCTCCTGATTGCACCGATTTAGGATACTGGGCGATCCCCGCAGCCGTCAGGTACCCCGCAAGCGCCACTACCACGCCGCTCACTATGAGGAGGTTACGGACGATCCGTTGGCCCAGTGAGTTCGAGCACACGTACCGTGCCATGATGAACACCATGACGTACCCGCCGTACTTTAGGGCGCCGTCCATGGCCTTCATCTTTGATTGAGCCCACAGGTTGGTTAGGAAGTAGAGCCCTGCGATTGAAGCGAGGAGTATGTCTATGTCGCCCCGCCATATCCCGTCGCCTCTGAGTACGGCCAGGACCGAGACCAGGGCGAAAAGGATGCCTACCCTGGATAGGTACGGCAGGTAATCTTCTCTGAAGAAAAGCCCTCTCTTGAGGGTGGGGCTTAGAAGCACAAATGCAAGGATGCCTGATATAAGCAGTG
>DGDN01000076.1:3047-4394 GCA_002385465.1 Candidatus Fermentithermobacillaceae bacterium UBA3951
GACTACGATTGAGTTCTTAAGACCTGTCTTTGACAAACGGATTCCTCCCGAGAAACAGTAGTTCGCCGTATCGCGAAACCATCCCTGCCTGCGATCGAACCGGCGAAGAAAGCCTTACCCGCGGCTAGGCTCGGAACCGAAGACAGTTTTCGCATTACACGGACCGTCACGGGCCCTTCCGGTAGCCCACCATTAAAGGTAGAATCGGATTGGCGGTGGAGAGCTGGCCGGGATGCGCTCGGCAGCTCGAGGGCGGATTCCCTGGGCCGCCGCTAGAAGAGAGTTTCCCGAGAAGGTCCCTCCCGAATCCCCGGCGCCTATGTCGCCGCGAGGGTAAAATCCCAAGAGGTGAGCCGAATGGAGAAGAAAACGTGTCCCGATTGCCAGGAGAAGCTGCCCTCACACAAAACAGAAGAGACAGGTCTCCCCGCAGCCTTTCTCCGCTTCCGCGTGAGCCAAATGGACGTAACCTACGGAGGCGGGATAGTGGCCGGAGGCACCGTAGTTAAATGGTTTGGAGACTTGGCTACGGAGCTGTGTATACGGTACGATGGTGACGAAGGGCTCCTGGCTTCCTACGACCTATTGGAGTTCAAAAGGCCCGTATACGCCGGAGACTACCTTGAGTTCAAGGGCCGGATCACCAAAGTCGGCAACAGGAGCCGGCGCATTGAGATGGAGTGCTACAAGGTGATCGCTCCCGATCCCGACCGCGGTCCGACTGCCGCCAAGGTGCTCCCAGAACCCGCACTTGTGGCGCGGGCATCCGGCACGGTTGTGGCCCCGAAACCGAAGGCAAAAGAATAACCACATTAGGAGAGGTGCCCCTGAGATGGATCCCCTGATTATAACGGTGGCTCCCGTCGGTGCAGAGGTAACTCGATCCCAGACCCCTCATATACCAATCACGCCTCAGGAAATCGCCGAAGAATGTTACCGCGCGTGGAACGAGGGCGCGTCCATCGCCCACATACACGCCCGGAACCCCGACGGCAGTCCCACCCAAGATCCGGCGGTATACTCGCAGATCATAGAGCTTGTGCGGGCCAAGACAGACCTTATTGTACAAATATCCACGGGCGGGGCCGTCGGCATGACGGTCGAGGAGAGGGCAGCTCCCGTATCACTGAAGCCCGATATGGCCACACTTACATGCGGGACGGTAAACTTTGGAGACGGCATATTCGTAAACTCCTTATCCGATATGGAGCGTTTTGCCCAGAAGATCCGCGAAAACGGAGTGAAACCGGAGTTCGAGATCTTTGACGTGGGGATGATGGAGAACCAGCGCAGGCTCGCCACTAGAAAACTGGTCGATATGCCCGGTCACTTTGACTTCGTGATGGG
>DGDN01000076.1:4652-4889 GCA_002385465.1 Candidatus Fermentithermobacillaceae bacterium UBA3951
CGGCATGAACTCCCGCTAGGGGCCATGGCCATCGTATTGGGAGGGCATGTCAGGGTAGGTTTTGAGGACAACATCTATTACTCGAGAGGAGTACTTGCCAAGTCCAACGGAGAGCTGGTCGCGCGCATGGCGAGGCTCGCCCGCGAACTGGGGAGGAGTGTCGCTTCGCCCGCGGAAGCCAGGAAGATACTGAAGCTCATGGACAACTAACGAAAGATTCTCCGTCTACGATTGAAC
>DGDN01000032.1:0-3880 GCA_002385465.1 Candidatus Fermentithermobacillaceae bacterium UBA3951
AACGCCTTGTCCAGGCTTTCCGGTTCACGGACATCCCCTTCGATGATCTCAACGTCGAGGCCTTTGAGCGGGGTCAGGTCTTCACCCCGGAGCACCATGGCCCGGACCTTCTCGCCCCTCTGCAAAAGCAGTCTAACAAGGTTGTTTCCGACGTGTCCGGGGGCTCCGGTGACAACTACCATGTCTATTTCCCCTTCCGGTTGCTCGGGTTACGTTGACGGGTTTCTGTCGCTCGGCTTATCAGGCGGTCTCTTTGGGGGCTTTCCGGTCCCAGAGATCTCCTCGCGGTACTGGGCAATATTCCGTGCCACTTGAGTGAACATGGCCATGAACTCTAGGACTTTGTCCTCCGGAATATCCCTGGCGGCCGCGGAAACAAGCTCGAAGTATCTCTGCTCGATAACGTCCTGGATGGCCTTGGCCTTCTCGGTAAGCCTGACTATCCTCGAACGCTTGTCGCTAAGAGACGTCTCTCTCAACACGTAGCCCTTGGCCTCGAGGGAGGCGACGGTCCTCGATATGGCAGGTTTGCTGACCTCGGTTGCCGCGACAATGTCGTCCTGCCTCACGCCGTCGCCACCGCTGAACAGGAACATGAGCACGTTTGCTTCTGCGCTGCCTAATCCTATCTCCATTAGGGCCTTGTTCAGGCACACTTGGCCGTCGTGTATGATGCGGCTCGCGATGCTAATGAGCGCTCGGAAGTCATTCATGTAGACACCTCCCCACCTCACATCATCGCCGGAGCCTGTTACGATATGGTTTCCGACCTGTGAGAGGGCGGGAATAGGTTTCCCGCTTGCCGGAATGACGGTTAACACGTTAACTATTCTACAGGGAAATGATCCGTGGCGCAAGGGAAGAATTGCCGTCAAGTATTGGCATGTCTGTCCCCCTGCCTCTGGTTTCCCAAGTCGCCACAGGCTGAATGCCTGCGGATGCAACCCTACATCCGCGCGACACCCTTTGCGATGCTCGGCGTGTCCTCGATGTCCCGGTGTTCATCCCAGTCTTCGATCCCGCCCCCGGCCGTCCCTCCGACGGAATTTACGCACTCTAGACACGCTCCGCATGATCAGCCGGCTCAAGAGGCAAGTAAAATCAAGGTGAGTCGGGCGGTCTCCCCTGCAGAGGCCTAGCCCGAAGCATCAGGCACAGAGCCTAGCGTCCCCGATGACCCGCAGAATCGAGATGACTGTGAGCACACTGAATGTGGGGTGATACGGCGATGACGAAAACCATCGATCTCACGAAATCCGTCCACTCGCTCTGCCAAGAGTATCCTGAGCTTGTCGGCATTCTGGAGGACCTGGGTTTCAAGGAAATCACGAAACCGGGCATGCTCAGTACCGCCGGGAGGGTCATGACGATTCCCAAAGGGTCCGCCATGCGGGGCATCAGCATGGATGAGATCCGCTCGACCCTGGAGGCCAACGGTTTCCAGGTGAAGGGATAGGCGAACACAGTCGACAGCATGATCGGCACGACATCCGAGTTCATGCCACAGGCTTTATGACTAACATTAAGGAGGGTTTCACGATGACCCAGGAGATCAACAACCGCGAGTACAGGCAGAATGTGATCCGGGAGCTCCTAGCCGACCTGCATGCAGGCAAGCCTTTCGAGGAAGTTAAGGCTCGGTTTGGGGAAGTGTTCAAAGGCGTCGCGGCCACAGAAATAGCAGAAGCCGAGCAAGCACTCATCAGAGAGGGAATCTCCGTAGAGGAGATAACCCGCCTTTGCGACGTCCATGCGGCCGTGTTCAAGGGCTCCGTCGAGGAAATCCACCGGCCTGCCAATCCCCAAGATACACCCGGGCACCCCGCTCACACGCTCAAGTTGGAAAACAGGGCTTTAGAGCGCCTGATAAACGAAAGGATCAGACCCCACCTTGACGCGTTCCTCGGAGAGGGCTCAGGGGCACAGGCCGAAGCGAAAACCGAGGCGGAGACTGCCGCCGCGCTGGCCGATGATCTCGCCGATCTCGCCAAGATCAACATCCATTACACCAAGAAAGAGCACCTCTTCTTCCCCTACATGGAGCAGCACGGGATAACGGCGCCTCCCAAGGTCATGTGGGCTGTTGACGATGAGATCCGCAATCTCGTCAAAGAAGTAGCGCGCATGGTCCGGACTTGGGTGAAGCCCTCCGAGTCCGAGAAGCCAACAAAAGAGGCAATCAAGAAACTCCTCGATGAGACGCTCACCAAAGCGATAGACATGATCTCCAAGGAAGAGGACATCCTCCTCCCCATGGTCCTCGAGGTCTTCACCGATGACGAGTGGAAAGTCATAGCCGACGAGAGCAAGGAAATCGGCTACTTCCTGATTTCTCCGCCGCCCGAGTGGAAACCGGCCACGAGAGAGGTATCTGAAGGACAGCCTGAAATATCAGCGCAGCCGGGAGCCATCGTCCTGCCGACCGGTTCGCTCCAGTTAAACGAGCTGGTCGCCACGCTGAACACCATGCCGTTGGATATCACGTTCGTGGACAAAGACAACATCGTCCGGTATTACTCCGAAGGCACGGAGCGGATCTTCCCACGCACGAAAACTGCGATTGGCAGGCGTGTCGTCGATTGCCACCCACCGGCCAGCGTCCATATCGTTGAAGGGATCATAGAGAGTTTCCGTTCGGGACGCAAGGACCATGAGGACTTCTGGATCAAGCTGGGCGAGAAATACGTCCTAATCAGGTACTTCGCCGTCCGGGACGTTGACGGCACCTTCCTGGGCACCCTGGAGGTGACTCAGGATATCAAGCCCATCCAGGCCATTCAGGGCGAAAAGAGGCTGGTATCGGACTAGAGCGACAGCCTGACCGCCGGGCCGGAAACACACCTAACTCACCCTGATCCGGGAAGCGTTCGTGGGCGAGGTTCTAGGTGGCCTCGCTCGCTGACACTCATCGCACTAATCGGTATGCCCTGCGCACCTCCGCGCAGGGCTTTTTGCTTTTAACCCGTGTCTCGTGTAAGCGGGCAAAGGATGGCATCTGGATGTTCATCAGCGATGCTCCTTTCCGGCCTGCCTCGTGTACTTGGGCGAAGAATGGGCCGTTCGTCCCGGTTTCCATAATCTCCGCAACAGGAATACCTGCTCAATTCCATCATTACTCTGGAGTAGGTCTCTAGTTTTTCGCGGAGGGAGTGACCCAATTGGTTCGAGGCAAAGACATTGCGGCGATCTTGGCCATTGTGTGTGGCGTAAGTCTCATAGGCAACTGGATAGCGGTGAGCATCGACCCCATTCAGGCTTTGCCGGGGATGCTTATCCTCGGTCTGATCTCGCTTCTCGGATGGTGGCTGTCGACAATCTTGCCGTGGAAACTCCCCAGCATAGTGTATATCTCGCTTATCGGCATCCTCTTCACTACCCCATGGACTCCTGGTTCTGAGTGGATATTGTCACACACCAATAACGCGAACTTCTTGGCCCTGTGCACGCCCATACTAGCCTACGCAGGCATATCCATCGCCAAAGACCTCGATCAGTTCGCCAAAATGAGCTGGAAGATCGCCATCGTTGCCATGTTCGTGCTGTCAGGCACCTTCATCGGCTCGTGCATAATCGCCCATATCATGCTCAAAGTCACCGGGAAGATATAGGAGGTGTAAAGAGTGACTGGTAACACAGAGAGGGCTGAGAAACCCAAGTTCCTCGATCCTAAGCTGCACTTGGTTGTTCTCGGGATCGTCATCATCTCGGAGTTCATAAGAACTCAAAGGTTCACGGTCGGTCCGGGCGTGGTGCTCCTCTTACCCATGCTCTACGCGCTGGTCCTCGGAGTCTTGACAACGCCTCGCTTCCTTAAGCTAACCAATGACGAGCAGGTAAAGGCCTCGTCTCCCCTCATAACCATCTCCGTCATGCTCTTGGT
>DGDN01000032.1:4047-4488 GCA_002385465.1 Candidatus Fermentithermobacillaceae bacterium UBA3951
AACCATCTCCGTCATGCTCTTGGTCGCGAAGCTCGGGACCGTGGTCGGACCATCATTGAAGCAGATAGCGTCGGCCGGGCTGCCTCTGGTCCTGCAAGAGTTCGGCATGCTCTTCTGCCCCCTCTTGGCCATGCCGGTGGCGGTAGCCCTGGGACTCGGTAGAGAAGCGGTAGGCGCCACCTACTCTATCTGTCGCGAAGGCGCCATCGCCATCACCGGCCAAGTCTACGGTCTGGATTCGCCGGAAGGACGCGGCACCCTCGGCACCTACATTTTCGGCACACTGTTCGGCGCCATATACATGGGCTTGTTCGCAGGTCTAATTGCATCCCTCGGATGGTTCCATCCCTGGGCCGTCGGGATGGCGTGCGGCGTCGGGTCCGCCAGCATGATGTCTGCGTCCGCAGGGGCCGTCGCTGCCGCCTTACCCGAAGCAAGCGC
>DGDN01000070.1:0-2090 GCA_002385465.1 Candidatus Fermentithermobacillaceae bacterium UBA3951
AACGAACCGCTGGAGGAGAGTATGTAAGCCAACCCGATCCGCGACCGGGCTTGCAGCACCAAGTCATTGGATGAAATGCTGATTGCGCGCTCGAGATATTCCTTGGCCTTCCCCCAGTCACGGCGCCTTGCCAGCATAAGGCCCGCCCTCAGAAGACCCATTATCACGTCTCCCCTCCGGCCTGCGCTCTCCCAGTAAGCAATGTTGTGTTCCTGGTACGCTAGGGCTTCGTCCACATCTCCCAAGTTCAGGCAGGCATCCGCCATCATCTGGTAGGTGTAGGCCCTCTCCTCGGCGTCTGTCCCCAGGATGCCGTCCAGCATTATGAGGACCTCCAGGTGCTCTTTCGCGAGCCTCCAGGAGTGGGTACTGAGAGAGTGAGCCGCCGCGCGCTCATACCAAACGCGGGCATTACGGTGGTCGTGGGATTCGAGGAACAGCTCTCCCATTTTGTCCGGTCCGACGTCTTGGAAGGGGGTGGCGCTCTCGTCCGCCGGATGCCGCCTGCCTTCCCCGTCGTAAAGGGGCTCCAATAGAGAGCTTAGGTGACGGGCTAATCGCCCGAGACATTCTTCCTTTAGCGGGGGCTGTACCCAGCTCTTGGCAAGGCGCTCGTCCATGCCGGCGGCCAATCTGACCGTCACACTGCCTTCCCGGGTCGAACTGACCACTACCGCTCCGGCAGCCTCCAAGACACCGGCCAGGCGATAGGCCTTTTTCTTGGGCCATTCGCATGCTATCTCAAAGGCCTCAAGCGGGACATCTCCCAGGATGGGCGACAGCCAAGCGACAACGCCGGCGAAGACGCGGCCTTCGGTTGAAAGAGGTTGGCTAACCCGGGAAATCTCCTCTGAAGCGGGCTTCCCCGGGCTCCGTCCTGCCAGGCTCACCTGCCAGGAAGAGAGCACCCTGCGGATGACCTCGCCAAAACGCCTTACCTCGTCATCAGAAAGGGCGTTCAGCTCCTTGTAATAGGACGCGAGAAGCAGGTCATCCTTAACATTCAGCGCCCTCAGGAAGTCCTCAAGAGCGCCGATATCGCGGCCGGGCCGCGGCATTCGCTGAAGAGGCCCCCGGGCCGGCGGAGCTGCTCCTCGCCCTCGCGTTCCCTGCGAAAGCCTCGGGACCGGTTGAACGACGGGGACCTCAACTTCACCCTCAAAGGCGCCTTCATCCCCGGTGACACCGAAAGCACCCGGAGTGTACAAGGCGGCGACGGTGGTCCCTAGCGCCAAGGCGATCGCGTCTTTGTGGAAGTCACTCAGGTTCTTACGCTCACCGGATAGAATGAGAGAAAGATAAGAAGGACTTAGCCCGACCATGTCGGCCAAGTCCTTTACCTTCAGCCCGTGCTCTGCCATTATGCGGCGGAGATTCCCGCGAAAGATATCCTGGCACCTCATGAGGGAAGACCGCCTTTCTTCCCTTTGCCGGATAGATCCGGAGACGAACGCTCAAGCCTGGGTGCGAGCCCACCCTCAAGAGGGGCCTCTCTCCTTTCCGGTTCACTCCAAGGCCTGGATATTTGAGACCGGGACAGTAAGGCTCTCGCCATCGAGGGTGAGAACCCGAACACAAGTAACCGGCAGGCCTACCGGAAGAGCGGAATCCCCTTGGGCCGTACCTTCCAGAGTCCCTTCCACAGGATCGAGGGTGAGGCCGAAGACCCGGACCCTCACACCCGGCGCCAGCTCTTTGAGCGCACTGGGCCGCCCGGCTGGATCGCCCGAGGCACCGCCCACACCGCCACCCGTCACTTCTCCGTCTCCGGCACCTGCAAAAGGTATGATCACGCAGGGCCCAGCGTCCCACCTACCCGCAGCGACACCGGCAAGGCTCGCGCCGTCGACAAAAACCGTCTTGCCTTCGGAGGAAACGAGGAGTTCAAAGGCTTCGCCCGACATGGGCATATTCCCGCACCCTTCCGTCAGCACCAAAGCCGGCACAATCTCAGTGGGACGCGGCACGACGGCGTCTTTCTTCTTAAGTTCCCTTGCCCAGTACCGTGCGAGGAACTCGTCCCAGTCGAGCTCCTGAACAAGGTTTTCGTACCACTCTACAACGCCGGAGGCGGCACTTCCGGCAATTAT
>DGDN01000070.1:2243-16172 GCA_002385465.1 Candidatus Fermentithermobacillaceae bacterium UBA3951
TCCTTTTCGTCGGCAGGTTCAGATGTGAAAAAGAGACAGCCTCTACAAGGCCGGGGGCGCCCCTTCCGGAAATTATCCCCGCCACACGGTACCTGAGACACGCCTCCAGCAGTTCTCTTGTCACTCTAGAACCTGCAAGGACTACAAGGTCCGCATCCTGGGGACCGATCTTCTGCGGAGACACCTGCTCGCCGGGACCTTCGGCTTTCCTCAGGAGAGCCCCCGACCTGGCAAAACCTGCCCCGGCGGCACCCACAACCATGTGGCCCCTGGAACGCACCAAAACGCCCACGGCTTCATCAACATGATCGACGACTCCCGGAAGGTGGCTAGCCAGCTCGGAAGGTTCCTCTTTAATTGACACACGTCCCGTTGCGTGGCTAATCCCTACTATCTCGCCATCGCAGGGTGATATGTACTCGGTGTAGCCGAGGCCAAACATGTAGGAGTAGTAACCGAGCACTTCCCCCCGCTTGACCTTCTGGCCTTCAGCAACCAGTACCGTCGCGGTTATCCTATCTCCCGATGTCTCCATCTTCACGTACCTGAGGCGCTGGCGGGAAGCGTACTTCCCGAGTATGCTGCCCGCTTCGACCTTTGACCCGGGGGATACCGTAGATTCGCCGACGGACGGGAAAATCCGGAGCCTCTCAATAGAGGCATCCTTGATGACTCTCGGACGGAAGAGAGCATACGCTGCCATTATTTCATCCCCCTTTCCCATCCGCTCAAGACATCGTCAGGAAACACTCCCAGCGCCCTGTACGCGTCGCTGTTCTCGCGGTAGCGGTCCCCAATCTTCCTGCCCCTCACCCTGGCATCGATGTAGACGGAACTAAAGCCGTTGGCATGAGCAGCGTATTTTCGGCCCTCTCCGTCTCCCACATCTCCCTTGGACGAGGGATGCAGCTCGAATACCACAGAATCCGGGGTCTCTATGGCAACGTGACAGATCTCTCCTTGCTTTACGGGTAGCGGCTCAGGCGTGAGACCCGACATCATGAACGCCCACCTCGATCCGACGCGTTCTTCATTCCTACCGGGGCTCAATATCACGCCAGAAGGAGAGAGCAGCGTTTCGGTAAGAACCGCCGTGTCCCCGGAAAGGGCTGCGATCGATTCGAGTATGCCGTCCCTGTCTGTGTAAACCTTGGTGACACCGTGAAGCTCCAAAGTATCCACCACGAGAGAAAGAAGCGCAGCCGGCGAAAGGAGCCCGGCCAAGAAACCGGTGACACACACGGTGTCGATGCGCTCCATCCTTACCAGGGTGTCTCCTCCTTTGACACCCACCTGGAAGGTCTCTCCGATTTGACGCTGCCTGTGGATCCCGCGGAGTTCGATAGCAGTCCCCGAGTGTTCACGGGCGGCCTCAAGGAGTGCCTGTTTTTGAATGGCCAGGTAAAGGGCCAGATCGTTCCATGACGCCGGAAGTACTCCCGGTGCGGTCTTCCAATTGGCGAGCATGTCGTCGAGGCGCTCACCCAACCGTGCCGACGGAAGCCATCTCATCACATCTTTTGCCTGGACGCGCGTCACCGGAGTCACGGTCCTGGTGAAAACCCCTCTAATATGGGAGAATATCTGGATGGTATCTCCATCCAGCGAAATTACCATTACGTCCTGGTTGAGCGACTCGGCCATCCTCCGGACCGCGAGACCAATGGAATACCCGGTAGGAAAGACCTTCGCGGCGCCAAACCGGCCGAGCCCCGTAAACCTTGGATCGTGGCGCATTCCTGAAGAGAAAACGCTCAAGACGGCGTCGCTCGCAGGCTCCAGGTTTTCCTCTTCGAGGCGGGAACGCACATTTTCGGTCCAAACCACTTCTATGGAATCTCCGAAGATCCTGACCACTTCTTCGCGGCCTTCCAGCGATGCGGCATATACAACGGGGACCTTATTCCCGCTTCCTCTCCGTTCGGGCAAACCTTCGGCGATGACTTTGGCCACGTTGAAAAGCTGGTGGCGGCCTTGTCCCAAAATCTCCTCGTCTACCCCTCCGGCCATGACGACCATGGAGATATCCTGTCTCCTAAGGTCGAGGATCCGCTGGTATTCGAGACGGCCGTCATCTACCGCGAGGAGATCGGTAACCGTAGCCCCGGCAGACAAAGCCGCGCGCTTGGCCGACTCTCCGGAAATCCCCTTTACGACACCGGCGCACGCCACCCTCGGCTCGCCTGCGGCGCTCACCGTAACCAAGATGTCTTCCGGATCGAACCGCTCTCCGAGCCCTTCTACCGTGGCCTTTACTTCGGAATAAGCCAAGCGGGCGCTTTCGGTAAGGTCGACTCCTTCGAGAGCCGGGGGCGTGGGGATGGCTTGAGAGCTTATTAGCCGTAAGCCTTGAGCCGACCCGCTCCAGGCTTTCGCCCGGGTAACGGTATTTCCGATATCCAAGTGAACGTAGCTATTCACCATGTCACGCAGTCCTTCCTAAGGATATGCAGGAGTAGTGAGAGGGACGCCCTCCATGCCTCCTCCGGTTATCTCGACGATCCGTCCATCAAGCATATTCACCACTCTGTGGGCCCACTTGGCAAGTGACGGATCGTGAGATACCACGATGAAGGTTTGCCCGTTGTCTCTGTTTAGGTTGTGGAATATCTCCCCTATTTCTGCAGAAGTCTTCCGGTCGAGATTGCCGGTAGGCTCGTCGGCGAGGACAACAGCCGGTTCGTTGGCCAAGGCCCTCGCGATGGCCACCCTCTGCTGTTCTCCTCCGGAGAGCTCCAGGGGCTTGTGGTCCTTCCGTGCGCTCAGGCCAACGATATCTAGGAGCTCTTTGGCCCGGTCTTCCATCTGCCGTTTGGTCTTTGTACCAAACCTCATAGGAAGCATTACGTTCTCAAGAGCAGTAAGATGAGGTATCAGGTTGAAGAACTGAAACACGAACCCGACCTTGTTCCGGCGTACCCTGGCGAGCCCGTTTTCCGATAGTTTGGAGTACCTCTCTCCTTCCAGGATGACATCGCCTGACTGAGGGCGGTCCAGCCCACCCAGAAGGGCAAGCAAGGTGCTCTTCCCACTTCCCGACGGCCCCATGATCACCACAAACTCGCCTTGATCAACCTGCAGGTTCACGTCGTTGACGGCGTAGATCGTCTGCCCCAGGAAGAATGATTTCCGGAGGTTCACAGTACGTAGGATGGGCTGGTCCAACCGTAACTCCCCCAAAATGCGAATTTATGGTTGTTTCTGCGTCTCCAGAAATACTCCTTCCCGCGCACTCCAAAGAGTCTACCTGCTGAGTCGTTCCTTTAGAAATGCTTTCGCCTCATCAAGCAGGTGGGGCTCGCTCACAATATCGTACGCCGAAAGAGCCAGGACTTTTGCCGCCATGACTGCCGCGTCTATCCCGCGGGGCGTTACTGTTGAGTCGGCAAACTCAACCGAGTGGCCTCTTGCGGAAGTCGCGTTGAAACCTATCTGGATTGCGGGCGTGACCCAGGTGACGCTACCGACATCGGTGACGCCTCCGCCTGCGTATGTAGGATCCGGCGGAGGAAGCTCGGCCCCTACGTATTTGAAGTTCTCGGCGCAGATCTTCTGGAGGACGGGATAGTCCAAAGTATCCCTGAACAGCATCTCGTGGTGCCGGAAGTCCACCGTGCACCCGACTGCATGGGCAGCCCCTTCGGCACACTGCTTGACCTTGGGGATGACCACGTTCTCAAGGTACCTCCAGTCGGTGGAGCGCAAAGTGAACCTCATCTGGGCGACATCGGGCACTATGTTCTGGGCGTGCCCCCCGTGGGTAATGATGCCGGCTATGCGGACAGAGTCCTTGAGGTGGTTCCTAAGGTTTCTTATGGATATGTAGGCTGCGACACAAGCGTCCAGGGCGTTTACCCCCGCCTCAGGGTTGCCGCCCGCGTGGGAAGTCCTTCCGTGGAATGTTATCTCCAGAGGGTGAGAGGCCCAGCGGATCCCTCCTCCTACGCTGTTCGTCTGGCCCGGATGGGCGATGAACGCGGCGTCTACGTCTTTGAACACGCCCTTCTCGACCATGACGACCTTTCCGCCTATGGTTTCCTCTGCCGGGGTGCCCAGTACCGTCCAAGAAACGCCGAACTCGTCAGGCGGCAAGACGCGGGACATGGCGATGCCTGCCCCTACTGCCACCGCAGCCATGAGGTTGTGCCCGCATCCGTGGCCGATCCCCGGAAGGGCATCGTACTCCGCCATGAAAGCAATGTTGGGGCGCTTCGTCCCGACACGAGCCACGAAAGCGGTCGGGAGATCGGCTACGCCTGCCTCCACCGAAAACCCGTTACCCTCCAGGATGCCCCTCAGCTTCTCGGAGGCAAACACTTCGTTCAAACCGGTCTCGGGGCGCTTGTAGAGAGAAACGGCTATGTCTTCGATTACCGGCCTCAGCGATTCGACGGCTCTTACGATTTCAGGCTTCTTGCTTTTTGGGTTCTCGTTCATTTGGCGGCACCTCCGGTAGTGATAAGAAGATAGCTCGCAATGACACAAACAGTATACAGTCTATCTGGGCTGTGTGAAATAACCACACAATTTACATATTGAACATCAATTCGGCAAGTGGTATACTCCGAAAAATACCCGGATAGACCAAAGGGGGTCTCTCCATGAAAAGGGAAGACAAGTTCTTGGAGGAAGGCCTTTCGTTCGACGATGTCCTCTTGGTACCAAGCTATTCTGAAATCCTGCCGAGGGAAGTAGACGTAACCACCAGGTTGAGCAGTTCCATTAAGTTGGGGATCCCGCTCCTTTCTGCCGCCATGGACACAGTTACGGAAAGCCGCATGGCGATAGCCATGGCCAGAGAAGGCGGACTGGGCGTCATCCACAGGAACATGTCCATAGAGAGACAAGCACAAGAAGTCGATAGGGTAAAACGCTCCGAGCACGGCGTCATCACCGACCCCTTTTTCCTGTCTCCCGAAAAGACGGTAGAAGACGCGCTGGCTCTCATGGCCAGGTACCACATCTCTGGAGTACCTGTGGTTGAAAGAAACCGCCTGGTAGGAATCATCACCAATAGAGATATACGCTTCGAAGAAGACCACACAAAACCCATATCAGAAGTAATGACAAAGGAAGGCTTGATCACGGCTCCGGTTGGGACATCCCTCGAGGAAGCCAAGAAGATAATGGGCAAGCACAAAATCGAAAAACTGCCGCTCGTCGACGGCGATTTCCATCTCAAGGGGCTAATCACTCTGAAAGATATCGAGAAAACCCGGATGTACCCCAGGGCAGCCAAGGACTCCCGCGGAAGGCTACTGGCCGCCGCGTGCATTGGAGCGGGCGGTCTGGATAGGGCCAAAGCCCTGGTGGACGCAGGGGTTGATGTCATCGTCGTAGACAGCGCCCACGGACACTCAAAGGGTGTCCTCGATACGGTGAGCGCCCTCAAGGAAAGGTTCCCCGAGAAGACCATTATCGCCGGTAACGTCGCTACCGGCGAAGGGGCCCTTGCCCTCATCAAACGCGGCGCCGACTGCGTGAAGGTGGGAGTCGGGCCGGGGTCCATATGTACCACTAGGGTAGTGACCGGCGCCGGGGTCCCGCAACTCACTGCTGTGTTCAACGCCGCCCTGGTCGCCAAGGAACACGGCATCCCCGTAATAGCCGACGGTGGCGTCAAGTATTCCGGCGACATAGCCAAGGCGGTAGCGTCAGGCGCCGACGCTGTAATGCTCGGAGGCCTCCTGGCCGGGACCGACGAAAGCCCGGGCGAGATGGAGATCTGGCAGGGCAGGAGTTTCAAAGTTTACCGCGGGATGGGGTCCATGGGTGCCATGAAAGAAGGCTCCGCCGACCGGTACTTCCAGGAAGCTTCCTCCAAACTGGTGCCCGAAGGAATCGAGGGCAGGGTGCCTTACAAGGGCCCGGTCACCGAGACCATCTTCCAGCTTATCGGAGGCCTACGGGCGGGGATGGGATATTGCGGTTGCGCCACGATCGCCGAGATGCACGAAAAGGCCAAGCTCATGCGGATCACCGACGCGGGACTCCGCGAGAGCCATCCTCACGACGTGAGCATTACAAAGGAAGCGCCGAACTACACTCCGAGATAAACCCGGAGTTCTTAGCGATTCAGGCAATGCTTCACCTAGGAGCTTGCCTCGACTCGTCATTAGGCGAAGAGACTCCGCTTGCCGGCACGCAGCCCGCAGGCGGAGTCTGTGACATCTGGCAGCCTCTTTGACCTTCGCTCACACCCGCCCCGGGATCACTCACAGCCGAAGTCGCAACCGCAGTCGGGCTCCTCGCTGCAGGGGTCGCAGCAGTCATGGTCCCTCTTTTTCTTCTTGCAGAACGGGCAGACTACGGGAAGCAGGTCGGAAGCTCTGAAAACCAGCTCGGGATGTAGGTTCGCTGCATTGGGGCCTGGGTTCGCTTGCGCGACGCGTTTGACGGTAACAGAGCCTCTGATGGGTGCCTTATCGGGCTTCGGACAGATGACTACCTCGAAGATCCCTTCATTGGCGCAGAGTACCGTGTCTTCGGCGCATGAACGCCCAATGTTCCGGAGAACCTTGCAGTCTACCTGCCTCGGCGGGCAGCACTCGATGTCGAAGAGCCTCACAACCGCGTCAATACAGCCCTTGCCCACGTTCTGAACGCTGACCTTGATCGCCACCGGTCCATCCATGATGTTAAAGGGGCCGGTGCTGAGAGGACCTTTTCCGGGCAACAGGTTGTCTAGAGCGTCCTCTATGTCCTTGACTTCTTCCTTGATCTCCCTAAGACCAAACCTTGGGCTCTTGAGCAGGTCTTGGATATTCTCAACCTTTTCCAGTACTTTGCAGGCGCAACCGATCTTGAGCACGCTAATAACCTCCTTTCACTGTGCTCTCCATGGTATGTAGAGGCAAGAGGTTATGTTAACAGCGTGTGGGATCTGGGGAACCGAGAATCATCTCACATATCTCTGCGGCCGAGTTTTCATCAAAATCCCAGCATACTCCGGTGAACCTGCGGGAAATACCTCCACCTACGCATATGTCCCGCAGAATGCCCTCACCCGTGCAAGCATCTGCGAGAAACACCTCTGCCCCGTGCAAGCATCCGCGAGAAACGCCTCCACTGGTGCAAGCATCGATGAGGGACACCTCCACCGGTGCACGCGTCGCCGGAAAAAGCACTCATCCGGTATGCGATGAGGGAAAAAAGCCTACCCGGTACCCGGATTCTCAGAAGAGACCTCTACCTCAGGCACATACTCCACGCCGTCGGTGTAGTAGTTGGCGGGGTTCCATAGCATGTAGGTCTTAATCCCGTGTTCGAAGGTCGCGCGGATCTGGCCCGAGACTTCTTCGGGGCCGTACTTTACGCGCATGGAGAAATCCTGGAGCCACGGACGTGTCTTCGACCTCAGGCCTTCCGACCTCTCGAGAGCTTCGGCCATGGCCTTGTACACCACTTCGTAAGGATGGGCTTCCGGCACCTGAAAACCGTAGATGCCAGGGTTGTAGTAGTGAGAAGGATAAACCATGGGGCACATAAAATCTACCGAATCCGCGAGTTGCTCCCACTTGTGGCCGATACCCATGTCGTCGGAAGCGATTGTGGCAAAGCCGAAGATGTCGGCGCCCAAATATGCCTTGCCTTCTAGGGCCTCGCTCATATAGTCCAAGAAAGCAGCGATGCAGCCTCCGCGGGTCTCGTATTCCTCATACCCTGGCATGAGGACGGCCCCCGACTTCTCGAGCCCCCTGGCGCTGTCGGGAAACCGCACGTAGTCAAGCTGGATCTCGTGGAAGCCCATGTCCACCGCCCAAAGGGCGACGTCTCTCACGAACTCCCAGTTCTTCTTGTCATAAGGGTTCAGCCACAGCCGGCCGTCGCGGTCGCGCCAGAGGCTGCCGTCGGCGCGGCGGATGGCCCGCTCAGGTTCCTGCTGTGCGCGGTAGGGGTCCTGAAAAGCCACAATGCGGGCGATCATGTAGTAGTCCAGGTCGGCAAGGATCTCAATGAGGCCGGGTAGATGGCTGTAGCTTCCGGCCCGGGCGGGGATATGCTCCGGCGGCCTAGTGGGAACGCGGCCGTTGTTGTCTTTGATGTCAATGACGAATGAGTTGAGCCCCTCGTGGGACCTCATGTACTTCATTATGGAAGCCATCCGCGATGGGGTACCAGCGGTATCCATCGTCAAGTACAGGGCGCGGGCAGAGAGGGCCATTTCCATAGGCGCCAGGGAGTCCGATTGATCGCCGGTCTGTCCGGGCTCCTTTAAGCCTCCCGACTGACCGGGCTCTCCTTTTTCCCCTGGCTGACCCGGTTCACCCGGCTCGCCGGACTGACTCGCTTCTCCTCTCGGCCCTTGTGGCCCATGCTCGCCGGATCCACCTGTCTCTCCGGTCGAACCGGTCTGGTCAGGCGTACCTTGGGCGCCTTGTTGCCCGGGCACACCTCCCTGGCCGAGACTACCCGTGTCGGTTCCCGTAACCCAGGCAACGGCCTTATCCAGGAGCCCTTGGTTGTATGCGGCCAAACCCGAGAGGGCCAAGACGAGGAATATGGCGACCATCTCGCCCCACTTGGGACTACGCTTCTTCCTCCGGCGCCCCGGCGCCGTCACAGCAGTTGCTGCAACTTGAGCGCGCGCCCTCCTGGCGCCGGCGACCGCCGGTTCTATGTTCTCTGTTCCTGCGGCGGCAGTCGCAGCGACTTGGCTTCTTGCCCTGCCGGAGCGATTGCCCCTCGTCGCGGCGGGCTTTGAGGCGCGGGCTTTCCCGGTATCCGATACGGCAGCCTGAGACCCGGTGGTTTCGCTCTTCCCCGCATCGCCGCGGGGCCGCTTGCGAGCGGCCCGACGACGAGAGGCCTGTTCACCGGAATTACCGTGCGCATTACCGGCCGGGCCGCGTGTCAAGCCTTCGCCGGAACTACGTGTTTCTTCCGTTGTGCCTTCCGGACCAGTCAAGAGCTCAAGTTGTTCAACGAGGCTTGAATGCTTTCTCCGTTCTCTTCTCCCGGGCATCCGCCAAACTCCCATCCGGTTCCAATTGACCTGCTAGACAACACTTGTGTCGGAAGATCCTTCTTGGATCGACGGATAAACACCTGCCGGTGTTCCATTTTCCCGGGTATCGCACGTTAAACGGACTATTTTCGTTTGTAGTAGCGTAGTGCCACCGAGATCTCCATGAGCCCGACGGGAAGCTCTATCGGGATGACCAATCGCTGGATATCAACCGTCGATATCATTACGCCTTTCCCGGCGATGATCGTAGGCGGGGTGAGCTTACAGATATATCCGTGTTCCTCCAACCCTGCGGCCGCCTGACCGGTGATGATGTTCCCCATTTCCGCGATGGATGACTCGGCGAGCTCGTTGAAGACCGGGACCACGTCGTCCAAGAGGGCAGAGGCGATGGCCTTGGCAACCTTCTCCGACATGCTGTAGATGACGATTCCTTCGGCGTCTCCGGCGACACCCAGGGCCACGTTGATCTCGCCCTGAGTGGCCTTGGAGGTCTCAAGTCTGAGCTGCCCCCTCGTCACCTCCATACGGACCTCGTCCTGGAGGAACTTGTAAGCCGACTCGACGAAAGGATTCACTAGTCCAGCTTTCAACATAAGATATTACCTCCTAACTTCGCTGGTAAAAGAACGGATGTATTTGATTTAGTCCGTAAGACGCCGGGTTGAAAACAGGTTCAGTGGCGCCCGTAAACAAGATGCCCCCGCGCCTCAGAGAAGCGGCCAGACCTCGCAAAACCCTCTGTTTCCCTTGGTCGGTAAAGTAGATGAGAACATTCCTGCAAACTGCCAGATCGAGATCCCGCGGATACTCATCGGTCAAGAGGTTCCCCCGCTCGAACGAGACTGCCCGCCTGAGGATCTCCCGAACCCTGTATCCTTCCGGGTGTGGCTTAAAGTACCGCGAGAGATGAAACGTGCTGAGGCCCTTCACCTCTTCGCTTGAGTAAACCCCCGCCCTTGCTTTCTCGATGCTGGCTTCGTCTATGTCGGTCCCCAGGACCTTCGGCAAACCGCCGGCCTCAAGCACGCTGATGGCGAGGGAGTAAGCCTCCTGGCCGGCCGATGAACCCGCGCTCCAGATCCGGACAGGCTGACCGTTTCTGTACGCCACGATTGGAGGAAGTATTGATTCCCGAAGGATTTTCCACTGCTCGGGGTTGCGGAAAAACTCCGATACGTTGATCGTGATGAAATCGAGAAGCGCTTTGAGCTTCTGCTCATCCTTCTGAACCGCAACAGAAAACGTGTAGAAATCGGGGTACCCATGGCGGTTACGATAGTTCTGGAGCCGCCTGTGCATCTGCCGTGACTTGTACGAGGAAAGGTCAATCCCCGTAAGCTTCCTGAGCCTCATACAGAAGTGAACGTAGTCGGCTCCGTAGGCACGAATATCATCACTGGGATCTACGAGTTCCTTCGCCACTTCCGCTTCCTCTCCACCATGCGGTTATGTATTTATCCTCAGAATGAGTGCGAAAAACCGGCTATCTCTCCTGCGATCTGGCCGATAGGCAACATCTTGTCGGCAATCCCCAGTTCATAGCAAGCTCTCGGCATACCCCATACAACCGAAGTGCTCTCATCCTGCACGACCACTTTGGCGCCGCGATCTTTCGCCTTCCTCGCTCCTTGGGCGCCGTCGCTTCCCATCCCCGAAAGGATGACTACCATGAGCCTGTTTCCGTATATGTAAGCCACATCGGCGAGGGTTACGTCTACCGCCGGTCTCACGCCGTGGACGGGAGGTCCGTTGTCTCTGGAAACCCTGGGACTCCTACCGTTATCGTCCTGGAAGACTCTGAGATGATGCCCTCCCGGCGCTACAAGGATCTCCCCTGCCCGGATGAGGTCTCCGTCGGACGCTTCCCGAACCGGAAGCGCAGAAACCGTGTCCAGTCTCCTGGCCATGGAGGCCGTAAACCCCGCGGGCATGTGCTGGCAGACTATTACGCCTGACCCTAGGTCTCCGGGTAGGCCAGGCACCAGCTCTTCAAGCGCTTGCGGACCGCCGGCCGAGGCGCCGATAACGACGAGAGACCCTGCGTCGCGAGAAGCCTTTGGATCGGTTGACACCGCTTGTCTGCTTGTACGCTCGGCCGCCTTCGCGTGCGCGGCCACCGGTTCTTCCCTAACACGGGGCTTTGCGGAAGCCGCCGCCAGCACTTTCCGGCACAGTTCTTCCGCCGCTTTATCCAGCTCAAACCCCGAAGTCGGCTTGGGGAGGAAGTCGACGGCTCCCAACGAAAGGGCTTCCAACGTAACTTGTGCGCCCTTGTGTGTGAGCGATGAGAACATGACGACCGGAACAGGCCTCTGGGCCATCATCACTCTTAGAGCCGACAATCCGTCCACCCGAGGCATCTCCACGTCCAGGACGACTACATCGGGCATAACCTGTCTGTTCTTCTCGACTGCCTCAAGCCCGTCTCGGGCTTCTGCGACAACTTGTATCCGAGGGTGCCGTCCGAGAGCACGCCGCAGCATATGCCTCATGAACACGGAGTCATCCGCAATGAGGACAGATACCGTCTTAGAAGTGTTTCCTCTCAGCCATTCGGGCACAGTCTTTTCACTGCCTCGAGAAGCTTCTCAGCCTGGAACGGCTTTACGACGAAATCCTTGGCACCCGCCCTAATGGCTTCCAACACCATGCTCCTTTGCCCGAGAGCAGTGACCATTATCACCTTGGCCTCACTGTCAAAGGCTCTTATGTTCTTTACCGCATCAATGCCGTCCATGACGGGCATGGTGATGTCCATGAGCACCAGATCCGGCCGTTCAGCCTTGTATGTCTCTACTGCTTCCGCCCCGTTTGAAGCCTCAACTACCTCGTACCCTTCCTGAATGAGCAGTTTAGAGGCTTTAGTGCGCATGAACATGGCATCGTCGACAACCAAAACCTTAGGCAACCTTCCTCACCCCTTCGCTATGGCCTCATTGCCCATGGAGATTGTCTCTCTATATCTCCCTTTCTCCGCGCGAGACCGAATACACGGTGGCTCGTCCCTCGCCGACATAGAGCCTCATGGTCCGGCCGTAGTCTCCGCCAACATCCTTCCTGGGCTCAGGGAGGCCGAGTCGCTCAATAGCCTCGCTCACGGCCCGGATGTTGGCCGTTCCAATATCGCCGCCCGGTAAAGTAAACCCGGGAATGACGTGGGCTCCCCCTGCCATCCGCACCATCATCCTCGACGGTTCGGCTCCGATGGCAGTAAGGCATCGCACCGCGTACTCGACTGCGGTATCTGCGTACTTGCCCGGTTTTTCAAATCGAGGGGTCAAGCCGGCATCCACACCGTTCTTCGGCGATTTCCTGCCCCTCGATGATGGCAACATTACGTGGGCCATCGCCCCGGCCCTTAAGACGGGGTCCCACAACGCAACCCCCACACAGGAACCGAGTGAGAACGCCACCAGGACATCCTCAGGCAAGACCGACCACTTAACCTCAGCAAGGCCAACTACCAGCGAATCAGACATCCGACTACTCCGTCATCTGTGATGTACCCTGGAAACCACCCATCCTGGGTAGAAACACGATTTCAAAAGACGCCTGCTCTTCATCAAGAGTGGCTTTCATGTAAGCCACGTAAGTTGAGTCTCCGTCCAACCCTGCGTAAGCCGTGGCGGAACTAAGCACGGCTCCGGCCATCTCCCGTATGATCACAGGAGGTATGGGCAGGATTTTGATCTCGAAACCATCGGCCACCTTGTTGAGGACGGCCGAACCGACTACGTTGGCTATCTCTCCAATAAGCGACTCAAGAAGGTCGGGGCTCCTTTGGCCCGAAATGGGGCCCAAGACGTGAGGCGCCAGGAGGCCCGCCAGTTTCTCGGCCGACTCGGGTCTGAAAAGCATCAGGAGCTGCCCCTCGACGTCTCCGCCGAAAGTCACGTAGGAACTCAACACAACCTCTTCCGGCGGGCCGGAGAGGAGCGGCACCTTGTTGAGCTCAACATAATCGCTCCGGACCGCGGCCAGCCTGAGTGGTCTCCCTGTGTAAGCCGAGAGGATCTCCCGGGCGCTTTCCAACCCGAGAACGGCCGACTCGTGAAACCGCGCGTACTCCAGCGTTTTTCCTCCCATGACTCCTCCGTTCAGATGTAAGTCAACTCCCGGCGACTCTGTTGGATCTTCTAGGGACCCGGCCTTTAGACGACCCTGTTGACATCCAGGATAACTGCGGGATCCCCTTGGGCGAGTATCGTCGCACCCGCAATCCCTTTGAGCCGCGAAAGCATGTGTCCCATCTCTTTGACAACAATCTCTTCTTCTCCGATAAGCCCGTCCACGCCCAAAGCAAGCGGTTGGTCGTTGGACCTGGTTAAGAGGGCATACCTGTGCCCGTTATCCGACCAGAGATCATCTCTGAGAGCACCTTCCAGAGAGATGAGCGGGATTACCCTTCCCCTCACGTTCATAGCGGGTTTCCCCTGGACGCTTCCGACCGTGACGTCCTCCATGGCCAAGACCTCTTCCACCGATGACGTGGGGATGGCGTACACTTGCTCCTTGCACCTCACAAGGAGGGCCCGCATGATGGCGAGGGTGAGAGGTAGCCTGAGGGTCACCACTGTGCCTTCGCCCAGCTTCGTCCGCACCTCGATCTGGCCGTTCACCTTCTCGAGGTTTGCCCTGACGACATCCATCCCAACCCCGCGGCCGGATACCTCCGTCGCCACATCAGAAGTCGAGAATCCCGGCATGAAGATGAGCTCCAGCGCCTCCTTCTCGGACAGCTTCTGGGCGACTTCCTCTGAGATGAGCCCCTTCTTGACAGCCGAACGCTTTACTTTCTCCGCATCTATGCCTGCGCCGTCGTCCTCGACCCTCACAACCACCTGGTTCTCCTCGTGGACCGCCGACAGCACTACCCGCCCTCTCGGGGACTTACCCGCCGCGATACGTTTTTCAGGCAGCTCTATCCCGTGATCCACGGAGTTTCTGAGGATGTGGAT
>DGDN01000121.1 GCA_002385465.1 Candidatus Fermentithermobacillaceae bacterium UBA3951
GCGTAAGATGTGTATAAGAGACAGCTTCTATCCTGCTCAGCTTGTCTTTCGAAACGGCGAACTCATGCGGATTGCCCTGCTTACTCCACTCGTGGCGGTGCTCACGTTCGCTCTAGCGCACCTTTTCTGGACCAAAGCACTAGACCGCTACCAGGGGGTCGGTAACTGAGTCGTCTCGGGAAGCATGTATCCTGAAGATAGACAATCGCTCCTAAAGGACCTGAGAACACAAAACCTTACATCTCCCTTAGGCCCGGGCGAAACCCCGGGCTTCGCTATTTCTGCGATCTGTGTCCGGTATGGCAGGAATTTCCATATCTCCGTCGAACCCTGTTTTTAGGAGGTGTTACATATCGCTACCAATCGACATCCGTTCGACTTAGGCTTGAAGCTCGTGAAAGCCAAAGAATACAAACCCAAGGACGGCTCCGAACCCGGTCCTAGAATCCGCGTGTACTACAGCGACGTCCGCGAGATCCACCTTTTCACAGCCAAAGGATGGGCCCGTCATGTCCCTCCTGAGATCTGGGCGATGTACTTGGTTATCGCCTGCCAGTGGCACAGCAGAATCGCCGGAGATCTTATGTGGTTCAATATCAAAGACCTGTACCCAAAGACCTTGAAGAACCTGTTCGCCGGTTACCCTCCCGACAAGAGGGCGGAAGTAACCAGGCGGTTTTCCCGGGAATACGGGAAGCCCTATAAGACCACCGTCCGCGGGCTCGTCAGAGTCCTCGTAGACCTTGGACTTGTTGAACGTTACTGGGATGAGCGAGGCGAAGGCCTGAAGATACCTGAGGATCTGCCCTCCCCCGCCGACAAGCTGGTACTCGATGAAGTTGAACTGGCCATACTCGAGTGGAGAAAACGCCTCACGCACACCTCATTGATATGGCTGGATCCTGAGGTGCAGGAAAGGGGGTACCTATAGAGAGACCGTTCGGGGAAATCTCAGACAAACTTCCCGGCGAACCCCGTGAGTCGCGAAAAGGCGTGCAAGGGTTTGGCAGGGGCTTACGTCACTGGCGAAGCACCCCTTGTGTGCGGGAGCGCAACACTTCCTCCGAGAGAAGCTCCCAGACCTGCTTGTAGAGGGAGATGAACTTCTGATCGCCTCTCAGTGCGATGAGGTCCCTTGGCCTGGGGATGTCTATATCGATGATCTCTTTGACCCGCCCGGGGTGGGCCGTCATCACCAGGATCCTGTCCCCGAGCAGTATGGCCTCATCCACGCTGTGCGTTATGAAAAGGGTGGTCTTGCGGCTTCCCCGCCAAATCTCCATGAGCTCTCTCTGGAGGATCATCCTGTTCTGCTCGTCCAAGAGGCCAAACGGTTCGTCCATGAGTAGGATCTCCGGGTCGGCCGCGAAAGCCCGGGCAACGTTCACCCTTTGACGCATGCCCCCCGACAGCTGGTGGGGATAGCTCTTCCCGAATTTCTCGAGACCCGTGATCTTGAGCAGCGACTCGACCTTGGCGTCTCGCTGGGACTTCTTCACACCCTGCATCCTAAGCCCGTAGCCCACGTTGTCCTCAACGGTCATCCACGGAAAAATGGAATCGGTCTGGAAGACCATTGCTGTAAGCGGGCGTCCTCCGGCAGGCTTCTTGACCCAGATAGTGCCGGATGTCTGAGTCTCCAAGCCCGCGATCGTGCGGATTAGGGTGGTCTTGCCACACCCGGACGGCCCCACTATGCAGAGGAACTCGCCGTCCTTGACCTCCAGGTCCAGCCCATCGATAGCCGCGATGCTCCGGTCGCCCATATGAAACTCCTTTGTCAGTCCGGAGATTTTCACGCAGACATCCGGGCGGAGTTCGGCGGAGCGCGACAAGTCTCCCACATACCGCTGGTCTTGAGATACGTCCTTCATGACACGACCTACTCTACGCCTGTAAGCTGCGTCTACTTTTCCTTCCATGGGATGACCTTCCTCTCAATGATCTCGAGAAGAGTAGCAAGCAGGTATCCTAAGACTGCCAAGGTGAGTAGGGCCGAAAACATGCGCTCAATGTCGAACATGTCGTAAGCTCTCCACACCATCCATCCCACACCCGCTTGGGCAGCCGACATCTCGGCGGCAACGATTAAGAGGAGAGCCGTCCCCATCCCCAGCTTCAGTCCCGCAAAGATCATGGGAAGGGAGCCGGGGATGGCGACGGTCAGGTAGAAGTCTTTCTTAGAAGCGCCAAAAGCCTTCGCCACATCCAAGTAGATGGGCTCGATGCTGAGCACACCTGTCATGGAGTTTATAAGGACCAGGTAGAAAACGCCGATCCCGATGGTAAACACCTTTGAGGCCTCGCCCAAACCGAACACGATGAGGATTAGCGGCATGATGGCCAACTTCGGGATAGGAAACGTGCTCGAAACAAGCGGCATCAGCCAAGCCCTGAGCGGCTCGAAGAGCCCCATGGAGAGCCCTAGGATGATTCCAGGCGCCGCGCCCGCCAAAAACCCAAGCACAATCCTCTGCAGGCTGACTGCAATGTGCGAGAGGAGTTCTCCGCTCCTAAGGAGGGGTAGGAGTGTTCCCAGGATCAGAGATGGGCTGGAGAACAGCTGTCTCTTATACACATCT
>DGDN01000052.1 GCA_002385465.1 Candidatus Fermentithermobacillaceae bacterium UBA3951
CGTCGCCAAAGTGGACATCCGTACCAGCGTTCCCGGCCAGGGACCCGCTGACCTGAGCCTCCTCCACTACGAGAACATCCCCGAGGACATATATCCCGTGGGGAAGAAGTGGCGGACCTGACCGAGCCTGACTGAAATCCGTCGTTCCGGGGCGGCGGCAGGCATCCTGCGGCTTGAGGACGGGCTTTGTGGTTGTCGTCCTGCAAAAGCGCCGCTCCGGACCGGCCGGATCTGCGCACGATATGCAAGTTCAATTGACACTTCGCCGCCGTCCGAATATAGTTGAGGAGCCGTAATACGTCTTGGAGTCGTTGAAACCAGGCTTTGGACGCCGGGACGTACCGCGATACCAGAAATCGAGCGTACCGAAAGGGGTGAGTGTCTGTGGCGTATAGCGTTGCTATTGGAGGAAACAGGCACAACCCCGGTTCCCCTACCTAGTCCTTCAGGCTGGATGCTTTCGGAGTCGGCATCGCGCCCGCGTGAACCGCGCTAAGCGGAGCCACCCCGGGCGACAGAGCGGCCGGCACAGGACCAAGCCAGGACAAGACGGCCGCCACCACGCCGCGAACCGCTGGGAAATGCCCTACCCGGTCAGAGAACTCGGGTTGTGACCTGTGAGGAAACAGTAGTCTGTCCTCCTTTTTGAGGAAGAGCACCTTGGCCTCAGGCCTTCGGACAGACTCCCGAGTTCAGTCAGACTGGGAGGAACACTACATTGCAGGAAAAACTTCGAACAGACGACAAACACGCCCTGCTCCGTGGAGTGATCGTCCGCACGGGGCCGGGGCTCTATCTTGCCAGGACTGTGACCGGTGCTCGTGAAGGTGAGGGTGGGGGCCCGCAAGGGGCGGGACGCGATGCGACATGGGCCTGCAGGCTCCGCGGCAAACTGCGCGACCGCTTAGAGCGGGAGCAAGACGCCGTCTATATAGGCGAGGAAGTGCTCCTAAGGACTCTGGAGACCAGGTCCGAGGTTGTCGCCGGGATGATGACCAGTGGGACGGCGCTCATTGAGTCGCTCCTGCCCCGGAGAACGGTCCTCTTCAGGTTGGCCCCGCCCCCGTGGCCCGGTACAACCCTGCTCAAGAAGACCTTGGCGGTGAACGTCGACCTTGTGGTTGCGGTCGTCGCCGCGGTGGCTCCTCCGCTCAAGCGGGGCACAATCGACCGATACCTCCTTCTTGCCGCTCAAGCGGACATCGAAAGCGCCGTGTGCATCAACAAGATCGACCAGGCTGCGCCCGATAGGCGGCACATGGAGAAGGTCCAGGAGATAAAGTCATCTCTAGAGAAGCGGGGCGTCCGTGTCGTCCTCACGAGTGCCTGGACCGGCGAGGGGGTTCCGGAACTGCACGCTTCTCTCCGCGGGAAGACGTCAGTGTTCACCGGACCCTCGGGCGTGGGCAAGACGAGCATCCTGAAGTGCATGTGCCCTGACCTGGAAGCTAAGGTCCTCGCGATTAGCGAGGCCACGAACAAAGGAAGGCATTCAACGACGTACTCCTCCCTCATAGACATTGGGGGAGGCTACGTCGCTGACCTTCCGGGGCTCAGGGCAATCGGGTTTTGGAACCTTGGGGAAGAGACCGTGAAGTCGGAGTTCGCCGATATCGAGGAGATCGCCTGGGACTGCCAGTTCAGCGACTGCTCCCACCGAGGGGAGCCCGGGTGTGCGGTGAGGGACGCCATACGGGCGGGGGAGCTTTCCGAGGAGAGGCTCGCGCACTATCGCAGGGTTCTCGAGGACGCGGAGAAGAGCCGGGCCGGGCAAGACCGCAACTTGCGGACGGGGAGGAAGTTCCGCCCGGCCAGCAGGCGTGTCGACCGGATGAAGCTGTTGGAGGAGGCGCTGGAGGATGATGAGTGGGTCTAGGGCAGCGCGTCCTGGGCATAGTTCGCGCGGTGCGATTCGCTACACTGAGCCGGGCGCACAGGGCCGAGGCCCAATAGGGCCGTGACCCGGAAGGATGAGGACTGGCTACCGAGGAACTAGGAGACGGAGCGTCTCGGACGCCGGGGATCCGAAGCAGCCGAAGCCTTTGGGCTGACGTGAGCCCCCGAACAACCGCATGCTTGGTTCGGGCCTGGTTTTCGGAGAAGCCGGCGCCTTCATGAGACGGCCAGGAGTCCTTGCCGTGGGGGAGGTATCAACATGGTCCAAGACCACAACCTGCCGGATGTATCGGAAGCCACCATCAAGGACCTTCAGGCGAGGATGTCTAGAGGCGAAACTTCTTCCCGTGCCTTGGTGAAGGCGTACCTCGACAGGATCGCCAGGTACGACAAGTCGGGGCCGTGCCTCAACTCATTCCTCGAGGTCAATCCCGATGCCATGTTCATCGCGGAAGCCCTGGATCTTGAGCGGGCACGAAGAGGCCCCCGCGGCCCTCTCCACGGGATACCCGTCGTCTTGAAAGACAACATTGATACCGCGGACAAAATGCACACCAGCGCCGGGTCTCTGGCGTTGGCCGACTCCTACGCGTCGAGGGACTCATTCGTCGCGCAGAAGCTGAGAGAGGCAGGCGCGGTCATACTCGGCAAGGCCAACATGACGGAGTGGGCAAACTTCATGACCGAAGGCATGCCCAACGGGTACAGTTCCCGGGGAGGACAAGTCCTGAACCCCTATGGGCCAGGGAGGCTGGACGTGGGCGGCTCTTCCTCGGGGTCGGGGGCGGCGGTGGCGGCAAGTCTTGTCACGGCCGGCATCGGCACCGAGACGCACGGCTCGATCCTCAGCCCATCTTCCAACAACGGCCTAGTGGGCATAAAACCCACCGTAGGGCTCATCAGCCGCTCCGGCATAATCCCCATATCACACGTACAAGACACGGCGGGACCCATGACAAGGTGCGTGGAGGACGCGGCTATCTTGCTCGGTGCCCTCGCCGGGCCTGACGATAGGGACCCGGCGACCCGGCGTTCGGAGGGGTTCCACCATAGGGACTATACGCAATTCCTGGATGGAGACGGCCTGAAAGGCAAACGTATCGGGATCCCCAGAGACGATTACGGCAAGCTTGACAAAGAAAGGGCCGCGCTCTCTGAGGCCGCAGAGGAGGCGCTCAAAGACCTTGGGGCGACCGTGGTCGATGTGAGCCCAGACCGTCCGAAACCATGGAGCTCAAGGAGCCTGACCTACGAGTTCAAACCGGCCATCAATGCCTATCTTTCCGGGCTGGCACCCCACATACCGGTCCACTCACTTAAGGAACTCATCGCGTTCAACAATGAGAACCCGTACAAGATGCTCCGGTACGGCCAGACCACGTTTCTGGCGGCGGAAGCGACCAGCGGGACACTGACAGAACCTGAGTACGTGAGGCTACGGGCTGAGGACGACCGCCTGTCCAGGGAAAAAGGGATAGACTACCTACTTGGCAAGTACGCCTTGGACGCGCTTGTGTATCCCGGCATCGGATGCACAACGCTGGCGGCGAAGTCCGGTTACCCGGCGATCACGGTTCCCGTAGGGGTGACGTCCGACTTCCGACCGGTGGCAATCACTTTCACCTCCAAGGCTTGGTCTGAGCCTCTCTTGCTGGCAATGGCCTATGCCTTTGAGAAGGCCACTTCTTTCCGGAAACCGCCGGACCTTGGTTGAGCGCTAGACTTCACCCGGCGCGACCGCCAAGTAACTCCGAAATGCGTGTCAACATAATATGTTGCAGTGCATTTCGGAAAGGAGGGTTCCTCCATGGGAGGCTTCCATGGTGGCAGCAGCTGGGCGTTTGTGTTGTTCCTCATTCTGATCCTCCTGGTCCTCGGTCTGTTCTGCGGCATCTGTTAGTAGGCCTGACTGAGCCAAGAGGGAACCGGGCAGCCTGAAGGCTGCTCTCTTCTTTGTGCCTACCTAGAATACTATGGTTTATTGAACCCTTCTCTTAGTGCGTGTAGAATCAGGGACGTCCGGATTTCGCGAGGGGCAGCCGGCTGTCCGCGAAGGAGATAGTCCGTATACAGCCGGCCATTGGGGTAAGAAACTCCGCCGACCGGCGGCTCCGGAGACGGATGGCATAGGGACAGCCTGCCATGGAGAAAGGGTGCTCAAACTGGCGACACGAGGAAGCTCGAGACAAGATTTCACTGAAGGCAGCATACCGAGGCACCTGATCGTGTTTTCGCTCCCTATGTTCATAGGGAACGTCCTCCAGGCCCTCTATAACACCGTAGACAGCATCTGGGTGGGCCGCTATCTGGGAAAAGAAGGGTTGGCATCGGTTTCCGTCAGTTTCCCCATCACATTCGCGGTTGTGGCGCTGGCCATGGGGATAGGGATGGCCACCACTACGTTGGTCGCGCAATACTCCGGAGCCAAGGATACGGTCATGGTGAGAAAATCCATAGCCAACTCACTGCTTCTCACCCTGGTCGTCGGCGGGGTGAGCAGCGCTTTGGGTGTTATCTTCAGGAGAGATCTCCTCGCCCTCATCAACACCCCTCAAGAGATTATGGATTGGGCCTCCGATTACCTAGGCATAATCCTCGGCGGTGTGTTCGCCACATTTGTCTACAACTTGGTTTCAGCAGTCATGCGAGGCTTGGGTGACTCTCGGACGCCCCTTAAGTTCCTCGCCTATGCGACGGTCCTCAACATCATACTCGACCCTTTGCTCATATTCGGGATCGGGCCTTTCCCCTACATGGGCGTATCGGGAGCGGCTTTGGCAACGATCGTCGCCCAGGCTTTCTCCGGGATCCTCGGCATTCGCCACATGATGAAACTCGGTTACCTCACGCGAGACCGCGAGGACTGGCGGGTTGATTTTCGGCTGGTACGTCTCACTTTCGGTATCGGGCTCCCGGCGGGAGTGCAACAAGTCATCGTATCCCTCGGTATGCTTACGATGACATCACTCGTGAACAGGTTCGGTTCATCGGTGACCGCGGCTTTCGGAGTCGGCGGAAGGCTTGATCAATTCGCGTTTATGCCTGCGATGACCATGGGCTTGGCCGTCACCTCTCTGGTTGGTCAGAACCTGGGGGCCGGGAAGCATGAAAGGGTTAAGGAGGTTGTCCGCTGGAGCATCCTCATGACCGTGGGCATTACAAGTGTGGTAAGCTTTGTGGCCCTCGCTTTCCCCGGTCCCCTCCTAAGCACTTTCACCAGCGACCCCGACGTGCTCAAGGAAGGTATCGGGTACCTCAGGATCGTTGGCTTTGCCTACATCCCCTACGCGCTTATGTTCATGTTGTCAGGGATACTTAGGGGGGCGGGGGACACCGTCCCCTCGATGCTTATCTCTATCGTTACGCTTTGGTGCGTGAGGATCCCGTTGGCGATGCGTTTCTCAAGGGCAATGGGGAGCAGGGGGATCTGGTTGGGCTTGGCGATTTCTCCCGCCATCGGGGCGGGCCTCAACTACCTGTACTTCCTGTCGGGACGTTGGAAGACCCGGGCCGTGACGCGGAAACCGGAAGTGACGGGGCCGGTTGCCAAAGAGGCCGAAAGGGGAGAAGACGCGCCCTCTCGTGACAAGTGAGCGTGACCCCTCCCGGGCCGGAAGCATAGTCTGGCTTGATGGAGGGAGGCTCGGGACTTATGGACATAGCGCAGATCTGTGCGGCAGCCTGCAGGCAGGGAGCGTCGGACATCCACATCACGGTAGAGTCGCCACCTGCGGTGAGAGTGCACGGCGAACTGGTGCGCATGCCTTTCCCCGTGCTTTCGGCTAAGGAGACCGATGAACTCCTGAGGTCCTTTTGCCCTCCTGACAGGCTGGAAAGGTTCCGGTCATCGGGACAGGTTGACTTCTCCTTGAGCCTCCCCGGAACGGGCCGCTTCCGCGTGAATGCCTTCAAGCAGAGAGGGTCAACGGCTATGACCATCAGGGTCCTACGCGGTCAGGTCCCGCGCCTCAAAGACCTCCATTTGCCCGGAGCGGTTCTCCGATTCGCAACGCTCAGGAACGGCCTTGTCCTGATAGCCGGGGCAACCGGCTCGGGGAAATCCTCAACCCTCGCGGCCATAGTGGCGGAGATAAGCAGCACTTACCCCTACCACATAATCACCCTTGAGGACCCTGTGGAATTCCTCCACAAACACGGGAAAGGCATAGTGAACCAGCGTGAGGTCGGGTCGGATACTCCCTCTTTCGCAGACGGAGTGAGGGCGGCGCTTCGAGAAGACCCCGACGTAATCGTAATAGGAGAACTTCGCGACCATGAGACCGCAGCTACCGCCCTCTCGGCCGCAGAAACCGGCCATTTGGTGCTCGCAACCATGCATGCCCCAAGGGCAACCGGGGCGGTGAACCGGCTCACAGATCTTTTCCCTTCCGAGTACCACAGGCAAGTCCGCGCCCAGATATCCGAGGTTTTGGAGGGGATCGTAGCCCAGGAGCTGCTCCCCAGGTCTTCCGGCTCAGGCAGGATAGCGGCCTGCGAAATCCTTGTGGCCACAGAGGAAGTGAGAAGGCTTATCCGCTCGGGCGAAACCCACCGCCTGCCGGGAGTGATCGCCCGGGGCGCCGCGGGGATGGTCACCATGGAGCAGTCGGTTGAGGCACTATGCGCTGCGGGAGCCATCACCAAAGAGGTAAGGAGCGCCAGGACCTAAGTAACGCCGGGATTTGAGACATTGCTGAGCGAGGTGCGCGTGAATACGCCGGGGCTCATCCGCGAGAAGCAGAGTCATTTGAACCGGAAGTGTCCTTCTCTGAAGAGCCTCACGCATGCTTCCGCGACGTCCGGATCGTAGGCTGTTCCCGCTTCTTCGGAGATCTCTTTGAGAGCTGCTTCGATCCCGGGGGCGGGACGGTACGGCCGGGCGTTGGACATGGCTTCGACTGTGTCGGCAACTGCTATGATCCGGGCTTCGGGCAAGATCTCGGCCCCGGCAAGTCCTTGTGGATAGCCGGAGCCATCCATCCTTTCGTGATGCTGCAAGACGGCTTCTGACACCGGCCAGGGAAACTCGATGTTCTTGAGCACTTCGTAACCTGCCTCGCTATGCACTTTTACGAGGCTGTACTCTACCGGGGTAAGGAGAGAAGGCTTGCTCAATATCTGAATGGGCACGTAGACTTTCCCGAGGTCATGGACCCTGCCTGCTATGCCGACGCCTTCGACGGTATGGGACGAAAGTCCTAATTCTGCGGCGATGGCCTGGGCCAGAAGGCCGACCCGGTCCTGGTGACCTGCCGTGTACGGGTCCCGTAATTCGGTGACGGTTGCCATGGCCCTCACGATCCCGTCCAGCGTGACCCGCAAGATCCACCAGGAGCGCAACGCTTCTTCCTGGGCCCGCCATCTCTCCGTCCTCATCCTGATGGCCACTATGCCGAAGGACATGACCGAAGCAATTTCCGAGAGGAGTCCGATCTCGTCGTCGTCGAAGGCCTCCGGGTCTCCCGAATAGACGTTGAGGGCGCCTATTATGGTGTCATCGCATATGAGGGGGAGGGAGATCGATGAGACGTACCCGAGCTTCACTGCCGCCTCTCTCCAGGGCCAGAAGAACGGGCACGTGCGGATGTCGCGGGACACTGCAGGTTCGCCCGTCCTTATGGCGGTACCCGTAGGGCCCTGGCCCAGGGGATTGTCGCCCCAACTGAGCCGGATCTCGGTCACGTAGTCAACCCCTATTCCGGCTGCCGCCACGGGTTTTATCGATTTCTCGGCGTCGCAGGCGGCGTAGCCAACCCATGCCATCATGTACCCTCCCGCGTCCACTATTGTCTTGCAGGCTTCGTTCAGGAGGGTGGTCTCGTCGGTTGTCCTTTGGACGGCTTGGGTATATCCGCTTAGCATTTTGAAAGCCCGCGTTACCTTGGAGAGGTGCCCCTTCAAACGGCATATTTGGCAAGGGTCCTTGCCTTCGTTTCCGAAATCTCCGTGGTGTTCTTCGTGTCTTTGGGATCGAACGTCCTGCCGTTTCATAGTGATCACCCGGTTCATGATATGCTTGCGCGGGGTCTAGTTGACATAATAGGCCCGGTAGAAACTTGAGAATGCGGGTCCTCACCCATGAGCCAATAGAAGAAATCATTGAGGTTGTGCCGGCCGAGAGCGAGGACGAGGGGGCTAATCTCCTAAAGGGCGGAGATGTGGTGGCCCTGGTTGTAATCCCCGAAGGTGTGTCGGATGTTGCCTCTTTGGGAACAAAGAGTCTAAGGGTCACGACCGACCCGCGGAGGGCCGTGAGCGGCCAGATCGTGGCAAGCATCGTCGGTTCCTTCACCCAACAGTACTCGGCCGTAGCCGCTGCCATGAGAGGCCTTTGGCCGTTACTTCATGTCCCTGCCTCTGGAGCACCTAACGATGTAGCCGGTCCCCCGGAAGCTGCCGGACTTCACGAGGGTGTTACAGAGAGGATACTCTCGGCGACAGTGCGCGCTGCAGGGCTCTTTTCCGTGACCGAAGAGAAGCCCGAGTGGATCACGGCCAGGCAATACTACAGGGGGTTTCCAGGATCAAGTTTGAGTAAGAGCAAGAGCCCTCCTAAAGATCCCTGATAGTCATCTAAGCCCAGAAACTCTATACTGTAGATAGGACAAGTATACCTAAGGAGCGGTTGGGTGGACTGGGAAACGGCAGTTCGGTTTCTTGCTGAAGTATCCATAGCGCTTATGGAACCTGAACTTGACCGGGCGCTGGAGCGGGTCGGGGAAGTGGCCGCCGGTCAAGATTGGCTATCCTACCTGTGCCTTAGGGGGCAAGGGACCGGTACTTCCGATGTTCTGGTGAGAGTAGGAGAGGAAGGGCCCGCTGTAGGTCCTTCCGCTGCCGGAGACGCCGCTCGCCGCAAACAGGGGACGATTGAGCTTACGGGCACTCGTGAAGGTGTCCCGGTTTCTCTCGTTGCGTGTCTCAATGTATGCCCGGGCGGAGACCAAACTCGCAAGGGTGGTAAGGGCGGAGAGCTCGTGGTCAAAGAGGCCATGAGTGAAGTCCTCAGGCTGTTCGCCCGGCGTTTGAGTGTTCACTACGCAGCCGCCCGAGTGAGGGAACGAGAGCTGGCCGATGCGGTTGGCGCGCTGTCGCATGATTTCCGCACTCCTCTTGCATGCATAAAAGGCTACCTCACGCTTCTTGCGGGCGGAAAGCACCTTCCGGGAAGTCCGGAGTGGGATGAGTATCTCGGCACCGTCATGGAAGAGTGCGAGAGGCTTGAGAGGCTTGTCTCCGTTGTCCTTGAATCGGCCTTGGGACCTAAGACCAGCCTTTCCATGGAGCCCGTCCTTCTCCCGCCTCTCATAAAGAGGATCCTGCTTGAGGAGTCTGCCATTTCCAGGGGCCACCGCTTCTTTACCGATATAAGCGAGGGTGCGAGGGAAGTCTATGCGGACCCAACCAGGCTGGAGCAAGTACTTAGAAATCTCCTGGACAATGCCATTAAGTACTCTCCGGAAGGCTCGCTCATAGTGCTGAGGGTCAAAAGGACAAAAGGCGGGTTCTTGTTCTCCGTCGCCGACCAAGGGGGCGGGATAGCTCCCGAGCACCTGAACAGGCTGTTTGAAAGGCATTACAGGGTAGAAAGCGGCGACGCGCGAAAGGTCAAGGGGACCGGCCTTGGGCTTCTCATCGCCAGGCAGATAGTGAACGCCCACGGCGGGGACATATGGGCCGAGAGCGTTGTGGGGAAAGGGTCCACTTTCTACTTCACCATACCTTTTCACAAGGAGAGTCCGTCTGGACGGGAGGTCGCGGAGTGAGTTCCGAAACCATTGTCATCATCGAGGATGAACCCAAACTTGCCAAACTCGTGAAAATCAGCCTTGAGAGCGAAGGCTATACCGCGGTTATCGCTTCCGACGGAAAGTCGGGGCTCAGGCTCATTGAAGAGAAAAGCCCGGCTCTTGTCATACTTGACATTGTCCTTCCGGGTGATATGAACGGTTTCGAAGTGGCGAGGGCCATAAGGAGCTTTTCCGACGTCCCCATCATCATTCTAAGCAGCAGGATCAGCGAGGCCGACAAGCTTCTGGGGTTTCAGGCAGGCGCCGACGACTACGTGACCAAACCCTTTAGCTGCCCGGAACTCAACGCGCGAGTGAAGGCCCTTCTGCACAGGGCTTCCCTCTCTGCGTCCGCGCGCGCATCATCCAAATTCGTCCTGGGCGATCTGGTGATCGACTTCTCCAGGAGGCGGGTCTTTCGAGGAGATAGCGAGATCAACCTCACCCAGACGGAGTACGGTGTCTTGCAATACCTTGCACAGAACGCGGGCAAGGTCCTCCTCCATGAGGAAATCCTCGGGCGCGTTTGGGGTCCCGAGTACCGCGACGAATACCAGTACCTCAGGAACTACATCTCGAACCTCCGGCGCAAGATAGAACCGGACCAGTCAAATCCCCGGTACATCCTGTCAAAGCCCGGTATCGGTTACTACATGCCCGACGCCCAACCGCCGTCGTAGACCGCAATAGGCCCGCGCTCGATTGGATCCTATTTGGCATAGCCATTTTTACGTTTTCTTTATGCTCCCGGATGACTTTCTTATGCGCAGATTATACCGGGCGCGTTACGCTCCAAGTGGAAGATACATGAGTAGGGAGGGCTATTGGAGTATGTCACTTCTGGATAATGTCAAGGTATTCTTTGACCAGGCAGCAAAGAAGCTCGCGATTGACGACCATATCCGGCAGATGCTTGAAGAGCCGGACCGGGTCATTGAGGTCAAGATCCCCGGGTCCGAGAACGGCAAACCCAAGGTATTTAGAGGCTACCGCGTCCAGCACAACGACGCCCGCGGGCCTTACAAAGGCGGCCTTCGTTACCACCCCACTGTCGAGATGGACGAGGTCATAGCGCTGGCAGCCCTAATGACCTGGAAGTGTTCGCTCCTTAACATCCCCTACGGCGGCGGCAAGGGAGGTATCTCTTGCGACCCGACCAAGATGACCAAGCAGGAGATCGAGGCAATCTCCCGCGCGTTCATCAGGGAGCTTATGCCCAACATCGGACCGACCGTAGACGTACCGGCCCCCGACGTAGGGACCGACGGCCAGGTAATGGCCTGGATGGTCGACGAGGCTACGCAGATAGCCGGCGAGAGCATGCTTCCGCTCCTCACTGGCAAGCCTGTCTCCATGGGTGGTTCTCTCGGACGCACCGAGTCCACCGGTTACGGTGTCGCCATCACCGGCGTGGAAGCCCTTAAGAAGATCGGGATTGAGCCCAAGGGCGCCACTGCTGCAGTGCAGGGCTTCGGCAAAGTCGGCTCCTGGACCGCAGAGAGGCTCTACAAGATGGGCGTCAAGGTAGTTGCCGTATCCGACATCTCCGGTGGCTACTACTGCAAGGACGGCCTGGACATTGTAGATCTCATGAAGTACACGGTCACCTCCAAGGGCCATCTGATTGAGGGGTACTCGGCACCGGGTATCACGAAGATCACCAACGACGAACTGCTCACCCTCGATGTGGACCTTCTCTGCCCCTGCGCCATGGAGAACCAGATCGATCCGGGAGTCGCCAAGCGTGTGAGGGCGAAAGTTATCTCGGAAGGCGCCAACGGTCCCGTCACCGCAGACGCCGACGCGATCCTCTCTGAGCGTGGCATCGTGGTCATCCCCGACATCCTCGCCAACGCAGGCGGCGTGACGGTTTCCTACTTCGAGTGGGTCCAGAACTTCCAGCACATTTCCTGGACTTTCGATGAGGTCATAGGCAAGCTCGACGGCATGATGATCGGGTGCCTGAACGACGTCTGGGAGGTTTCCAAGACCGAGAAGTGCAGCCTGAGAACTGCTGCCTTCATCCTCGCCATCAAGAGAGTCGTAGAGGCGATGAAGCTTACCGGAAGGATATAGCCAGAGGACGAATCTGAGTGAGCGATGGGCGGCATGTCCCTCTTTCAGTTGACGGTGCCAGTATTGTCGAGAGGGCTCTCGGGTACGTTGCCCGGAGGCTCAAGATCGCCGATCCCGGCACCGCGCTTGAAAGGCTCCGGCGGGGCGAACTGGGAGCATACCTCTATTTCCGGTACGCCCTGGCCAAGGAGGCGTCGAGGGATATTGCCGCCATCGCCGGCGGAGTGGAAAAGGCCCTAATCTTTCTTGAGAACCGGTGTGAAGAATTCCCGGGAGAACCTGTCAGGTTGGGATTGGTCGTAGCGCGCAAGACGGCAGCGATGCAGTCGCTGGTAGAAGCGGTGTGCGAAGTGGTTTCGCGCGAAGCGGCGGACAGGATCCCGGGACTTCGCGCTTTTCACGGGTTCTTGAGCGCCGAGATCCTGGACGCGGAAGCCCTCCGTGCGGGCACCGGCCTCGCCGCCATGGTGAGTTCCATCTACGAACCGCCCATCACCGTGTATCCCGAGGACTGACCCGGTCTCTGTTTCCCGAGCCCATGGTGCATTTTATGTACCGTCGACTTCATTTGCCATGCGAAAAATCCACCATGATGAAGTGGCATTAGCCATTTTATGGACCCATCGGCACCCGCTGCGCTCACAGAGTGTACTGTTGCGGAGCAGCAACACTCATTTTATGCTACATGGGTTGCCTTGATCCTGCAGAAAATCCACCATCTTCGAACCGGCGGAGGGCGCGCATACGAGCCGGGGAGCGCGGATAAGTCGGCGATCCTATCGGCTGAACCAGCACACCTGCTTTTCACGCAGACGGATACGTGTTATAGTTGCCTGTGGGTATTCCTCATTATCGAAAGGGGTTCTCCTTCATGATTAAGGGTTCGAGAGGTGTGGGGCTGCAAAGCGGCGTTTAGCGTCTTTGGCTGCTACTATCCCTTTTGACTCGAACACTTGATCGCTCAGGCAGGAGGACTCGACAATGACCATCCTTACCGTAAACAACCTCACCAAGTACTTCGGTGCCCACACGGTCCTGAAGGACGTTTCTTTCACCGTGGGAGAAGGCGAAAGAGTCTGCGTCATCGGACGAAACGGCGAGGGAAAGACAACTCTCCTCCGCGTGCTGGCACATGAAATGGAGCCCGACGGCGGTGAATTCGCCATAACGGGAAGGAGAAACTGGGGGTATCTCTCCCAGGATGTACCTACGTTCAGGGACACTGTCCTAAACGAGCTCCTTTCCTCGAGGCGCGACATCGTCGGGCTTTACAACAAGATGAGGGACCTGGAGGCGAAGATGGCAAGGGCCTCTCCGGCTGCGGACGGAGATAGCCGGAGCGGTTCCGCTGAGCTCGACCTGGATTCCCTTATGGATGAATATGCCCGCGTAACGACCAGGTTCGAAACCCTGGACGGTTATAACCTTGAGCACAAGGCGAAGGCAATCTTGGCGGGACTCGGGTTTACCCAGGACGCGTTTGCCAAGGAGACGAGCGTCCTCTCCGGAGGGGAGAAGCTGAGGCTCGCTCTCGCCAAACTGCTCCTTCTCGAGCCCGACCTTCTCTTGCTCGATGAGCCCACCAACCACCTTGACCTTAGAGGTGTGGAGTGGCTTGAGGGTTTTCTGAAGGACTACCCCGGCGCCGCACTGATCGTGAGCCACGACAGGTATTTCATCGACCGGGTGGCTACCAAGGTGCTGGAGCTTAGTGGGGGAGAAGGCCGCGTTTACTCGGGAAACTACTCTGCTTACCTCAAGCAACGAGAGATGGAACTCAAGTCGCAAGCCGAAGAGTACGAGCGCCAGCAAGCCCTCATTGCGCGCACGAAGGCGTTCATCCAGAAATGGAAGGCAACGCCCACGAGAAAAAAGCAGGCGGAGAGCCGTGAAAAGATGCTGGAGCGGCTGGAGATAATCGAGAAACCGAAGCGAGAAAATCGCAGCATGGGTGTGCGTTTTGAGATGGAAATGGAGTCAGGCGATGAAGTGCTGGAGCTTATTGACCTCGGGAAGGCTGTCCCCGTGGAACCTTCCGGCAAGAGGAGGCTTTGGAGAGATTTTTCGTGGCAGGTGAGACGCGGAGACCGAGTGGCCCTCATCGGCCCGAACGGATGCGGGAAGACAACTCTCCTGAAGTGCGTCGTGGGATTGGACGCGGATTACGAAGGAGAGATTAGGATAGGCCAAAACGTGGTCACCGGCTACTTCTCTCAGGGATTCCAAGACCTATGTGACGAAAACACGGTCCTTCAAGAGGTAAGGTCTTTAGGTGTCGAGTATCAGGATGCCCGGGACCTCCTCGGAAGGTTCCTCTTCTCGGGAGATGAGGCCGAAAAGCAGGTTAAGGTCCTCTCGGGCGGAGAGAGAAACCGCTTGACCCTTGCCAAACTGGTACTCAGCAAGGCGAACTTCTTGCTCCTTGACGAGCCGACCAACCACTTGGACATGGCTTCGAGGGAGGCGCTCGAGGGCGCCATAAAGGATTTCCCCGGCACCCTCCTGTTTGCGTCCCACGATAGATACTTCATTGATACCCTGGCGACCCACCTCTGGATATGGGACGGTGAGGTAATCCACATCTTTAAGGGAAGCTACTCTGAGTACCGGGCTAAAGTCGAGAGCGGAGAGGACATCTTATTTGAAGAGGAGCTTCCGTCCTTCGCGCTGAGGCGGAGGGGGAGGGGTCCTTCCGGGTCAGGAGACCGCCGGGGCGCGTCTTGGGAGTCAGGGCGACTCCGCTCAAGAGGGGCACAAGCGAGTGCTGCGGGCGGGGGACATCCTGGAGCCGCTATTCCGGGCAAGGCCGGCCACGCCCGTGGGAAAAGACGGTCCAACGAGGATGAAAGCGCGGGCGATGGCGTGAAGGATGACCGGCAGAAAGCCGCTTCCCTCAAAAAGGCCCTCGCTCTCGAACTTTCTCGCCTCGAAAGCGAGATAGAGGCCCTTGAACTCAGGAAGGAAGAACTGATCCGTATTTTCAACGATCCGTCTTCCTACCAAGACGCGGAGTCACTGCCCTGGAAAGAGTACGATAGCCTTGAGAAAGAGCTGGAGGTCCTGTACGGGCAGTGGGAAGCGCTGGTTGACCGGGTTGCAGGAACCTCTCGGGTCGAAGAGAAGACATCTAGTCAGGCATAGGCGATGCCGTTTCAACCTAGAGGAGGTCGCTCAAGATGGAAGCTCCGGGAGCCAAGAACCCCTACATCGATTTGATACTCAAGCGGTCTACGGTGAGGTCGTTTACGGATCAGGATGTCTCCGATGAGATCATGGAGACTCTTGCGAGGGCCGCCCAGCAAGCGCCTTTTACCGGGCAGATGTATGCTTTCGTTTACACTCGTGACGCAGAGAAGAAAGAGGAGCTGTCGCGGTACCTGGGGAGGTTCATAGCCAAAGCTCCGGTGTTTGTGCTATTCTGCATGGACTTCCGGAAGCTTGAGAAGTTCATATCTTATAAAGGTAGAAAGAACAAGGCCAACGATGTCGAGATGCTCTTTTTGGGTATCCAGGACGTCTCTTACGCCGCAATGAACTTCGTTATGGCTGCAGAGGCTCTGGGCCTGGGTACCTGCTTCTTCGGTGGGGCGCCCATGATCGAGCCCGTGCTCAGCAAGATGTTTGGTCTGCCCGAACGAGTGTATCCTGTGGTCGGCATGGTTGTCGGTTACCCGGCTAAGAAAAGCCCGCCCAGGCCCAGGATACCGACTTCCTGCGTCCTCATGAAAGACGAGTACCACGACCTATCTCAAGAGGAAATCGAAGAAGCAATGAAGATCATGGACGCAGGGCTTATCCGCGAAGGTTACTACGTGAACCTGGGCGCCAAGATCCCCAAGCCCGAAGAAGGCGAAGACGATGTGGATTACGACCGCTACGGGTGGAGCGAGCACATTTCCCGAAAATACGCGAGGCGCCACCCCGAACCCATAATAAAGGAATATCTGCGCCTTAAAGGTATAGTCATCTAAGATCCGGCGGTAAGACCGAGCTGCAAGCGACACAATGACCGGCGAGCACAAAGAGGTGTTTCTATTGAAGACTGAGAGGCTGTACTGGGAAGACCCCTTGGGACGTGATTTTGAGGCGAGGATCTTGGAGGTTATCGAATCAGGCGGTAGGCTTGGGGTTTTCTTAGACCGCACTCTCTTTCACCCCGAAGGAGGAGGGCAACCTGCCGACAAGGGTTTCCTAACCCTCTTGTCAGGTGAAGCCGTGGTGGCCTTTGGGCGAAACGACCTCAAGATCGAAGGGGTAATCGAGGAAGGAGAGAGGGTGCTCCACCTTCTCTCCGGTGAGGTATCCGCCGACAGGTTGCCCCACCGGCTTCCGGAGGTGCCCGAGGGGGGATGGGCTGTCAGAGGGACGATAGATTGGGAGCACCGGTTCGACCTCATGCAGCAGCACACCGGGCAGCACATCCTCTCCCGCGCCTTTGAGGAACTTCTTGATGCCCGCACGGTGGGTTTTCACCTGGGCAAAGACTACGTAAGCATCGATCTGGATATCCCCGCCCTCTCAGATGAAGCAAGGGACAGGGTGGAAGATAGGGCCAACCAGGTGGTTTTCCAAGACCTCCCCGTGTCGGGCCGGGAGTATCCGAAGGACCAATTGCCCGGTGGGATACGGGCCCGTTTCAACATAGACGCAGAGAATATACGTGTTGTCTCAGTAGGAGAGTACGATGCCTGCCCCTGCGGGGGTACCCATGTCGTGAGCTCTGGGCAGGTAGGGCTCATTAAGGTAAACCAAGTTGACCGTGCCCACGGGGGAGTCCGTGTCTTATTCAGATGCGGAAAAAGGGCGCTCATCGACTACAGGGAAAAAGAACGCCTGCTTGGGCAAGCAGCAAGCGCCCTCTCCATGCCCCTCGGGGATGTCCCTCAGGCTGTCCAGTCCACCCTCGCCCGTCTTCGAGACCTCGAAAAGGATTTGGAGGAAGCCCACGAGGCCGTCCTGGACTTCCAGGTGGAAAGCCGCCTCCGGGCGCTTTCCGAGTCCGGCGAGTCTTTGGTAGTGGAGGCCTTTGAGTCGCTCGCGAGTGACCGGCTCAAGTACGCTGCGAAAAAGATAAGCGAATCTTCTGGGAAACTCACCGTCTGTTACTCTCTATCCCCCAGGTTTTCGGTTGTTGTTATATCGCCTTCCAATTCCCCCGATGCCCGGGACGTAGTCTCTAAGATCTCCTCCAGGTGGGGAGGTCGCGGGGGCGGGACGCCCGGCTACGCCCAGCTCGGGTCGAAGGAACCTCTTGCCGCGTCCTCTGAGGCGGTGACCTCTTCCATCAGAGAGATCGTTCAGAAGCTTTAATCGTTCTCCGGGCGGCGGCTCACCCTCAGGCAGTCACGTATCAGGCTGCCTGCATATTATGTCACCGAGGTACTCATAAGAGAGGTGACAGTGGGGTGAGCAACTGCATTAGCGCGTGTCTCGTGAAGGTCCTGCAGCAGCAGCTCCGGAGAATCGAGGCCAAACTCGACAATCCGCGGACCGGCCTGTGCGAGATAAAGTCTGAGGTGGCGGTAGTTGAGGGAGCTGTGACCGATCCGTGTTTTGGACTCAAGCAGATTGCCGAAGGTGTGGCGAATCTTGAGGATATTCTGGGTGACATAGACCCCGAGGAACTTGCCTGCGTGTTGGAAGCCATCCAGGATGGAGTCGAGCATATTGAGGCCAAACTGGACGATCCGTGCTTTGGTCTGGAAGAACTCAAGGTAGAGGTCAAACTCATAGAAGAAACCGTCGAAGCCATAAAGGACATACTCAAGGACGGACTAAGAGACCGGCCCAAAGACGACTCTCTTGAAGAAGTCAAAGATCTGCTCGAAGAGCTCGCCGGGCAATTGGATGACATCGAGGATAAGCTGGACAGTCCGAAATCCGGCCTCGCGGAAATCAAAGACGAGGTAAAGAGGATCGAGGATAAGCTCGAAGGGCTTGACCTTGAAGACGTCCGCTGCCTGCTCAGGGACATCAAGGATGCGGTGGAGGACATCGAGGACGAGGTGGAGGATGAAGAGCACGGTCTCGCGGAGATCAAGGACGAGGTAAAGGAGATCGAGGACCGGCTCAAGGGGCTGGGTTTGGACGATATCCGCTGCCTGCTCGCCGATATCAAGGAGGCTGTGGATGACATTGAGGACCAGGTCGAGGATGAGGAGCACGGCCTGGAGGAGATCAAGAAGGAAATAAAAGACATCGAGTGCCTGCTAAAGGGCCTGAATGCTGAAGACCTAGAGTGTCTCTTGGGCCGGATCAAGGACACGGTAGGCGACATCGAGGACGCGATTGAGGATCCGGAGTTCGGGCTTCGCGAGATAAAGAAGGAGATCCGGGATATAGAATGCATTCTCAAAGAACTTGATGTTAGAGATATCCTGTGCCTGCTTGCGCGCATCAAGGCAGACATCTGCGACGTACAAGCCGCTCTCAACGACCCTTGCACGGGCCTTCTCGAGATCAAGAACGAGGTAAGGGATATCGAATGCAAGCTGGATAACCCCGAGTACGGACTTCAAGAAATCAAGCGCGAAGTCAGGGACATCGAGGATAAGCTCGATAACCCCGAATACGGTCTTCAGGAGATAAAAGCCGAGGTAAGGCAGATCCTAGAGGAGTGCCAGGGCGGGAACGGGAATGGGCCGGCGGATCATGAGGCCATGACTTCAGGTCCCATGTTTAGAGCCAATCAAGCCAGTTCGGTCATCGTTCAGGTCCTTAACTACTTCAGCGAACCGGTAGAAGTGAGTATCTCGGTGCTGAACCTGCCCCTCAGCGGGACGAAGCAAGACGTCCCCGGGTCGCCGGTCGTGGTGACGGTCGATCCCGACGAAACCTTCGCCCAAGCATTCGACATATCCGATTCGGTCGCCTACGAGGTCCAGATTTTTACCGATAATCCACAATGGGTGAGGTACTGGTCCGGGTCTAGGACACAGCCCGCCAACGTCGCGCTTACTGCGAGCACCATCCTTCCCGAGAACATCGTGCTTCACGCCGACTTTGTAAGGCAGCCTCTTGCGCCATAGGTTGGAAGGATGCCTGAAGTCCAAAGGGGCGCTTCGCGAGGCGCCCCTTCCCTCTTGGCCTCGGAAACGGTCTAGTTACTTTGAGCCTCCGGCTTAGCCAACTTCCAATAGTCGCCCCTTGGGACCACTGGTAGAATGAGGCTGGATTTCTTTCGAGGTATCTTGAGACCTGTCTTGCCTTCCAGCCGTATTCATGGGTGAAGGCCGGGTCGGTTTATCAGGGGGATTTCTTCCAGGTGGAAGACAGAAAGCTCATAGAGAGCGCCCAGCGAGGCGATAAAGACGCGTTCGCCACCCTGGTACAGAGATACTATAGGAAAATATTCAACCTGGCTTACCGGATGACCGGCAATCGCGAGGATGCAATGGACGTAACGCAAGAAGTCCTCCTGAGAGCTTTCCGGGCGATTGCTTCCTTCCAGCCGGATAAGCCGTTTTTGCCTTGGATCTACAGGATTACTTGGAACATCTGCGCCGACAGGGGGAGGAAGATTGGTAGGACTCCGGCCGAGGAGTCAATAGACGACGGAAACACCGGTGCGTCGAGGCTTGCCAGTCCGATACCTGTCTCTTATACACATCTA
>DGDN01000056.1 GCA_002385465.1 Candidatus Fermentithermobacillaceae bacterium UBA3951
CTTCCAAAGCGGGCCTCGTCCAGTCGATGACTTCCTCACCTCTTGAGAGGTGCGGGGCCAGGCTGGCTCTTGATTCGTCTTGAGGGGTCCTGGGGATCTGGCCCAGGGTCATGAGGTACACTACCTCCCGAAGAGCATGCGCCCCCACCGAAGCCAGTCTCTTCTCAAGTGTACCGAAAGTCTCATTTGGCCCTATGGGTACCTCCTTCTTTAGCGCAATGTCGCCTGCGTCCATCCGCTCACTCATGTGGATGATGGAGACCCCGGTAACCTCGTCGCCGTTCATAACGGCCCTCTGAATGGGGTTGCCGCCTCTATACTTCGGAAGCAGCGAGGGGTGAAGGTTCAGACAGCCAAGCTGAGGCGCATGCAAGATCTCCTTGGGAAGCTTCTGCCCGAAGGCGACCACGATCACAAAGTGAGGCTTTATGGCCAGGATCTTTTCCACGATGTGAGGCTCTGAGACTCGCTCTGAGGTGAGGACAGGAATGCCGAGCTCAATGGCCCTTCTCTTAACCGGAGTGGCAAGGAGCTCCTGTTTCCTGCCAAAAGGCCTGTCGGGCTGGGTCACAACAAGTTCTACCTTGACTCCGGCAGAAACCAGTTCATCCAGGGAAGGCAGGGCAAACTCGGGGCTCCCCATGAAGACCGCGCGTATCTCCCTCTCGTTTCCTTCCTCGTCCCTTGACCCGTCCTCAGGCTCTTCCTCCTTTACCTCCGAGATGGTCGAAGCACGGTCGCTGTACAATATCCCGTCCAAGTGGTCGATTTCATGGCACAGGGCCCTCGCAAGGTACCCTTCTCCGTCGACCCAAACGCTATGCCCGTCCCGGTCGAGGGCGCGGACACTCACTCTGAGGGGCCTCTCCACCTCACCGACATAACCCGGAAGGCTGAGGCACCCCTCGATACCCGTCTGGGTCTCCTCGGACCGAGATACGATCTCCGGATTCACGAGGAACAGTGGCCCCTCGCCTATGTCTATAACGACCAACCTCTTTGAAACGCCGATCTGGGGAGCCGCGAGGCCGGCCCCGGAGGCATTCCGCATGGTTTCAAGCATGTCATCGAGGACCTTGCGCACTGCGTTGTTTACGCGGGGAACCGGCCTGGACACTTTGCGCAACACCGGATCTCCAAAACGCCTTATTTCATGAATCGCCAACAAGAACCACCTTCGCTTGCAGTATCCCTTTCTTCTCAACCGGCGTTAACCTAGCCGGGCTACTTGTAGATCTTATGTAAGTAGCGCAAGGACTTCTTCAGTCTCTCACTCGGTCTGAGCCGAATCAATGTCAACCAAGACCCTAAGGGAACCCGGCTTTGGCATGGATTCGAGGGCTCTTATGCACTCCGAAAGCATCTTCCCGTGATCATCGCCCTTAAGCGCAACGTGCCACCTGTAGAGCCCCCTCATCTTCGGCTTGGGAGCGGGAGCCGGGCCGAGCACGGTTAGGGCTCCGCTTTGAGCGAGCTTCGAAACAAATCCTGAGGCCGCTTCCCTTACCCTCTCAACGCTCCTCCCTTCAAACCTTACCCTGAAAAACCTTCTGAACGGAGGATATCCCAGCATTTTTCTCATCTGCAACTCATTCTCGTAAAAGTGCGCGCCGTCCTTCAGTCCCTTTATGGCATGGTGGTCCGGGTTCCTGGTCTGGACCAAGAAACACCCTTGTGGCCCCAAGCGCCTGTCCACAAGGTCCTTAAGACCCGAAAGCAAATGGTAGGCTCTTTCAGATGCGCGAAAATCAGGCACGCTTAGAGGAGTATCGGCAGAGAGAACGCCGACCAGACCGACCGGCGGCATAAGGCCCTGTCCCAACACTATCTGGGTGCACACCAAGCACCCCGGAGAAGCTTTGCCGAAAGCGCCGAGGACTTCGGCGGGCCTTGATTTCCGGGCAACGTCCTGATCGAGCCTGAAAACCGGTATCTCCGGGAACTTCCTCTTGAACTCCGCCTCGGCCTTTTCGACCCCGAAACCTGAAAAACGCCACCTGTGCCCTCTGCAATTAGGGCAGACCACCGGAGCATCTTCCCGGAAGCCGCAGGTGTGGCACACCATTTGGGTTTCCCTCGAGTGAAATACCATGGGGACGCCGCAACGGGGACACGATACCACGCTGCCACAGTCCCTGCAAGAGACCTGGGATGAGTCGCCCCGCCGGTTTAGGAAAAGGAGCGCCCGGAGCCCGGAAGCGAAAGCGGCCTCCAGTTCTTCCTTGAGGGGCTCGGAGATTATGTCGCGCCCAAGCCTTGTTTCCTTGAGGTCAATAATCCCAAGACGAGGACCTCTGTCTTCAGGGGGTCTTTCACGTATAGAGACCCACCTGGACCGCTCCATGTTTAGGACGGCCTCCACGCTCGGATATGCGCTCCCGAACACCACGCGGGCTCCCACCGTTCCGCGCGCCAGCGCTACGGTCCTTGCGTCGAAGAACGGCCACTCGAGGGCCTTGTGAGACGGCGAGGCCTCCTCGTCCAAGACCACCAGTCCCAAGTCCCGGACCGGCGCGAAAGCCGCCGATCTCGTCCCGGCCCCTATCTTCATCTCCCCTCTCAAGAGAGCTAGCCACGCCGCCCTCCGCAAGAGCCCCGTCATCTCTGAGTTAAGAGAGCACACTTTTCCGGGAAACCTCTCGTTGAGCCGGGCGAGGGAGCTTTCCAGGACCTTTACTTCAGGAAATAGAAAGAGTACGCCTTTCCCGGCGCCAAGGGTTTCCTCGGCAAGCCTCAGGTAGTGATGCCACCTGAAGTCTTGACCTCCCCATATATAGAGCGCCGGCACATCCTCCATCTTCTTCCAAAGGCTAGGCTCTATCCGGCCCTCTTCGCAAGAGGCGGCCCCTCCACCATCCGGCGGGGGACCCGTGCCGCCCTTACGGCAACCTCCACCCCCTTCACGTTGAGGTGGAGACGAGCCGGCAGGGAGCCCTCCCTCTTTGAGGATGCGGACAACGCTCTTTCTCGGCACAACAGGCGGATACAGGTGCGACCACGATGCCGCGGTTGGAGCTAAGTAGTGTCGCCCCAAAGCCGCCGTGAGGTCCAGGAGGCCGGACGGAGGCAGAAATGAAAGGTCGTAGATGTCTTCTATAGGCTTAATGTCGAACGGCGGTTTCGCGTCGCTCTCGCCGAGCACAAATCCATCTGCCTTAGCACGGCCGAAAGGCACCCGCACCTTAGCCCCTCTCGGGAGGTAGATCTCGCCGGGGTAATAATATGTGAACGCCCGGTCTCCCACGGCCGGCACGTCCACGAGGATATCCAGATATGTTGGGGCGAACTCTGCAAGGGACACGGTCGGTGTCCCCTCCGGCTCACACAAGCGGACCGGACTCACCAGGAGACTCATCCCCGGTCCAATCGGGAGCCTCCTGGGTTTCGAGTGATACCCGGTCGCGCTTTGCGAGCGTGACGATGACTTTCCCCTGCATGATTTCGTCCAATGCGCGGATCACAGGTTTTTCACCTGGAGATGAAGGTTCATCTTTCCTGTCCACTATTTCCCTGGCCCTCTTGGCCACCGCGATTACCAAAGCATACTTTGAGCTCAGCGCTGAGCGGCTTATGTCCGCTTCAGTCATCATTAGCCGTCCTCCTCTTGGAACGGGCCCGCTCTCCCGCCACGATAGCGGACAGCCTTTCGGTTGCCCGGTCAAGATCAGAATTGATGATAACATAATCGTAGGTGCTGAGGTCGGACATTTCCATTTCAGCACAATCCAACCTTCGGCGCCGCTCCTCTTCGTTCTCTGTGCCTCTCCCCAATATCCGCCTCCTGAGTTCGTCCATGGATGGCGGAAGAACGAAAATGAACACTCCTTCCGGGAAGAGAGCCCTGAGTGTTCGGGCTCCCTGCACGTCCTTTTCGAGGATGACGTCGACGCCTCTCTCCAGGGCTTCCTCAATGGGCTTTCCCGGTGTCCCATAAAGATTCCCGTACACCGACGCCCATTCCACAAGCTCCTGCCTGTCCCTCATGGACACAAATTCTTCCCTGGACACAAAGAAATAATCCACTGCGTCAGCCTCGCCCGGTCTCGGCGAGCGAGTTGTAACAGAGGGACAAAAAATGAGACCCGGATCCGTGGCCAAGAGGTTACGCCTGAGCGTCCCCTTGCCGCATCCGGATGGAGCAGTTATCACAAAAAGCTTTCCTCTCGACATAGGTACTTATTATCTATCTCTAGTTACCTTATGTCGTCAAGCCTGGATACCACCGTTTCAGGATTCACGGCGCTCAGCACTACATGTCCCGAATCGGCCACAATGACCGCGCGAGTGCGCCGGCCATGAGTCGCATCCACGAGCATCCCCCGGTCTCTTGCTTCTCCGATAATCCTACGTATTGGAGCACTCTCCGGCGACACCATGGCCACAATCCTGTTGGCCGACACGATGTTGCCGAAACCGATATTCACCATTTGGATGCTCATGGAAACCTCCTGACTACTTCTCCAGGAAACGGGCCAGGAGAGCCTCTCTCTGCCTCTTGCCGAGGCCCTGGACGCGCCGGGACTCGTCTATCCCGACCTCTTCCATAATCTTCTCGGCCTTTACCTTTCCAACCCTGGGCAGAGACTTGAGAAGGTAAGAAACCTTCATTCTCTGGATGACCGCGTCATCTTTGTCGGCCAGGATGTCCGCAAATTTCACGACACCCTTCTTGAGTTTGGCCCTGAGCTCCGCCCGTGCTCTACGCATTGTCTGGGCCTTCTCCAGCGCTTTCTTTTTCTCCGCAGGAGTCAGACTCGGAAGCGCCATGAATTCTCCCTCCTATGCAGTGTGTTCCGGAACCATGGAACCTTTGTATCTATCTAACGCCCACTTTGGGCGATATTCGCCCCATCTGGCAAAATTCCTCTTTTTACCCCATGACTTAATGCCTAATGCCTACTAGAACATATTCGACAAATTCCGCCCGCCGTGCAGGGAGAGTTTGGGCCGAATAAATCACCGCCCTAGTCCTCATATTTACTAAAGTCGCACCAAAGATGCGCCCGTTACGAGTTTCTTTCGGATTTTGGCTCTTCGGGAGGAATCCTATTCGTGAACTGGTTTCTCGCGCTCGCAGCACTAATAGTGGCAGGACTCTCGCTCTTATTCTACATCCGTCGAAAAGCCCCGTCCGTCACACCGTCAGAGAGACACCGAGAAAGTGAAACGGCTCGAAGCCCCGGACAATCGGGCGCGCTCAAAGACCGGCCCTTGAGAAAGAACAATCTATCAAAGGAAGTTGAGCTGGCCTGGGAAGCCGCCGAGACCATAGAGTTCCAACCGGGGGCATACGCTTGGCCGAGGGATTTCATCGACGGTGACCGCAGGGCTCTTTTGGATGACCGTGAAAAGAGCCCAGTCGATCCCAAGGCCTTTAGGGACGAGCAGTATTTCCTCCCCCAGCGGTACGGCAAAGACAGGCTGGTCCTCATGGCCCGAGATCCCCAGTGGGTCTACGCCTACTGGGAGATAACTCACGAGAAGTACAGGCAGGCAATGGAAAAACACTTGTCCGAATGGGGGCTTTCGAGACCCGCCTTACGGCTCTACGACGTAACCCCCGGGGACCTTCCGCGTACCCACCTGGACGTTTTGGTCTCAGAAAACGCGGGAGACTGGTATGTCCATGTAGACAGGCCCCGTCACACGCTGATCGCCGAATTTGGCCGGCTTCACCCGGGAGGGTTCATCCCGCTCCTTAGATCGAACCCCGTGACCCTGCCCCCCGGAAGCCTCGATATGGAGATAGCGCTTGAGTGGTCGGACTCCGATTGGCTGAGACTTTACGCGCGCAGCATGCCCGGTTATTACGCCTCGTCACCACTTTTGTGGAGGCAATGATCAAGTGGCGCCATCCGGATATCTGTGCCTGGTCCTCCACGCCCACTTACCTTTCGTGAGACATGTAGAATACGAGGATTCTCTAGAGGAACGGTGGCTTTTTCAAGCCATAACAGAATCGTATCTCCCGCTCCTCCACCGTCTACGTCGTCTCGTCCGCGAAGGTGTGCGGTTCTCGCTCACCGTATCCTTATCCCCGCCTCTCTTGGAAATGCTGGACGACGACCTCCTAAGAAAACGCTACAAACGGCATCTTTCCATAATGCACGACCTCGCCTCCAGGGAGATGGCTCGGCTAAAGGGTTCACCTCGACGGCCTATCGCCGAGATGTACAAAGAGCGATTTGAAAAAGCTTACGATATGTATACCCGCGAGCTTGGGGAGGACCTCCCTTCGGCCTGGAAACACCTCCAGGAGTCAGGCTGTGTGGAACTAATGACCTCTTCCGCCACCCACGCCTACCTCCCGCTCCTCATCCAGGAAGAGTCGGTGGCGGCGCAAGTTGAAACCGGAGTCAGGGCTTTTGAGAGGCGCTTTGGCATGAGGCCCAAGGGCTTCTGGCTGCCTGAATGCGCCTATACGCCGGAAATCGAGCCTCATTTGGCGGACGCGGGAATTAAGTATTTCATATTGGAAACTCACGGGATCCTCTGCGGGACCCCCAGGCCGCGCTACGGGTTCTACGCGCCGGTTCTGACGCCCTTCGGGCTTTCTGCGTTCGGACGAGACGTAGACTGCGGCAAGCAGGTGTGGAGCGCCGACGAAGGGTACCCCGGCGACGGCGTTTACCGCGAATTCCACCGGGACATAGCCTACGAGCTGCCCCTTGAGTACCTGGGCAAAGCCGTTCCCGGAGGTATCCGCACGCCGACGGGTATCAAGTACTACAGGGTCACCGACAGGCGGAGCGAGCACAAGGAACGCTACGACCCTGATATTGCTTCACTGAGAGCCAAGACACAGGCC
>DGDN01000041.1 GCA_002385465.1 Candidatus Fermentithermobacillaceae bacterium UBA3951
GCGGCATCTGCGGCGGCATCCGCGATATCCCCGGAAGCAGTCCCTCCGGCGGCCGCAGCCGGGCCAGTCCGGCGCTCGGCGGAATCCCTCCTAGATTCCCCTTCCACTCGGACAGGGTCCACATCCCGGGGAGCATCGAGGACCTCCGTAACGCGTCGAAAAGCCCCGAGGCTCCTCCGCGCGTTGGCCAAAGACTGCCCCAGACCGGCAAGCGGCCAACTCAGGTAGTTACAGAGTTTTATGAGCGCGAGAATCCCTCCGACCGTGAGCCTGCCTTGTACTGCCATGTAACCGCCGTATCCGAAGGTGACGACAAAGGGCAAGATGGAACCTGTGCCCATCCAGGCGGCGTTAAGCGCAAACACAGATGACATCCTCATGGCGGCCTGCCTGGCGGCGGAGGCCTTCGCGAGGAAGCGCTTTTCAGCCGAATCCTCCGCCAAGAAGGACTTGATCACCTGGACTCCCTCAAGCGTATTTAGGGCTTCGGATGAGACTTGGCCGACGGCCGCCTGGAGCTCCATGGACCGCTTGTTGACCGGCTTCGAGATGGCTCCGCTGACAGCCATTGTAACGGGGCCGGTAAGGGAGCAGGCCAGGGCAACTTGCCAGTTCAGCTTAAGCATGTAGGCGGCAGCCGCCACCGCGCTCAACGCAACTCTGGCTAAGAGGTAGCATTCGGTGATGACCCGCGAGGAGACAGCGATGTCCGATGTCAACCTGGATACCAGGTCGCCCCGGGGGAGCTTCTCAAACTGAAGGAGAGGCATCTCCACCCCTGCGCGGAGTAGGGCCTCTCGTTGCTTGCGGGACAGCTCTTCCACGAGACGGGCCCTCGCCGAAACACCTGCACCGGCAACTACCGCGCTGAAGACCATTGCGGCCAGATAAACGAGGGCCGTCCGCCAAAGAAGAGAGGTGCTGAGGGCCGCGAATGCGTCCAGGAAGCCTTTCAAGGCGAAGGCTTCCAGCACCGGGGAAAGCGATTCAGCCAACAAGAGGAAGCCGAGCACCAGATAGGTCGTAACGGGGCTTTCTATCATTGCTGTAACCCGCCGGAGATCACCGGTCATTGCCGCTTGGGTTTTCATTGGTCAACCCTCGCAAACATCATGGCAATCTACTGGAAACAATTGGTCACATGACATTGTATGGATACTTGAAAGATGAGTCAATTCGGTCAACTGGAGGAGCCTACTGCTTCCCGACGGGTTTTCGACAGACTAGTACGAGCGCGTGGGTCTGGAGCAGCGTTGTTGGGCGCCGGGGGTCTCAACCCGTCCTCAAGGCTTCCAATATCTCCAGCAAAGCCCCGCGCCTACCGCTCCCTTCCGTCTCCGTCTCACCGTATCAAACCGTCTTCAAGAGCTCTCAGTGTCTCCAGAGCGGCGCAGAGGAAAGCGGGCTTGCGGGCAGAATAGAAGAGCGATAGTAGGTGCTGCGCCAGAAGTGGACCATAGGCCCGACCTGGCGCGGCGCGGCTTCGCACCCGTCGTGCTTATTCGACTGGGCTCGCGTGGAAGGATTACAGGGAGGTATCTTATGGCCGGGCAAGGAGAATTTGGCGGCTTTTTCGCCGAGTTCTACGATATACTGCATGCCGGGCTGAGCGACGTTGAAGCGTATGTCCGGTACGCTTCTAAGTATTGCGCGCCGCCAGACCCACGACCAAGCGGCGGCCCTCCGTCGGGCGACACCCGATCCGACATCGTCTCCTCAGGCCCGTCCCAGACAACCCAAGAGCGTTCGAGAATCCTGGAGCTCGGGTCGGGGACCGGACGGATCCTAATCCCGCTGGCCGCAGCCGGTTTCAACGTGACCGGCGTAGACAATTCAGACGACATGATAGCCCTCTGCAAGGATAAACTCAGCCGCGAACCTCTTTCTACGCAGGAACGAACGAGAATCGTCAAAGGCGACGTCGTCGACCTAGACCTAGGAGAGACGTTTGACCTCGTCATTGCCCCCTGTAATCTCCTAAGCTGTGTGACAGGCCCTGGAGAAGCGATCTCCCTTCTCAAGACAGCCAAACGCCACCTCAAGGAGAGCGGGGTGTTCATCCTCGACTGCAGTATCCCGGACGTCCCGCTCATGGTGAACACTCACGGAGTAACCAGGACTTTCGAGTTCACGCACCCGTTGACCGGCACAACCATCATTGATACGTTCACGCCCCGCTATGACTTCGTAAACCAGTTGGAGACCGACCACATAGTCCTCGAAGAGCGTCATGGCGATACGCTCCTTAGGCGGGCAGAGACCACTCAAACACTGGCCTTCTACTTCCCCCGAGAAGTAAGGCTCATGCTGGATACCGCCGGCCTCTTGGTTTTCCACGAGCAAGGCTCGGTTCTCGAGGACATCCCCCTAGACGAAAACGCCGGTGAAATGGTGTTTTTCGCAAGAATGGCCGAAGGCGGTAAGCCCGTGCCTGCTTACTGAACCGGTTGCCAAAGGTCAGCGCAGCACCAACCTGGCGACGAGGACAGGAGGAATCTCGGAAAACCTTCCGTTCCAGGAAATCGGGAGACTGCCCCCGCCGTATTCAGGAGGGAAAGCCCGCTCCTCAATCCCATCCAGGACAAAACCTGCTTTGAACGCTGCCCCTAAGAGCGTAGACAAAGACCGGTGGAAATAGGGATGCGGGACGGGCTGCCCGGGAATGGCCACGCCCAACTGTGTGAACGAGGTCAAGTACCGCGACGTCTTCACGGAATAGGTAGTGACAAGAGTGCCGCCCCGGTCCTCTACCTCGCCCATCATGATGCCGGATGGGTTGTTGAAGCACGGATGCATGATTGAGAAAACAAACCGTCCCTCAGGGCGCAGGAGCACCGCCTAAACAGTCTCTCAATCGCCGGCCACTCGAGGACGTTGACGAAGTCATTCCCTTCTCCCATACGCTCGTCCCAAAACCGGGCGTTCCTTTCCCACGACTGGCGGGCTATGTGGTTATCTTCACAATTCGACACGTCTATTACCTCCAGCATCTAACCTCTGCCCAGGTCATCTATCTGGGCGCCGGAAGAACTCCGCCAGCCCTTCGTGCAGGAAGTACTCCCACCCTGCCTGGCAACTTTCCCGCGTGAAGGCGGGATTGTCCTTTGGGAAAGTCTCTTGTCCCCTGTGGATGAGCCTTAATCTGGTGCCTTCCGGTACCTCATAAATCTCCCAGGTCACTGATGAATCTCCCGGATAACCCCCGTATCGCCACTTGTAGGTGATCTTCCTTTCAGGAACGACTTCGGTCACCTTCCACAGGTGCACGTAGTCTACGCCTTCATGGTGGTGGCTGAACTCGGTTTCAAAGCCCACTTCGGGTCTGAAATCGGTCAACTCCTCGAAGAACCACCGTCGCATCTTCTCGACGTTAGTGATGGCCTCCCAGACCAAAGAGGCGGGAACCTCATAGGTGTGCTCAACGACTATAGGCTCTGTGTTCACACTCATGACCTCTCCTCCCAACCGTGGGTCTAGCTCCTTGATTAACCTAACCGCCAGCGGACGCTTCGTGAGAAACTCCAAACCCGCATCCATGGTGGTGCGTGGGTGCTGGTATACATCCACGCCTATTTGAACCGGCTCGTCAATGATATAGAGGTAGCCCTTCTTGGTCCCGTTGTGTTCGATCTTGCCGTGGTCATCATAGGACAGGACGGTTGGTTGGTGCGAAAACGCTTCAGCCAGTTCCCTCCACTGCGTAATCGTACTGCCCTCGCGCACTACACTGAACACCTTGTCTGAACCGTGGTACCAGATACCTCCGGCTTCACCGGCAATCCTCATCCGGCTTCCTCCCATCGGTTTCCGCCCCAGCGGCCTGCCTCTCACCGG
>DGDN01000031.1 GCA_002385465.1 Candidatus Fermentithermobacillaceae bacterium UBA3951
GCCGCCTTACCCGAAGCAAGCGCCGATGTTCTCGCGTTCGCGGCTGCGTCCAATCTACTCACTAACGTAGACTCCGTGTGGTCGGACCTGTTCCTGGCTCTCCCACTGGCCAACTTCACTTACAAGTTCTGGAACAAGGTCTTCGGGAGAAAGACCGAAACGTCAAGCGCATCGAAGTAGCGCGCGCGGAATGCGGGTGGTGAATATCCATGGAAAAACACCAATTGAAGGAAGCGGCCTGCCAGGCAATCGACAACCGCGCCTCTTTGATAAGAGGAATCAAGACCGACATATGGGCCCATCCCGAACTGGGCTACAAGGAAACCCGGACCGCAGACAAAGTCGCCGAAGTCTTCGACGCCCTCGGGCTTCCGTATGAAACCGGCCTTGCCCTCACCGGAGTGAGAGCCGACCTTGAGGGCACGGAGGACGGTCCGACCGTTGCCGTGCTGGGCGAACTTGATGCGGTCGTATGCTGGGACCACGAAAGTGCAGACAAAAAGACCGGCGCGGTACATGCATGCGGCCACGACGCTCAAGTCGCCGCCATGCTGGGTTGCGCCATTGGTTTAGTTGATGCGGGTGCCCGGGACTACCTTTCAGGGAACGTAGCCTTCTTCGGCGTTCCGGCCGAGGAGTTCGTCGAGCTCGAGTACCGCCAGAGCATTATGGATGAGGGCAAGATCGAGTTCTTCGGAGGCAAACAGGAACTCCTCCGTCTCGGATATTTGGACGATATAGACATAGCGGCCATGGTCCACGTGGATGCCGATACCCCGGGTCGCGTAGTAAATCTCAGCGCCGGCAGCAACGGATTCGTAGGCAAGACGGTGCGCTATATTGGGCAAGAAGCCCATGCAGGCGCCGCTCCGCACCTAGGGGTGAACGCTCTGAACGCGGCAATGCTTGGCATTTTCGGGATCCACGCTCAGAGAGAAACCTTCAAGGATGAGGACCATATCCGCGTCCACCCCATCATCACCAAGGGAGGGGATCTCGTTAACATCGTCCCGGCCGACGTCCGCCTCGAGACTTATGTTCGTGGCGCCCAGACCGGCGCCATCTTCGAAGCCAATAAAAGGGTCAATCGGGCGCTACGTGCAGGAGCAGAGGCGGTAGGAGCAAGAGTGGAGATTAGCGAAATCCCCGGCTACTTGCCTCTCCGTTCGTGTTTGGCTCTTTCAGCGCTGTTTGAGTCCAACGCCAGAGATCTCCTGGGAAAGGACGCCGTCAGGACTTCGGCATTCTCCGGCGGCTCCACGGATATGGGCGACATAAGCCACATCATCCCATCCATTCATCCCTACATCGGAGGGATCAAAGGTGCTGCTCACACAAGGAGTTTCCAAGTAGTAGACCTTGACATGGTGTCGGTAATCCCGGCCAAGATTCTCGCCATGACAGTGATTGACCTGCTATGGGACGGAGCTGCGGAAGCCAAGCGCATCAAAGAAGAATTCAAGCCGGCATTCAACAAAGACGAATACCTGACAATGTGGAGGCAGTTCAGAGAGCAGAGATAGGCTGTGTACGCCCCGCACATGCGGGCTTCAGGCCGGTCACAGATGACACACTGCCAGAAGCTAACCCAGGGGTGTCTGACCACCCCTGGGCCATTTTCCGGCGGCGACCGCGCCTTGCTCAGTTACCTTTTGTACATAACCCTGATTCGTTGGTTACCTTTTGTACACGTCCCGGCCCCGTTGGTTACCTTTTGTACATGACTTCGTTTCGTCGTTTACTTCTTGTACATGTCCGCCCGTCCGATCTTCTTGCCTGTCCTACACAAACCAGGCCGGAGGCAGGGGCATGGCGGAACCCCGCAGAAGACCTGACTAACATGGTCCGAGCGGAGGGACTCAGACCGGGTGGTTACCTACGAGCACCGTGTAATTAACCGCGTGGATTCTTTGCGGTTGGGCGAGGAGTACATCTACATAGACGGCGAACCCCTCTCAGGAGGGCCGGTGACCAGGGAGGTTTTCCTCTAGGCAGTGACAGACCGCCTCAGAGCCAAGGGGCTGGGCCTCTCAACTGAAATGTAGAGCCTAGGTATCTCCTCCCTATGGAACCTGTTATCCGCCCCACCCCCGCGCGATCACACGCGTAGGACACCCGGGCAGCGGGGCGTGGGTACTACATAGGATCTAACCGGCCGCGCTATCGCACGCGCAGTAACCGGGTGGAAAAGGAGTTGTGACTAACGTGTCGATGGTTGAACTCAGCGCTCCGTATCCGCCGAGCGTCGTGAAGATAGTGGAGAATCTCCCCGAGCCCGTTATACCCCTATCCATTATGGAAGGATGGACCGAAGGATCCGTGTTTGCAGACGACCGGCTGAACCCCGGCGTTGTCCTCGTGTGGGAGAAGAAAGGCAGCGCCAACCTGTTTCTGTGCGGGCGCCCAACCCGGCCGAACGCCCGCATGCTGGCCCACCTGGTTGAGGACACCATCATCCCTGCGTGTCAGCGCGGAGGCATCCCCATGTCGACCGTTTCCTGGGATGCCGCCGGCTGGGAAGGCTTCATGCCCGACATCCTGGCTTCTCGGCCGCCCGTATGTGACCGAATGCTCTTGTACACGATGAACGTAAGCCTAACCGACGCGGCAAAACTCGAGGCCCTGATGACCCCTCCCCAGGGTTACGAGATCCGCCCTGTCGACGCCAGCCTCCTAGCGTCGAACGACATCGCCCACGTCGAAGACGTCCGCAACGAAATCCTCAGACAATGGCGTTCCCTGGATGACTTCGTTAGCAGAGGTTTCGGATACTGCCTTTTCGGATATAACACCATCACAACCTGGTGTTTGGCGGAGTATCCCGCAGGCAACGAGATAAGTGTAGGCGTTGAGACAGTAAGTCCTTACCGCCGGCAGGGTCATGCGACAGCAGCATCAGCGGCAACACTGAGAGAATGCGTAAGGCGCGGAATCACCCCGTACTGGAACCTCTGGACATCCAACACCGCCTCCAAGAGGTTGGCCGAGAAGGTGGGGCTTAGGCAAAAGGTCGACTATCCGGTGGTCTACTTCTACCACAACGAGATCGACAACATGCTCATCAACGGAAATGCAGCATTCCGCAGGAAGAAAGACGCAGGTGCCGCCGTCCGCTGGTACAACCGGGCCTTTGACGCTGCCCTGGATGACGCTAGACGCTCAGGTTCGATGCTCTCGAGAGAGAACAGCCGGCAGTGGTGGCTGAGAACTTCCTCCGAGGCTTACGCTGCAGCAGGTATCCCACACCCATGGGCATCCTGCCTTCCCGACTCGTAAGAGAAGTAGAACACCGTAGTGATGCCTGACACTACTCGTAGGAGCAGTAGAACGCCGCAGCGATACCTGACACGGGAACCACAGCGGTTTCACGCGTCAGCCCGACACCAGATCGGCCAGAGTAGTGCCTTGCATAACGCTCATGACCTGCTCCTGAGCCCTGAGCCAGACATTCCTGAGAGGGCAAGAATCTTTCCTCCCGCACTGGGCATCCGGGGCCAGGCATTGCTTCACCAAGAACAGGTCACCGGCCGTGTCGATTACGTCACGGACCGTGATGGCATCGGGCTGAGCCGCGAGCCTTATACCGCCCTTGGGTCCTCTCATGGAGTCTACCCATCCCTTCTTCGCGAGCACCGATACAATCTGAGGCATGTACTTGAGTGGAATGCCCTGACGAGCGGCGACTTCACGGCTGGGGACGTAGCCATTGTCTCCTAGAGCCGCCAAGTCCATAAGGGTCAGGAGAAGGTACTCCACCTTGTTCGTGATCACCGTCCAACCTCCTCGCCAGGGCTATTCACTGTTTATACCGTCCTCCGCCTACCGTAATCCAACTTGAGATGGCGCTATGCCACCTAGACGCGACTCCGCCGACGAATCAAAGCGGATCACGAGACGTCTTCCACTTGGAATATGCTACTCTGCTTCAACTCGCTTACTCGCCTACCCGAGGATCTTGGCCAAATCTTCCTCGGCATTCGAAGTAAGGCGCAGGTCGAATGCATCCTGGAGTTTGGCCACAAGTTCAGGAGTAAGCCAAGCGGGAAGCGTCGGACCAAGATATATACCCTTGATGCCCAAATGCAGAAGGGCCATGAGGATGGCTACGGCCTTCTGCTCCATCCATGACAAGACCAGGGTAAGCGGCAGATCGTTTACTGTGCATCCAAGAGCTTCGGCGAGAGCGGATGCCACGCGGATCGCAGATATAGCGTCGTTGCACTGTCCCATATCCAAGAGCCGCGGGATGCCCTCGATGTCGCCGAGGTCCAGGTCGTTGAACCGGAACTTGCCGCATGCCAGCGTCAGGATAACCGTATCCTTCGGAGCCTTCTCCACCAATTCGCGGTAGTAGTTGCGCACACTGCCGGGCGCGTCGCAGCCACCCACCAGGAAGAAATGGCGGATCTTCCCTGTTTTCACAAGATCAAGCATCTTGCCTGCAAGCGGGAGCACCACGTTGTCGCCGAATCCGGTGGTCAGCTCGACCTGTCCGGGTTCATCCTTGAGAGGCGGGAGGTCCTCGGCTTTCGCGATTAGCTTGCTGAAGTCATACCCATCGATGTGCTCCACACCCGGTAGACGGGCGATGCCGTGGGTGAACATCCTACTTCTGTAGCTCTCGGGCGGGATTAGAACGCAGTTCGAAGTACCCAGGATGGCCCCGGGAAAGCTTGCGAACAGCCGGCGCTGGTCGAACCAGGCCTTCCCCAAGTTGCCCTTCAGGTTCGTGAATGCCTTGAGCTTGGGATAGCCGTGGGCCGGGAGCATTTCCGAATGAGTGTAGACATTTACCCCGCGAGGCTCGGCCTGCTTCAGAAGTTCATATAGAGCCTTCATGTTGTGCCCCGTGACCAAGATGCCCGGACCCGCAGACGTACCCGTCGAGACCTTTGCGGGCTGCATTTCTCCGAAAGTCTCGTTGTGAGCTTTCTTCAGAAGGTTCATGGCCCGTATGGTGATTTCCCCCGATTTCAGGCTGAGGTCAAGAAGGGCGTCCAGGTCAAAATCCACGTTGGTGAGGGTGGCATAGAGCCCCTCTGCCAAGAAGGCGTCGATTTCCTCATCCACGTATCCCAGTTCCCTGGCATGGTACGCATAGGCGCTAATGCCCTTCATGGAATAGATGAGGTTCTCTTGAAGTCCGTGCACTTCAGGCTTTTTCCCACATACTCCCACGGTAGTACATGCGATTCCGTTCAAGACCTGCTGGCATTGGTTGCAGTGCATGGGTACGACCCCCTATTTCTAAGTTGCTAAGTAATATTTATAGCTTGTCCCAGGCGTTTGGCAAGAGTCTGACCACGAATTGAGCCTGCTGCCCGCTAAGCGGCGTGCGCGGTTTGCAGCTTTCGTTCAGGATCACAGTCACTGGGTCCATAGCCCCAATCGACGAAGACTAGTCGAAGATTTGAAAGCCCTCGTATGCTGGGAGATCGCAATATCCGTACTGAAGATGAGCACATCCGTCATACCCCCACACCCGCTCTAGACAGCAAAATACTGGCAGGAGAAAAAACCGGTACCAGGCCATACATCTGTATCTAGTAGAGATGAACCCATATGGACACTGTGCCCCAAGCACGGTGTCTTCCTGCTTGTTTACGATTACCGAACGGATCTTCTGGGCTCGGAATACCAACGGGAGGTAACCAAAATGTCTGACTCGAGAATACCTTTTAGGCCCGCAAGGATAGGCATCCGGTTGATCGCAGCCGTCTTGGCAATGGTGATGGTGGTGCAACTAGTGCCTGCGGCAGCCTTCGCCCGGTCGAAGTT
>DGDN01000074.1 GCA_002385465.1 Candidatus Fermentithermobacillaceae bacterium UBA3951
AGGGGAGCCGACGTCGTCTTCCACCTGGCTTCGGTGATAAGCCTCCTTCCCGGCAGGACAGAGCTGCTCGAACAAGTCAACGTCAAAGGCGCGCGCAACGTGGCGGAGGCCTGCCTTAGGTCCGGCGTTGGGCGGCTGGTTTACACTTCGTCCATACATGCCCTCGTTGAGCCCCCTCACGGCGTTGGGATTGACGAGGACTCCGGGTGCGACCCGCTCAGGGTGAGCATGGAGTATTCCAAGACCAAAGCAAGAGGGACCCTTGAGGTCCTGGACGTGATACGCAGGGGTCTGGATGGGGTCATTATCTACCCTAGCGGCGTCATCGGACCCAATGACTTCAAACCATCCGAAGTCGGACAGATGATAATCGACTTCATCCGCGGCCGACTCCCTTGCACCATAGACGGAGGCTACAACTTCGTCGACGTAAGGGACGTGGCCAACGGGCACATGCTGGCGGCCGAGAAGGGGAGGACGGGCGAAGGCTACATCCTCGCCGGCGAGTGGATCTCCGTTACCGACGTGCTCAGGGAGGTCGCCGCCGTGGTGGGCCGTCCGGTGCCCAAACTGAAGCTGTCCGCGGGAGCGGCGAGTACGATCGCCAAAGCGCTAACCTCACTGAGCAGGATGACGGGGAAGAAGCCCCTCGTCAGCTCGGACATGATAGATGCACTGCTCAGCAACTCCCTGGTCTCAAGCACGAAGGCGCTTGCTGAGCTCGGGTTCTCACCGAGGCCCATCAGGCAGTCTATCAGAGATACCGTCTCGTGGTTTCAGGAGCAGGGGATGATATGAGGAGCTTCGGGCATGGCTCTGTGCGCTTACGCCCGTAAGCCCGGCCTTCCTTAAGTCTACCGCCCGCCACGGGCCTTTCTCAGCCTATCATCCACCTCGTGAACCAGGGCCTGCTGATCCTGCCACCACGACTGGCTCCTCTGGGCGTTCAGGGCTTCGACCGGCTTCCCGTGCTGTTCGACCCAGGTGTAGTACTTGAGGTTAAGCCAGCGCTCCCTGTTCAGCACGGTCCCTTCCTGAATGTAGTCGAGCTTGGCTTTCATGAAGATGCCGTAGTGGCGCTTCCGTGCTTCAGAGACGTTAAGCCTGCCGAACTGCTCCGTGAGTTGCGCCATGACCGAATGGTAACGGTCGATGGCATCGGTGAAGACTGTGACCACCACGTCGTCGGGCCCCATTTCGTAGAACTTGGCCGTCTTTATGGCGCCCAGGAGGTTGCATACTCCCGAAATCCCGATGATCCCCGAGAGTTTCCGTGCATCACGGGGGTCAACCCTCAACTCTTCTACGAGGAAGTCCACTCCTACCGGGTCGGTCAGGACCTGCAGTCCCAACTTGCATTCCATATCATCAATGCACATGAGGGTGTCCATGTTCTTCACGTTGTGAATCCAGGTCACGTGCTTGTCTCCGATCCCCTGGATGTCGTGGTCCCCGTAGCCGTTTGAGTAGAGGGTGGGGCACTGGATTGGCTCCAGTCCTACGACCTTGGCGCCGTGGAAGACCTGCTTGACTCTGTCTCCTGCGCCTATCGTGCCGGCGGACCCCATGGACGACACGAACGCCGAGCAATATCCCTTTCCGACGCCTCTGCCTTTCAGATCTTCCATGAGTTCTACCACCGTGTTGCCGGTGCAGTAATAGTGGAAGCGGTAGTTGGCCATTGCGTCGAACTGGTTGAGTATCACAGTGTTGGGCTCACGGGAGAGCTCCTTGCACTTGTCGTAGATCTCCTTGACGCTGGACTCGCAGCCCGGGGTCTTCACGTACCTCGCGCCGTAGCTCTCGATAAGCTCGAACCTCTCGCGGCTCATGAGTTCCGGAAGCACAACCAATGTGTCGTAGCCCATCCTGCGACCGGCCCAGGCGCCTCCGATCCCGTAGTTCCCCGTTGACGGAAAGACCACTGTATGCACGCCGGGCCGGATGGCTCCGTCCAGTTGGGCTTCCATGGTCACGGAGTAGGTGGGACCCACCTTGTGCGAGCCTGTCGGGAAGTCGACAGCATAGAGAGCCACTATGTTGGCGTCTACGCCGGTTACCTCTTTGGGCAGGATAAAGTAACGGATCTGGTCACGGGCGTCGCGCCAGGAGATGTTGTAAAGGTTTAATTTGTCGAGGGGGTCTCTCTCCAGCGCCTCCAGAGCTTTGGCCCGTATCCTTGGGTCAATTAAACTCGGATGCAGCATTTCTTCATATGTAGGTCCCCAAACCAGTGTGGGTTCCGAAGCTGCTTGACTCGCCATCTTTCGTCCCTCCGATTTCTGGCCTCATGTTCTTTGGCTCCTGTGTTTCAGGTCCTTGTGTTCTCGGCTATCACGCTCTTGGCGCTCATCGCCCGTGGCCCTGCGGTCGCCACGCCATGGGCGAGGGCACCACGCGCTAGCTCCTCTCTCTTTCACCCTGATAGGGCACCGGTACGTACTGGACAGACGGCCTATTTTGCGCAGGTTGAGGGTAGAGCTCCATCAGCCGGTAGATTTCTTTGGGCATCTCGGCACATATGGGAGGGAAGCCCAGTTTGGCGAGTTCCTCGCACGTAAGCGGGTAATCGTGGGTCCACTGGCCGGAAGTGAGTTTCTGGGCCAGCTCCAGTGCCTTATCTTTCTCAAACCTCTGTTCAAGCATGTCTGCTACGGTTTGGGTTACCTGCCTCACTGCCTTTTCCGCCATATCGGCCAGCATGATGGTCTCGTCGTCGATGTCCTTTGGCTCCTTTTCTTTAAGCACCCTGAGGATAGACGAGGCGGCGTACTTGCCTACCTGAGGGTCGACCGGGCCTAGGACGGCGTTTGGGTCCATGACTATTTCGTCGGCCGAGAGCGCGATTAGTGTTCCTCCCGACATTGCGTAGTGAGGAACGAACACGGTCACTTTCGCTTTGTGGCGGAGAAGCGCCCTGGCTATTTGCTCTGATGCGAGGACCAGTCCTCCCGGAGTATGTAGGATGATGTCTATCGGCATGTCTTCCGGCGTCATCCTGATGGCCCTCAAGACCTGCTCTGAGTCTTCTATGTTTATGTAGCGGGAGATGGGGAGGCCGAGAAAGCTCAAGGATTCCTGACGGTGGATGAGGGTGATTAGCCTCGACCCGCGTTTTCTTTCCAGGTTACGTATGATGCGGCTCCTAGAGGCTGTCTCTTATAAACATCT
>DGDN01000063.1 GCA_002385465.1 Candidatus Fermentithermobacillaceae bacterium UBA3951
GCTCTATCCAATTGAGCTACCGGCGCCTTTACCCAAATAAGTGGCGGAGAGGGAGGGATTCGAACCCTCGAAGGAGGTTTCCCCCCTTAACGGTTTAGCAAACCGTCGCCCTCGGCCGGCTAGGCGACCTCTCCGCAAACCGCTTTCGAGAAGCGCATGAACTATATTACCACGTATGACGACAGAGTTAAAGTGGCGGAGGGGGTGGGATTCGAACCCACGGAGGGCTTGCACCCTCAACAGTTTTCAAGACTGCCGCATTCAACCGCTCTGCCACCCCTCCAAAGTGGACGAGTCGGGCGCACGGCTTGAAAAACTTCTATGTCTGGTCCAGCGTCGAGTGCCGCATCTGGTTCTAGGTCTTGTGCTTCACATGTGAGCCCGGCTCTCCAATAGACCATACTAACACAACCTACAATGCCGTTCAAACGTCAAAAACATTCCGAACGAAACTGTAACCGCTATCCGGAAAGCTTTCAAGAACCTCTTCATTCCAATCTATCCAAAATGGATCTTGCTGCCTTTACTCCTGCCGCAGACGCCTGGGCCAGGCTCCTTGTCACACCTGCTCCATCGCCTACGGCAAAGAGCCCTGATATCCCGGTCTCCATAGAGGAATCGACTTTCACCCTGGACGAGTAGAACTTGACCTCTACTCCGTAAAGGAGCGTGTTCCTCGACCATATGCCCGGCATTATCTTATCGAGCGCTTCCAGCATCTCGAGGATGTTCCGGACGTGCCTGTACGGGAGGACCAAAGTGATATCACCCGGGGTTGCGTCTTTCAGCGTTGGGCGGACCATGCTCTTGGCAAGCCTCTTCGCCGTTGAACGACGGCCTTCCCAGAGGTCGCCCAAGCGCTGCACAAGCACTCCGCCTCCAAGCATGTTGGCCAAGCTTGCGATGTACTTTCCGTAAGCTATGGGCTCTTTGAACGGTTCGGTGAACGTCTTTGAGACCAAGATCGCGAAATTCGAGTTTTCGGTTTTTCTGTCGCTCCACGAGTGTCCGTTTACGGTGACGACACCGCCGGTGTTCTCGGTAACCACTTCCCCGTGAGGGCACACACAGAAAGTCCTGACCAGGTCATCAAATGACTTGGAATAGTAGTGGATTTTAGGCTCCCACACCTTCTCCGTGACCGGGTCGGCCACCACCGCCGGGACCTCCACGCGCACGCCAACGTCAACGGGGTTGTTCTCCGTCTCTAATCCGAGCCTCCGGGCTTCTTCCGAGAACCACTCGGCCCCTTCTCTCCCAGGGGCAGCGATAACCAGGTTCGCCGACTCTCGGCTTCCGTCGGCGAGGACAACCCCGGTAACCTTTCCGCCCGCACATGTGAACCTTTCGACCGCCTTGGAGGTGCGGATTTCGACGTGGGGCTCCAGGAACATGCGCATGTTCTTAAGTATTTCCGGGCAATGATCGGTCCCCAAATGCCTTATCCTAGCAGGCAGGAAGTCAAGGCCTGCCCTTGCCGCTTGAGCGACCAGGCCGGCTATGGCTTCTTCATCGGTACCAAATAGGCGTGAGGAAGCCCCGAACTCAATCCACAGGCTATCCATGTAATCAATGAGGGACTTGAGCTCGTCTTCCGCCAGATACTCCCCGAGGAACCCCCCAAACCTCGTTGTCAGGGTTAGTTTGCCGTCGCTGAAAGCGCCTGCCCCACCCCAACCCGAAGTGATGGAGCAGGGTGAACAATTCACGCACCCTCCGGCATTCTTTTCGCGAGGACAGATCCGCGCCTCCAGAGAACGCCCTTTCTCCAGCATGAGTATTGAAAGCCCCGGGGATTTCTTCACCAGTTCAATGGCGGCGAAAATACCTGCCGGGCCCGCCCCAACGATGATCACATCCCACTTCGCCATGGCGGCACCTCCGTCACGCAGTGTGGTCTACGTCGAGGTCCTCAAACCTGCATATTTCCCTGGAGAAGAACAACCTAATCGTACCCGTGGGGCCGTTTCGCTGTTTGGCTACGATGAGCTGGATCGTATTCTCAGGGTCCTCAGGGTCAGAGTACAAGAACATGACGATGTCGGCATCCTGCTCGATTGCCCCTGACTCTCGTAGGTCCGAAAGCTGCGGGATCTGTTTCTGCCGCTGTTCCACGGCCCGCGACAACTGGGAAAGAGCGATGACAGGCACGTTAAGCTCCCGGGCGAGACCCTTGAGGGACCGGGAGATCTCCGAGATCTCCTGCTGCCTGTTCTCCGCTTTCTTGGACGGCCTCATGAGCTGCAGGTAGTCTACTATGACCATCCCAAGCCCGTGCTCCGCCTGCAGCCTCCGGCACTTGGTCCTTACTTCCATGACCGATATCGACGGGGTATCGTCTATGAAGATCTTGGCTTCACCGAGCCTTCCGAGAGCGCTCGAGAGCCTGCGCCACTCTTCTTCGTTGAGAAAACCGTTCCTAAGTTTCTGGCTGGAAAGAGCCGCTTCGGAGCAGAGGAGCCTCTGGGCTACCTGCTCCTTCGACATCTCAAGGCTGAAAACCAAGACCGGAAGGCCGGCCTTTAATGCCACGTTCCTGGCCACATTAAGCCCGAGAGACGTTTTTCCAACCGACGGGCGAGCCGCCAGGATGATGAGGTCTGATGGCTGGAACCCCGAGGTGAGCCTGTCGAGGTCGCCGAGTCCGCTGGCGATACCTACGGTGTCGCCGCCGTGAGAAGCCATATATTCGAGTTTTTCAAGGGTCTCCACGAGCACGTCCTTGAGGGGCACGTAGCTCTCGCGGCTCCTCCGTCGGGCCACCTGGAAGATGAGTTCCTCGGACCTATCCAAGAGCTCGTCTACTTCTTCCGTGCCCCGGTAAGCAGCCGCAGCGATCTCGGTCGCGGCTGCGATGAGCCTCCGGGCTATCGCCTTTTCCGCCACTATGCGGGCATAGTACTCTACGTTGGCCGCGGTGGGCACGAAGTTGGCGAGCCTTGCGAGTTCCGCCATGCCGCCTATCTTCTCCAGCTCTCCCGTGGAACGGAGCTTATCTGATAGGGTCACCACGTCCACCGCTTCCGGTACCTCTGCCATCTCGGCCATGCGTCTAAAGATGATCCGGTTCTGCTCCTTGTAGAAATCCTCGGGGGTCAATATCTCCAAGGCGGTGAGGACCGCCTCTTTTTCAATGAGCATAGACCCAATGACCGAATCCTCGGCTTCGGTATTTTGCGGGGGTATCCGTTCCAACTGATCCAGCATAGGCAAACTCCCTTTCCCTAAGCGCTCTTCATGGCTTTTCGCCAATCGGGGCACATGAAATCCAGGGCCTCTTTGAGAGATGAAACGAAGCCTACCTGAATGCCGCGGACTTCCTCAACACCTACCGAGTTACCCTTGGGGACGAGGATCATTTTCATCCCGGCTTGCTTGGCACCGTAGATCTTTTCGTAGACGCCGCCAATAGCCTTAACCTCACCCTTCAATGAGATCTCTCCGGTTACGGCAACGTCCTGCCTCACGGGGATCCCGGTCACTGCCGAAAATATCGCGATGGTAATGGCCAGTCCCGCCGAGGGGCCGTCGACTTTCGCGCCGCCAACAATGTTCACGTGCACGTCTTTGTCCGTAAGGTCGATGCCGAGCTCTTTCCTAAGAGAAGTCGAGGCGTTGAAAAGAGAATCCTTCACCATGCTGCCTGCCGTTTCATTCATCCGGATGCTGCCCTTTCCCTTCTCCCGGGCATCAAACGCCACGGCTTCTATCTCCAGGGTAGAGCCTAAGAAACTGGCCACCCCGAGTCCGAAGACCTTGCCGACCTCCGGTTTGTCGCTCGCCTTGGAGGTCACACTTGGAGAAAGCCTCCCTGCGCTTATGGCGTCCTTCACGTCTCTGGCCTCTACCGCAAGGAACCCCCTCTCGGGTAGCCCGCCCTGCCGGTGCAGCGCGACAGCATAGGCATCGGCGAGGAGCCCGACTGCTTTCCTTCCTTCGACGGTGTAGTCGGTTATGACATCTACCGCCTGGGGCGTGAGCTTGGCCCTGAGCCTCCTCGCGGCCCCTTTCACTATTTGCGCTATATGCTGAGGTGTAAGAGCGTCAAAGAATACTTCGGCAGCCCGCGACCTGAGCGCCGGGCTTATCTCCTCCGGATCTCTCGTTGTTGCGCCCACAAGGATGAAGTCAGCCGGGGCTCCCTTTTCGAACAAACGCCTCACATACTGGGGCACTCGCTTGTCGGTCGGGTCGTAATAGGAAGAATCGAAGAAAACCCTCTTGTCTTCAAGCACCTTCAGGAGCTTGTTCTGAAGGATGGGGTCCATCTCGCCTATTTCATCTATGAACAGGATGCCGCCTGTTGCCTCGGTCACGAGCCCGAGCTTGGGCTCCGGCACTCCGATATCGGCGAGGTCGCGCCTCGCGCCCTGGTAAATGGGGTCGTGGACCGAACCCAAGAGCGGGTTGGTTATCTCCCGGGGATCCCAGCGTAAGGTGGCGCCGTCTGCTTCAACAAAGGGCGCGTCCTTGGCGAACGGGGAGAAACTCAGTTTGCGCGCCTCTTCCAAGACCAGCCGGGCAGCCGATGTCTTGCCTACGCCCGGGGGGCCGTACAAGATCACGTGCTGTGGGTACGGCGTGGCCAGTTTCGAGAGAAGAGCTTGGATGGCCCTGTCTTGCCCAACAATATCCGTAAGCCGTCTGGGTCGTAAGTAATAGAGCGCCGACCTGGCGATTGAACGCTCTTCCAATTTGACAAGGCGGTTTAGTTTCTTGCGAGTCTCTTCGGTTTCCGGGTCCCCGTTTTCCATGAGTACCTCCCGGCGGATGTCCTGGATGTACTCATCGTGTCTCTCCTGCATGCGCCTTGAGACCCGTTCTTCGATGTCTTGCTCAATGGCCTGCCTGGCCATCCTCTCGGCGATCTCCTCCTGGCATTCTTCCAAAATGCCGGGGATGGCCTCGAGCCCCTCCGGCGCTTGTATCGTGGGATCCTCGAAAATGATCTTTTGGAGCGCAGCCACCTGCTGGGCAAGGTCCCTCGAACGCATACCGCTCAAGGCGTCCAAGCGCCCCGCTTTAAGCACAAGCTTTTCGGGCCCGTATATGGAAGCCAGGAAGCTGAACATGGCGCCGACTTGCCTCTTGAGTAACTCCTCCATGTCCAGCTTCCCGACCATATCTTTCATCTGGTCCAAATTACCTGGATTCCTCCGCTCTTATCTCAACGTTCACCGCTGCTCTTACCTTAGGGTGGAGCTGTATCTCGACTCGGTGAGTCCCGAGTTCCTTAAGGTTCTCGTCCAACAGTACTTTTCGCTTATCAACTTGGACCTTATAGCTCTTCTGAATCTTTGCCGCGATCTCCTGAGGGGTCACCGAACCGAAAATCCGCCCCTGGCCCGCCTTGGCGGTAAACACCAGGGTCTTGCCTTCTATGAGCCGGGCGTTTTCTTGCGCTTCGGCAAGGAGCCTCTCTTCTTTGTCTCTCTTCGCAGCCTGAAGGGTTTCGTACTCCTTGAGGGCGCCCTTTGTGACGGGCGTAGCCAAGTTCCTGGGAAAAAGGTAGTTGCGAGCATAGCCGTCTTTGACACTCACCTTGTCTCCCTTTTTGCCCAAACCGGGAACATCTTGTTTCAGAATTACCTCCACGGCGGACCTCCTCTCCAAAGCCGGATGACCTTAATCGCCCCTCATGCGGGTTATATATCGCTTAGTTCAGGGTATCTCACTTTCCGTAGGTCGAAGAGCACGTCTATCATACCAAAAATCTGAGCACCCAGCCCGATAAGGGGAGATGTGAGCGCCATGTAAAGCGCAATAAGTGTGAAGAAACCTGCCATCCCTCCCGAGATCCCCGACCGGCGGAAAAAGAAGCACAGTGCGGAGGCGGCATCGATTAGGAGGACCATCACTGCCATGAGAAACACGTTCTCGACGACGATGGGCAGAAACGAAAATCTCTCGGCATAGAAGGGCTGAAGCTGGAAAGCGATGATGCCCAAGATCCAGGCGTGTCCCGCTAGTTCGGGCATGATCCACCTTGAGAAAGGCCTCAGGGGGTGAACCGTGTAGCCGAACCTCGGAAAGACCCGCCTCACGACTTCGTAGTTAAGCCATGCGAGGAAAAGCGAGGACATAAAGAAGCCGGCAGGCAGCATTCGCATGACCATCTCCGGCGTAACCGTCTTCATGATCTCCTCGAGCACCGGGGTCTCACCCACGAGCCTTTTGTTGAGCTCGTAAGCTTCGGTGAACATCTTTATCGTCTGGTCCGAAAGCTGCCGGAGCGTAATCCCGGTCACAAGGTACGCGCCCAGAAGGTCCGCCGCCATTCCCACAAGGGAAGCGCCCGTCATAAGGCCTATGGTCCGTTCCGCGGCAAGGCCCCTTCTTACGCTATAACCCAAAGCGACTCCCATGGTGCCGTACACTACCCACAGGGAAATCGCTGTAATGGGACTCAGGAAAGGAAGCAGCACGATAAGTGTGACGACGGAAGACAGTACTCCCCACCGGATCCCGTGCCTTATTACCGCAAATGCGACGGGCAAGGGTGAAACAAGCGTGGCAAACACCCCGAGAACGGGCACGTAGAAGGCGACAAGTATGAAAAGCGCCCCCAAAGCTGAAAGGAGAGCGCTCTCCACCAGGGGCCTCGCAGGACTAGTCAAAGGACGACACCTCACTTCCTGCATCCGCCAAAACGCCTTGCGTGGCCAAAGCGGGGCGCCGGAAAGGAGCCCCGCCTGAGAAAACCAGAAGCAAACCGGATTTTAGCTGGATCTTAACGGTACTACTCTATGGTATACGGCATTAGGGCCATAACTCTTGCCCTCTTGATTGCGCCTGTCAGAAGGCGCTGGTGACGCGCACAATTCCCCGTGATCCTTCTCGGCAGGATCTTGCCTCTTTCGGTAATGTACCTGCGGAGGCGCGGGACGTCTTTATAGTCGACATCTGCCAAACCGTCAACGCAGAACGCGCAGACGCGTTTCTTAGCCTTTCGGCCACCTTCTCGCCTCAACGAAAAGACCTCCTTCGATTGGTACGAGCAGTATGGGTTTCCTACTTCTCAGGTTCGCCTTCACTTATATCCACGTCGTCGATGAACGTATCGTCAACATCTTCTTTCTTGGGTCTGGGCGATAGGAACTGGATGTTGTCGGCCACTACCTCGACCGCTTTTCTCTTCTGTCCTTCTTTGGTCTCGTAGCTCCTGGTCTGGATGCGGCCTTCTACCGCCACAAGCCTGCCCTTGTCGAGGTACTTGCACGTAAGTTCGGCAAGCCTGCCGAACAAGACGACGTCGATGAAATCGGCCTCTCTTCCCGTCTGAGTGGGCCTTCTGTCGACAGCCAGAGTCACGGTGGTCACGGAAACACTGTTTGGAGTGATCCTGAGCTCAGGCTGCCTGGTAAGTCTCCCTATGAGTACAACGCGGTTGAGCACTCTCTTCCCTCCGTAGTGGCGCTTATTTCAGTTCTCCCTGCTCTACTTGAGCTCCCTCCGGGGAAGAAGCTCCTTTTCCCGATCCTTGTTGAGGTTCTCTCACGACTCGGACCGCCCTAGTTTCGTGGGCCTCTACGCGGGGCTCCTGGGGGCGCTTAGCAGACTGTTTGGAGCTCCTCTGCTTGCGCTTTACGTTGTCGAGCCTGACGATCATGTGGCGCACGATGTCTTGGTCAATCTTCATGAGGCGGTCGAGCTCCGCCGAGACCTCACGCTCGGCCTCAAATACCATCAAAATATAAAGCCCTTCCCTCATGTCATTGATCTCGTAGGCGAATCGCCGTTTGCCCCACTTCTCGGCGGAGTGCACCGTGCCGTTGCCTTCGGTCACTACGTCTTTGTACCTGGAGATGATCGAGGCGACTTTCTCTTCATCGTGTTCGGAGCTGACGATGAATAGGAGTTCGTATTTTCTCATGACAATATCCTCCTCCCTTGGACTTATGGCCCCATCAAGAGGGGCGGGAGTTAGGGGGCGCTCCCCCTTCGCTCAACCGGCGCCAGCCAATTATAGTCCAAAGCTCCTTCCGGTCACAAGTCCAAGGAGCCCCTTTTTCCCATTAGCTGGTAGACAGATCTTGAGGAGCTACATATGTCCTTTTCTTTAGTCTCCGGTTGAACTTAACTCTGTCCAAGAGGACTACCCGGCCGCACTCTTTGCACTTGAGCCTGACGTCTGCTCCGGCCATGAGGACGGCCCATATATCGCCGCCGCAGGCGTGCGGCTTCTTCATCTGAACAATGTCGCCGGCTCGAAGCGGCGGATCAAGGATCAACAAAGGCCAAGCCACCCCCGGCTACAGTTTGACTCTTGCAATGACCGCAGGCCATATGGCCTGGTAGACGCCGAGGAGGAGCGCCGTGAGATATGAGCCGGCCGCCGCTTCCCTGGCAGCGCCAAGAAATCCTGCGGTCAGGAATGGGTACAAGACTCCGGCCAGAAGCGATAGCCACACTACCGAAAGGCCTGTCTCCACAACGCCTCCCAAGAGCCTCACCATGAAAAAATCGGGAGCCGTGAACCCGAGGCTTTTCACAATGAGCTCTGCTACGAGACGCAAGACAGAGAGGAGCACAAAGAAAGCTACGCTTGAGAGAAGGAGCCTGGACAAGGCGAGGCTCAGCATCTCAGCCCACGTCGGCTCCGGACTTGCCAGGGCTCCTACGGCCGCAAGGTTTTGCTTGACTGCCCCCTGGAGGAGCCTACCCCATGAAGACCCGCCGATCGATGAAAAGGCCTCGTCGAAAGTGCCCGGGTCGTATGGGACCATGAGCGGTGGCAGCGTGTCGAACACGCGTTTCCACCAGAGCGAAGTCTTTTCAAGAAGGTCCCAACGCTTGTTCAGGAAGTCCACGGTCGGACCCGACAGCGCGTATGCGCCCAAGAAAGCCGCCGCCATGCCCACGAGGTTGAACACCGACCGCCATACCCCTGTCCGGAACCCGCGTATGAACGAGAGGAGAAGCAGCACACCAAGCACCAGGTCTATGTAGTTCGTGGCGATTACCCCCTTCGCGAAGAGAGATTATTGGGAGCGTAGGACTTGTCCAACATCGCGAGAACCACAGCCGGAATCGCGGGCGAAGCATGTTTGCCCGTATACGCAAACAATACCGCGTCCAGCAGGGACGATAAGTACCCGAAACCGGCATACATGAGGATACCCAGAACTATGTCCTCAAGGAAAAGGGGTCTTACGGCGCCACTTCTCAGCCTGCCTATATTATCGATCGCAAAGACCGCGACGAAGACCACAGGAAACCACAAGCCATAAGGGAGCTCGCGGGTTATTCGCTCCGCGATGAAGGCAACCAGCAATAGAAAAAGCGTGCGTCCGGCTCCCCTCCGCCACATCTATCTTCCCTCTATCTTGCGCGCCTCACGGAAGGCGCGAAAGGTTGATGTCAAGGCTCATGAGGTAGGCTCCCTTGTCGTTCCCGAAAAGGATGGAACCTTCTCCCACAGCCAGGGGCAGGTCACGAGTCTTGAATGAGTACTCCCGGCGACCGTCCCTCAAGGAAAACCCTACCACATGGGTTTGACACAGAGCAACAAGAGCATGGTCCGAGGCCACCAGCCGGTGGGCCACAGACGGCGTCCTGCGCTGCCAGACGAGCTTACCGTCGTCTGCGAAAGCGGTGACAAAGGGTTCGCTTATCAAGCCGTGGGATATGAAGGCCGTCTCATCCTCCCACGCAGCAGTCCATACCGGACCTCCGAGGTTGAGTGAGCAGGTGATCCCCCCGCCTGGACCTACGACCCCGGCGCTCTTGGACGTGGCGTAGAACACTCGGCCGGAAGAGAGGGGGATGATGGACCTGAAGTGGCCGTCCCCCAGGGGCAAACACCAGAGGACCTTACCGGACGAGACTTCCGCGCAGGTCAAAAGGGCGGCTCCCCCCGATGCAATGTCGCGAAGGCCTACGTAGAGTAGTCCGTCTTCGGCGGCCGCCTCTGCGGGTATTCCCGGCAACCTGACCGGCGGAGAGACCTCCCCTCCGTCGAAAACAGCCCTCAATACCCACGGTTCTCCAAAACCTCCGCCTCCGGGCCTTACAACGAGGATGCCTGATAGTCCCTTGCACGGCAACAGATTTTCGCCGGGCTCCTTAACCTGCGTGAGGAACAGCTTTCCGTCGGGACCGTACCCGTGAATGGATGTCCCGGCGATGGCATACGCTTTCCCGCCCGATATGACGGCCTCTTCGGTACCGTCCGGGAGCGACACTATCTTGCCTAGCGGCCCGTAGAAAGCCCGTCCATTTTCATATGCGACGGCGTACAGGCCCCCGGAGTGTTCAAGAGACGAGGCTTCCCACACTTTGGAACCCTCGGGAAGCATGCGGGCGAGAGTTCCCTCAAAGAGGGCCTCCCTTGCCGTAAGCAACAAAGCGACAATTCCCAGGAGGGTGAACAACATGCTGAGAAGGCTTGCCTTCGGCCGATTGGACGCGGGCACGGGTCTCCCGGCCCGGATGCCGGGGCCTTCTCTACCTCTCTTACGTGTCCAAGGCAAGAGAACGCTCATTGTACCCCTTCTTACCTTGATCTATCTCTTGAGACTCAAAGGCTCGCGATGATGATGAGCACCAGGACCGTGAGCGTAAGTGCGGCGATCTTCCCCCACTGAATGGCCTTCTTTGCCATCACGTATCCCTCATAAGAGGAGAGGGCCTTCTCGGAATGCCCTAGGTACTGGTAGAGCACGGTCAAGTTGAACCTGGGTTCCGTGGCCCACACATTCTCTCTGAGAGACCTCATGTAGTACTCGCGGGCGGTTTCAAGATCGTTCTTCATGAATGCAAGGTTCCCGAGGTTATTCAGGGGCTTTGGGTCCCGGGGTGAGATGATGAGTGCCCGGATGAACAGGTCTCTGGCGCTCTCCAGGTGCCCCATATGGCCCTCGCATACTCCCAAGTAGTTCAAGTAGCGGCTCTTGGGCCTTATGTCCTTATGCATTCTCTCTCTAAGGCGCCTTGCGGCTTCACTCATATGGCCTTTCGAGATGAGCTTTATAACCGTTCTCTCAAAACCCCATAGCACCTCACGAGGCACCTCCACGCTGTCACACTGGATATTTCTAGGAGCAGCACCTTGTATCCTCCCTCGTCCAGCATTTCGGGGCCTGAATACCGGGGATCTCTAAGAGGGACATTACTCCATGACCTTTCCGGTGAGGGGGTGGTGAAGTGACCAAGGTAGCCGTTGAAGGCGGGCTCAGGCCTTTCCAGGAGGCTTTGAAGAACGCCGGTTTCGTGGTCGTGGAAGTGACGAGCCCGGAGGACCTCGCGAGCGCGCGGCCCCACGCGGTAGTGGTATCGGGTATGGACGAGAACTTCCTGGGCATGACCGATTTCGGAGATGCGCCGGTCGTTACGGCTTCCGGACGTACGCCTGAAGAAGTTGTGAAAGATGTGCGTCGTTCGCTCGGGCCGAGAGAATAGACTCCCCGGCTGCGCGCAGGGGCCCGGGCCTCTTCTTTTCACAAGCACTGCGGAGAAGGGCATCGGCCTTCTGGATCCCCGACGAGATGGCCCGGGCCATCTTCATGACCAGACTCAATCTGGTATTCTGAAGCACCATGTACTCCATAAACCCGCCTACGTTCACGACTCCCGCAAGATGCAAGTCACCGACGGGCGGCAGTTTCTTCTTCACGCCGAGACCGGGCCTAAGCGGCCCCGAGCGGACCATCACCGCGCCTACTTCGGTCTTCGTCCCGAGGCAGGCGTCAACACCGAGGTCCAGAAAGCCGCTCTCTTCGCCCAAAGACATGACAACCCGGCCAAGGTTCTCGGCGTGTACGGGTTCATCCAGGTTGCCTATGACCTCTCCGGGAAACCCCTCGTCCGCAAGCATGCTTCCTACCAGCGGGCCCAAAGAATCACCGGTTGACCGGTCGGTACCCACACACACGACTCTAAGAGGTAGTACCCTGCCCAGGTCGGAAGCAACCTGCAGGATTGAAAGGGCGATCCGGTCCGGAGCATCCGGAAGAAGGGCATTAATCGGGTGAGTCGCGAGAATTACCCCTGATTCAAGAGTATGCGCGGTTATCTATGGGATAATACCCTGTGGTCAGTGGGTCTTTTCGGCGAACTCGTCCAGGATCCGCCTCACTTCTTCGTCGGATATCTGGTCAAATGAGATGTACCATTCACCGACCGAGTAGAAAACAGGAGGCCTAAGAGGACAGATCACGCCATCTACCAAAGGTTCCAGTGATTCGATGGTCTCTTGAGGCGCCACCGGTACGGCCAAGAAGAGTCGCCTGGGCTCCTTCCGTCGTATGTACTGGAGGGCTGCCATGGCGGTGAGCCCCGTGGCAAGGCCGTCATCCACCACCACCACATTCATCCCCTGAATGGGCTTTTCAGGGCGGTTGCTCCTGAACGCGGCCAGGCTTCTCTCTATGGCCTTGCGCACCTCCGCCGCCCGGTCCATGACGTACGATCTCGGTGTTCCGTCGCGAATGTCCGGGGAAAACAAGACCTTGCCATCGGGCCCTGCGGCGGCGATGGCAAATTCGGGGTTGTACGGCGCTCCAATCTTCTTGGCCATGACGACGTCCAGTGGGGCGCCCAGGGCCAAAGCCACTTCGCGCCCTACTACGACGCCTCCGCGAGGGATCGCGAGGACGAGGGGGGAATCCATCTCGTATTCCTTAAGGGCCCCGGCGAGGACTCGGCCCGCCTCAGTCCTGTCTCGGAACATGGAGAAACCAGCCCCGTTACTTTATTCCTCTTCCTGCTCCCTAGTTTCCTGAGACCGGCTTACCGTATCGACGGGCTGGTCACCCATCTGGGTGGTGCCCGAGAAAATCGCACCTTCAGAGACAACCAAAGTGCCGACCTTGATGTCGCCTTTGACCCTGGCCGTAGGGAGGAGTTCAAGCCTTCCGGAGCAAGTGACCGTGCCGGAGAGCGTCCCGCCGATGGTCACGTTCTGGGCCGTCACATCCGCATTCAGCACGGCGGTTTCGCCTACGGTTACATCACCTTCGCATTCAACATTCCCCTCGGCGGAGCCTTCGATGCGCAGGCTCCCCTTGGACCGGACAGTGCCTTTAATCTCAATACCTTTGCCAAGAAGGCTTTCAAAAGTCCCCGGCTTAAGCGGGGTCTCTGTCTTAGCGAACATTGTAATCCACCTCCAGAAAATCATCAGGCAAGTAC
>DGDN01000024.1 GCA_002385465.1 Candidatus Fermentithermobacillaceae bacterium UBA3951
ATGCAAACTTCGACTTCCGCAACCTCAGGTCGCGTGAATCCTTCCAACCACAGTGCTCCTGCCACATCGCTGACCATGGGGCGTCAGGAAACGCCGGATCCCAGTTCGACCCATCCGTGACTACAAGACCTCCGTCAACAAGCTTGTCCAGTATCATGTTGAACAGTTCCTCGCCAAGCCACCAAACACCGCTACCTCCCTCGCCCGGACTGTCGCCTCGGTAGTAGAACACGCTGAGTCGGGGGATCTGTGAGAACGCAGCCTCGCCATCCTCCATCTTGCAGTGAATCTGAACGGTGCTTGCCGGTTCAGGTCCCACCATCCATGTGTAGCGGTTGTAGCCGGGCTTCTGCTCAATATGAACCTGTCTGACAAAGGGGTGGGCGACGCGGCCGCCATGACGACGCACATCTGTCGACGTCATGACTCTGTCTGCTCCGGGAACTGGGGGGATTAGGTTACTGTCGATGAAGTAGAAGTCAGATACAGTGTCGATGAACAGCTGAATGGGTTCAAAAGTATCATTCCCGCAGCAGGGGTAGAAAAGCGGTCCGTTGGGCACCTGGACTCCAAAAAGCTGCTTAAGCGTCAGCTGAGGACGTAATGAATGCACTGATCGAGGGCCGCGAAAGCGGTTTCTCGGGGGCTGAGCATCTCTGGGATACCAGCGGAAGTGACGCCGAGCACTCTCAAAGAAGACATCCTGTGTGGCACACAGTATCGCGGTGTATATCGATAACCTCCTTTGTTGACGCTCGTCGGCCATGTCGCTGAATGTTTTCGTACCGTGAAAGATGTTGTTTCGGACTTGATATATGAACCGAAGAAGGTCGCAGAGAAGGTCAACAAACGGCTTAGGCTTTTCTTCAGCACAAATCGCACGAAATGCCCCTCTGAAGGCATTACGATAAGGGCCACTCCTCTCGTCATCAACGATAAACCCGAGCTCACGTTCGGCATCGTTAAGGTCAAGATTCGCCCACTGACGCGTGTAGAGGGTTAGTTTCGTGAGAAACCAGGTAGCCGCACCTTCCTCTTCTACTCCCCCGGTGAACGTCACATAGGACTTGATCTTCTCCATTTCGCGAACGGGGCCCCACTCGACAACCACGCCCTGCTTCAGGGTTTCATGCCAGTCCACTGAGTAGGTACTGTTGAACGCGAAGTAGGCATAAACAAACTTGGAAGGCGGAAATCCTCGCCAGCCTGTCCCTTCCTCTCGTCGGATGCCATGTGTCAGAGTTGTAGAGGCCATATGCAGCATGTTGAGGTCGTCAAGTTTCTGAGCAACACACACCGCTGAGTCCCTCCTCGTTAGTTCGACTTAAAACCGGAGTGTCCTTCTGGCGGCAAACGCTCCTTACATGCGTCTACCTAATCCCTGCTTGAGTGCGACAACCGCCCTTCCGAAGTCGGCGATATCGCTGAGACCATCAAGCATACGGGCAACCAAGATGAATTTGGCGTGGCGGCCCTTATCGTCTAGTACCGCAACTACCCGATCCGGAAAGCACTGTTCGAAGAAGTTCAAAGCATACTCCTTTGTAAGCCCTTTCCGCGCGGCAAACTTCCCGCGGTGAACAAAATAGACTGTGCCCTCACTGTCGCGAGCCAAGCCACCACCCATTGTCGGAGATTCAAGCCGTCGTATGAGTAGTTGATCTCAAAATCGATTACAACCGGTTTTTAGCCTTGCGGCTTATTGAACCCGTATGCGTTCCAGAACCTGCCCTGGGGCCGGTGAAACGACACCCACATCCCGAGGTTGTTGAACCAATACAGCGTCCTGGGAAACCGACCCCGTCCGGGATGAACCAGCATAGCCTCCATTTCCTCATCACATGACCCTCGGATGTACGCCTCATATTCTTCCTGAAGAGTAGGAACGTTCTCATAGACGAGTTCGAGCACGGATCATCACCCCTCTGATCGATTACACTTGGATTCCTCCCCACGCGATCCGGTCCCAACAAACCCTCATCGACACCTTATCGCGCCTACCCCGCCACTCAGCGTCGGAAACAACCGTTCGGAGGCAGTTCTTTACTTGCCTACGATACCTCAACTGCTCACTGCCGGAGGGTCGTCGCAATCATGTCAAGCTGCGACCTTATGACCCGAAAATCCTGTGCCAAGTCGAGCGTCTTCACGCTAAAGGCATTGCCGCCGATTACGAAATCGGCATCGGGCACTATGTCTTCGTCCGTCTTGGCGTATAGAAGCATCCCTGAGACGCTCCCGTCTCGGGCCCTGTCTGCATTCTTGACGTAAGCGTAAATCTGGTAGAGGTTCTGCGAATGGTAGGTCGCCTTACCGTAGTGTTGGGACATCGTGCGGCTGTAATACTTGGCGTCAATAATGAGGGTCCTTCCACCGTACGACAGGTAGACGTCACTCTCCATAGCGGGCATGTGCTCTGGAACGACGGGCATATCCCAGTCTATCCGGGCTGAACGGGCACCAAGATCCGGATGGTGTCGCTTGAAATACTCGAGTACGAACTGCTCATAGAGCCAGCTCATTCTGTCGTCGGTCAGCCACTTCAGCATCTCGTAACCGCTGCCAGTGTTCATGAGTAGACCGTCGAGCAAAAAGCGGCAGATGTTCACGAGTGTGACGTATTCGGCATCTCCGGTGCGCTGCTTAGGTATCCCTATGTACCCAACATCAGAAACACGGTGTAAGTTCGACCACAGGAACCGCACGTCGCGCTTTCGGCTATGGGAAACCTCGTCTTGCTTCATGAGATGCGTCATGGCGCACTTTATCAACCGGTTCCCGGGAGTGTCCTCGGTGAACTCGTCGAAGTTGCATACAAGCCTGTGCATGGTCATGGTGACCTTGCGCACGGAAGCCTGGAGGTCGATCCTTCCCCGCGGGTATCTCAGTTCCTCGGTTTCTTCCACATAGGTGTGTGGAAGCCCCCTCTTAAGTTGTCTCCGCATCCCTCGAATGATGATCTCGGCGAACAATTCGTGGACGTTCTGGAACTGCTCGCCTCCCATCTCGGTGACGTCACCTGCCTTAAGGGCACGAAAGGCATAGGCCAGCATGTAGTATATGTTTCTGATCCTACGGCTTATTGCACTGCCGCCAGAAGCTTCTTTGTCCATTCTTGCACCTTGGCCTGATTGTCAAACCAGTATTCCGACAGAAGAGGCTTTATCTCGTACAGGATGACGTCCCTTAACGCTTTCGAATCGACTGGGTCGCCATCACCAAAGCAAAAGTAGCTGTGGCCTATCTGATACCCGGGGCCTAGTAGTGGATCAGCGGATATCTCCTCATTCAGTCTTAGCACTTGTTCCACGACCGAGACGAAGCTCGGGTTTTCCTTGCTTTCCATGTAGTCACGGAAGCCTTCGCTCTCAAAAGCCGGTTCTAGTGTGAAAAACGCAAAACGCCTGCGCAGGGCATAGTCGATTAGGGCGATACTCCGGTCGGCCGTGTTCATCATCCCTATGATGTACACGTTCTCGGGAACGAAGAACGGCTCTTCCGTACCCTGCAAACGTATAGCGTAGCCAAGTCCGCGCTTGTCGGCCTCTACAAGCATGAGGAGTTCACCAAAAATCTTGCTTATGTTGCCCCGGTTGATCTCATCGATGATGAAGCACCAGGCTCTTTCCGGCTGTGAGGCCGCCTTCTTGCAGAATGAGTAGAACACACCTTCCTTTAGCGTAAACCCTGAACCGTCGGGCTTGTAGCCGATAACGAAGTCTTCATATCCGTAGCTCTGGTGGAACTGGACCGTACAAATGCGCTCTGGGTTCTTCTCCCTCATGAAAGCATAAGCAAGACGCATTGCCGCAAAGGTCTTCCCGACGCCGGGCGGTCCCTGAAGTATAAGGTTCTTCTTGCGCTCCAGTTGAGTTACCAACGAGTCGTAATCTTCGGCGCATAGAAACACCTCATTGAGGAAGTCCTCTTGGGTGTACGAGTCCTTTGGTTTGTCGTTGCCGTTCGGCGGCAGGGCTTTTTCTTTCTCTCTCTCTCTTAGGAACTCGAGGTACAGTCGCAACACCTTGGGAAAAGCCCCGTTGACCTGGACCTCCCCACCTCCGATGATATCCATAATCTTCTTTAGCTGAACCTCGAACCCGTGGCTACTGTCGTAGGTGTAGAGATTGACGTTACCATCATAGTGGGGAACAAGCTTACGGGCTTCCGCTTCTACCTGCCTCACGTATACCCTTACCGTTTTCTCGTCGTAGGGTTTCCCATTGTTCCGTCCGGGCCACTCGAGCCACTTCCTGAACTCGTGGATGATAGCAGGCTTAACGGCATCTTGCTCTTCTTTCTCCTTGTTTTTCTGGAGCTGGTAGGCGAAAAACGCGATGTCGTGGGCCAACAACCGGTTCTCTGGGTCCTGGTAGCATTCGTCGTCAAGTCGCGCGCGACTCATAGATATAAGCTCTTCATCGGCTACTGCCACATCGCGAATGGCATCGCACATCTGAACATACGCCTTCCAACGATCCGGACCCGTCTCAAGACCTATGAGAGGCGCCACTTTCTCAAGGACACTGTACTTGTATATGTAGTACTTCTCCGGATACCTGAACGTCACGTAAACGCTTAAGGCATGCAAGTCTTGAAAATGGTTTTTCCATCGAGGGTCTTCCTGCTGCATGTTGCATACAAATTCCTTAACGGCTTCTACGAAAACCCTTCGCCTGTGTTCCAGCGGTAGGGATTCGTCGTAGAGTATCCGGAACGAGTCCCTGGCCTTATCCGGTTCTCGCTTCGCGAAGGTGACCACCACGTAAAGAGGTCGAGCAACACCAGCATCCAACAAGTTGACGTGCTTGGCGAATGACCTAGCCAGCATATCTGCAAAATCCCGAGCGTCAATATTCCAGTTGTCCTGAAAGTGCTTAACTGCAATCCACTTGTAGCGTTCCTCAAGATCGACCCGTGCGAATTCGGCTTTATATTGAGCGATTATCTCTCTAACCTTGTCTTGAGTGTTAACCACGACATCTCCGCCTCCCATCGGCTATGCAATGCGTAGTCTCCTGTCGAATCAGTAGTTGAGGTGATATTGGGCGAGGTAACCTGGATCACCTGCTAGCGAAAACACCCGCCGCGACTTCCTCGTCCGAATCACGAGGGCGGTTTGGGATCAAGTTGCTCGTCAGGAGGAATTCTCGGCATCTGCGGACGAAAAACGAGCAGATCTTGCCACCGTGGGATCTGGAGGGCAACGAATGATGAAACTAGGGAGAATCGAGCAGCTTAACCCTCGCTCAATTTGGCCCGATGAGGCGCGTGACTTCACGCCATGGCTGGCTGAGACCATAGATTTGCTGGCCGCCGTGATTGGCATGGACTTGTAAGTTGTCGAACCCGAAGCGGCGGTCGGCCGATTTCGCATCGATATCGTCTGCAAAGACGTGGCCACCGGAAGACCTGTGGTCATTGATAATTTGCTGGGTCCCACAAACCATGAACACCTTAGCAAGCTCCTCACCTACGGAGCGGGCACAAACGCTAAGGCAGCCATCCTCGTGGCTACCGAGTTTGCAGATGAACACCTCAAAGCCCTCGAATGAAGGCTGGGCTGTTTGACCTTGCGGAAGTGCTCTGTGGCTCCACATTCCACCTCACAGAAACGGTCTCTGCACCTGTAGACCCGTGAGGTGGAAGACTCAACTGGCCGAAGTGGCGGGACTTCCGACAGTGTTTTTGACCCCCAAACGCCGGTCGGGATT
>DGDN01000035.1 GCA_002385465.1 Candidatus Fermentithermobacillaceae bacterium UBA3951
GGTTGCGGAAGTCGAAGTTTGCATATCGCGACAGGCAGTTCAGCCGGTTATGTCAGTGTGGGAGCAGATATGGGCCTGTCTACGTCTGGAGAGTGACCAGATGATCCCCACGGCCTGATGAGCATCGTGCGAACGTTCGTTTCCGACAGCGTGTGACGGTCTGGCTTTGATATCCTGTCTGTCAGCGCAGATTCATGCAGCTAGCCAATAGGTTAGGGCGGCTCTGTAGCGAGCGCATGCGGAACCGAGGGTGTACACGTCGGTGGAGAGGGAGACGGGCGACCTTGTGGCGCACGTCAGATCCCATCGCTTTGATGATTCGACCTTGCACGACTCATGCGGCTTATGCCAGTACGACCTTTGGGAGAGGGAATTGCTATGAGAGTACTACATACCTCTGACTGGCACCTGGGGCGCACGCTTGAAGGAAGGCAACGCCTTCCGGAACAGGAACAATTCTTGGACCAACTGTGTGCTATCGCATCATCAGAAGACGTCGACATTGTGATCGTCGCGGGCGACGTGTTCGACAGCTCGAATCCACCTGCCGCAGCCGAAGAACTCTACTACGACGGCCTAGAGAGGCTCTCTGCGGGCGGCAAGCGAGGCGTCGTCGTCATCGCAGGGAATCACGACAGTCCGGAACGCATAAGGGCAGCCAACCCTCTGGCCGCGAAGCACGGTATCTCGCTGGTAGGATACCCAGGGGAAGACCTGGGGCCCGGAGGCCCCGACGGAGGGGCCAGGAGGATTCGCACCGGACCCGGGTGGATGGAGATCGCTTCTCCGCGGATGGAGGAGACCGTCTTGGTGGTGACTCTCGCGTACCCTTCGGAAGCGCGGCTCAACGAGGTGCTCTCTGAGTCCCTCGCCGACAGGAGCCTCCAAGCGGCCTATTCCGACCGCATCGCTGACCTCATTCAAAGATGCCTGACATCCGGGGCAGGGTGCGGTCCAAAGATCGTGGCCGGTCACCTGTTCACCGCCGGCGGTCGCGAGTCGGACTCGGAGCGCCAGATCCAACTCGGCGGCGCATTCGTTGTGCACCCTCAGGCGTTTGCTTGCGGGGCCAACTACGTCGCCCTCGGTCACCTGCACCGCCCGCAGGCGGTCTCGGATATGGAGATCTGCAGATACTCCGGCTCGCCCTTATCCTACAGTTTCTCTGAGGCGGGCCAGCAGAAAGAGGTGGTTGTCGTCGACATCCCGGCGAGCAGGACGGCCGCCCAACCCCTTGTGAAGCCCATTCGCCTCACCTGCGGGAAGCCCCTCAAGAAGTGGGCCCCCAGGACTTACGAAGAGGCGCTCGTGTGGTGCGAAGACCCTCGCAACCGGGACTCCTGGGTCGATCTTGAGATCGTACGGGACCAGCCGTTGTCGGCGAGCGAGGTGTCGGCCCTCCGTTCAGCCCATCCCGGCATCGTGAACATCCGCTGGAGGGGTACTCTGAAACCCCTAAGCGGAGAGGAGAAACGCATCTCGGAGATGCCCCTTATCGAACGCTTCAAGCTCTTCTGCCAGCGTGCCGGCGCTGAGGCCTCGCAAGAGCTGCTTGACCTGTTCTTGGAGCTGATAAGCGAGGACAGAAAGGAGGAGTCCGGAGAATGAAACCCATTAAGCTTGAGTTCTCAGGCCTCAACAGCTATCGGGCCTGCCAGACTGTCGATTTCGAAGAACTCGGGAAGAACGGGCTGTTCGGTATCTTCGGACCTACGGGAAGCGGAAAATCCTCCATCCTGGACGCCATTACGCTTGTCTTGTACGGCAAGGTCGATCGAGCAGAGAACAACACGAGAGGGATTATCAACCTGCGTGAGAAAGCGGCGGAGGTTTTGTTCACTTTCGAACTCGGAGGAAGCCGTTATACCGTCCAACGCCGCTATGAAAGGCTTTCCTCGGACCCTGAGAAGGCTTCTGATAGAAACCGGGAGAGCGTGAGGGCCAGGGGAGCCCGGCTTGTCAAGGATGATACTGAGGTGCTTGCCGACAGGCCCGAGACCGTGACGCGAGCCATGGAAAAGGTCATCGGGCTTAGCTGTGAGGAATTCTGCAGGGCGGTTGTGCTTCCTCAGGGCAAGTTCAGCGAGTTCCTGACGTTGAGGGGCGCAGAAAGGGCCGAGATGCTCGGGCGCATCTTTGACCTGGATAAGTTCGGGGAACCTCTCTTCCAGAAGGCCTCTGCGCGTAGGGACAAGTGGCAAGCGGAAGTAGACTCCATTGAGCGGGCCAAGGCTGAACTTGGGGATTGCTCAGACGAGGAGATCCGCGAAGCCGAGATCGGCGCCCAGGACTTGGAGGCGGCGCTGTCTCAGGCCGAGGAAAACTACGAGAAGACCAAATCGGCGTACGACCAAGCGGTCAACCTCAAGTTTCTTTACGAACGGCTGCGGTCTGCCGAAGAACGGAAGGCGGGTCTAGAGGGCCAGAAGGACGAGATCGAGGAAGCGGTAGGTGTTCTGGACGGGGCTAGGCGCGCAGCGCCCCTGAGGAGCATCATCGACACGATCAGGCGGCTAGATCGTGACAGGGTCAAAACTGAGGAAGAGCTTAAGGACGCAACCGTCAACAGCGAGCGTGCCGACCGGGCACTGGAATCAGCAGTAGAAGCCACAAAGTCTGCGCGAGAAGAGCAGGAGAGAGAAGAACCCGTCCTCACGGCGCGCAAAACGAGGTTGGAAGAAGCTCTGAAGGTTCAGCTCGAGCTATCGGGTCTCCTAAAGAAACACAAGAACCTGTCGAACCAGCTCAAGTCCACAGAAGATGGCCTGCAAAAAGCGCGGGATCTTGTGAAGGACCGCGAGGCTCGTCTGGAAGCGGTCGATGGGTTAGTCGAGTCCTTAAGTGCCAAACTGGCCGGGCTCTCTGTGGACCCGACTGTACGCGACCTGGTCGAAAAAGCCTACGGTCTGCTTGCTCCGCTTCAGTCTGCAGCGACTGAGCTCGCCTCAAGCAAGAAGGACCTTGATAAGAAAACGGCAGGTGCGGAGGGGGCACGGGCCAACGTCCTAAGAGTCTATGCGGAACTGGTCGGGCTTGCAGCGTCCCGGTATACCTGGAGTGACTCGGGAGACCTCGTTGCCGGTGAAGCGGAGTTACCGTCCATGGAGGGCGCCAAGACGGGCTCGGAGTTGTTGGCTGTCGCAGACAGGGAAATCCAGGTAGCGGCGCGACTTGTCGGGGAGGCGGGCGAACGGGCCGAGCGGGCCTTCATCCACGACCAGGCCGTTGTGCTGGCTCAGAGCCTCGAGGAAGGCCAGCCCTGTCCCGTATGTGGTTCCGAATACCACCCCTGTGTTGCATCAGGTGACGGGGAGAGCTTCGCCCGTGCCAAGAAGGCCAAGTCAATGGCGGATTCCTGCCTGTCCCAGTTGCAGTCCTGGAGGAACAGGCTGGTGGAGTGCACGACTTCGTGGGATAACCTCCGGCTGAACGAGTTTGAGGCAAGGGACAAAGTGGAAAAGAGGGAGGGCGAGTTCGCTGAGGCCCGCAACGAGTTCTTGGCTGCAGCAAGGGCCGCGCTAGGCGATGCCGTCTCGGAGGATAGTGCGCGGGCGGACATCCAGGCGGCCAAGAACCGGATTCTCGAGAAGGACAGGGAGCACTCAAAGATCAGTAGGTTGCTGCAAGAGGCCCAGGATGATCAGAAGACCATAAGGAAAGAGCTGGAGGAGGTGCGGGCGCATCTTTCCGGACTTGAGAGAGAAAGAGACACCAGAACAACCGAGATCAACCTGCTCTTGGAACAGATTGACGAGAGAAAGGCTAAGGTACAGGAAATCACCGGCGGCGAGGACCCCCAAGCCGCCATGTCCAGAGCCGAGGCCGCCATTCGTGCCCTGCGCGAGCGCGTGAAGCAGGCCGAAGACAAAGAAGAAGAGTGCCGCAAAGAAGCCGATAGACTCGCTCAAGAAGTGGCCAAGATTGAATCCGCCTTGTCCCAGATGGAAAAGGAACTCCGGGAGCAGAAGGCCGCCCTCGCCCATGGACTGTCCTGGGCCGGTTTTGAGACCGAGGAACAGGCGGAGAAGGCGATGCTCCCGGACGACAAGATGCAAGCGCTGGACCGGCGTATACAGGAATACCGGCGGGCGTACGCCTCCGTTGAGGGACAGATCCGCGACCTCGAAGAGCAGATAGGTTCGCGGGAGTTCTCAGAGCCCGAGTTCCGCGAACTCGAGGCCAGGGTGGAGGATCTGGATTCGAGAGTGAAGACCTTGCGCGAGGAGCACGCAGTCGCGGTGGAGCGCCTGAACGCTCTCAAGGGGCGCCGCGAGAGGTGGGATTCCCTTGAGGCGGACCGTCTCGAGGCGGAGAAGAAGAGGGACCTCGCCGCGCGTCTTGCAATCCTGCTCAGGAGGAAAGCGCTCGTCAAGTTCCTCGCCGAGGAGCACCTCAGGGACATGGCCGTGGACGCTTCTACGCGGCTCGGAAGCCTGACGGGACAGCGCTACGCCCTTGAGATCTCCGGCGAAAGCGACTTCGTCATCCGCGACGATTACAACGGGGGAGAGAGACGGTCCGTCAACACTCTGTCAGGCGGTGAGACGTTCCTCACATCACTCTCTCTCGCACTGGCCCTCTCATCCAAGATCCAGCTCCGCGGGGAGTACCCCTTGGGGTTTTTCTTCCTCGACGAGGGGTTTGGTACCCTGGACGACGAGAAGCTGGACGCCGTCATCACAGCGCTGGAGAGGCTCCACGACAAGGACAGGATGGTCGGCGTGATCAGTCACGTGAAGGAACTCAAGGAGCGGTTGCCGCGCTGTCTGGAGGTCGCCCCAGCCAGGGGAGACGGCTCAGGAAGCGCTGTCATCCTCGTGACTCGCTGATAGGCGGCAGCGGTGAGATGCTCTGGTGGTCTCGCACGATGGAGCTCCGCCGGTTGATCATAGTTGAGTTTACTTGATATCTGTTGCGTCTCAGTTGTAGTATGCAAGAGGAGGTGCCCCTTCCAAGGAAGAAGAGCACGTTCCGGGCTTCGGCGGGTGTTCGGAGGTATTCTTCCCGTGGGGTGGAACTTACCTTCTCGAGTGACGGTCTTGAGTGTCAGCGCAACCGATTGCTCCCGCATATGTGTAGTGTGGACCCGAGTGCGTGAAGGGACGGCATCTCGATTGAAGACATGCGCCGAACTGGATGGGAAGGGGCCCGGCCGCTCCGGCCTAGACCCAGATCCGAGACCCGAGTCATCAAGACGTGGACGCATCCTCAAGATGAGGCTGGGCGTGAACCCGAACTCAAGCGGCCACGGAGTCCTTTTTGGCTCCATGTTTTTCATTCCCTACTCAGTGCTGTCTTCGTTAGTTGCCGGTGCGGTGCTCTCAGGCCTCGACGACGCGCTGGTTTCCTATCGCGACGCCCGGTCAAAGCCGTCACGCGCTGACCGCGCCCTATCCGTTGGCGTATGGACTCTGGCGTGGGGAGGCTTCGCCGCAGTCTGGGCTGCGGTCCTGTCGTCGATGATCTTGATTGGGACCCCGATAATGAACTGGGTACTGCTTGGCGCTGTCGCGACGCTTCCCATCGCTTTCTTCGCCTACCGCGCAGCGGTTAACCCGGCGGTGGTCCTTTTGGCCAAGCGCTGTCCGAAGCCGTGCCTGTGGGGTTTTGTCCTCGGCCTTTTCACGGTAGTGGCGTTTGGTGGGCTGAGCAGCCTGACCGGTGCCATGTGGGGCGTGGTCCTATTGTATGCCTACGCTACGCCGCTCGCCCTTGTCCTGGCAGCGGGAGCAGCCAGAGCGGCAGGCCTCATCCGCAAGGCCAAGAGTCTGACTACCATCGGCATAGCCTACGTGGTTGTTGGACTTATTCTGGTCATTCCGGTACCGCCGATCTCTGTGACTTCCTATAACCCCGTCGGCTTGTTCTTCCCGTTTTGGGGCTTCGGCGTCCCTTGGGTGGCGACGATCTGGTCTCTCTTGAGGCTGACGAGAGCCGTTCAACCCGGCGTGTCGAAGATAGAGTCAGACTCGTCTCAGGACCGTTCAGACGAGCCAGAGAGCAGCCTTGACGCCTCTAAGGGCGATCGTGATGAGCCGCAGGGAGCAGACTTCCTGCCGTGAAAGTCCAGAGGGTACGCTTTGAGCATTTCGGCGGCATCATAGCCACCGAGGAACCTGCGACGCTCCTCTGGGTGGACAGGGATTACTTGCGCACCAGAGGATTTGACGGCGGCGCTGTGTGGGAGGGACCCGACCCCGGCTGCCTGTCGGGACCCGTTGAGGTAGAGATCGCGATCACCACTCGATGCAACTTAGGGTGTCCTTGCTGCTACACGTCGGCGGGACGGGGTGGACGGGACGTGGATCTCAAGGAAGTGGAACGCTTCCTTCATGCCGCCGCCCGCGCAGGTGCCTTCCACGTCGCCTTTGGTGGAGGCGAACCCCTTTTGCACCCGGACTTGCTTCCCATGGGTCGCATTGCCCGGGAACGAGGTATGCTGCCTTCACTTACGACCAGCGGCCGTTTGGTTACTCCCAAGTGCTGTCTCTTATACACATCT
>DGDN01000081.1 GCA_002385465.1 Candidatus Fermentithermobacillaceae bacterium UBA3951
TGGAAAAGTCGCTTACCTGCACATCAACCGGATGACTCCCTTTGACCAGTCTCAGGCGGAAGCCCAAGCCCTTAGGGAATTCTTCGCCGGACTTAAGGACGTGCCCGCCCTTGTCATCGATATCAGAGGCAACGGCGGCGGGGACGACAGGTTCTGGATGCTCAACATTGTCCGCCCGCTGGCGACGAAGCCCCTCAGCAAGACCGGCGCGGGGACAATGAGGAACGGCGAGTTCGTCCGCCCCTTCGCCGAGGCCAACGCGGCCTTTGGCCTTACGGTTGAGGGTCTAAGCGGTAGCTCCCGGGCGCTTGAGCACTCGGAGATTCCCGACGCCCTCACGCCCGAGCAACTCAAGAACCTGCCTCCTGAAGTATTGGGGCCGGAGTTTGGACCACTGTGGATTGGTGAAACGACGATCTCGCCGTCGGGTGAGTACCCCTATGACGGCAAGGTATTCCTTCTGGTCGATTTCAGCGTGTTTTCGGCCGCCCAAGGCTTCACGGAGTTCTGCAAGGGGAGCGGCTGGGCAACGGTGGTGGGAGAATACACCGGAGGCGGCAACGATGCGTTCACCCCGGCTATGGTGACGCTGCCCAACAGCAAGATGCCCATCTTCTTCGCGGCGGGAATGGGCCTCAACCCGGACTTCACCGCGGTGGAAGAAGCGCTCACGGCGCCCGATGTGCTGGTTGAGCGAAACCCTGAGGACATCATCAGACTGGTAGAGGTGACGTCCACAGGACAGGCCTTCACTGAGCCGAACCCAAACTATGACCCGGCGCTAAGGGAGTGCATCCGGCTGGCGCTTGAGGCACCGTAGGCTGGCCCTTAAGCCATCATCTCTTTCTGCGCTTCTCACGTTGAGACAGAGCGCTCCCCGCCACGGACTTGGTTCGCCGACTAGTCCTTCCGTCCCGCAGAAGCTTCGAGGCAGTCGCCGCGACTCTCTTGCTCGTCACCTTCCTTGCCATCCTCATTCCCCCCTTTCACTTGTTTTCGCCACTCCCTTAGCCGCCTGTCGCACTCCTTCTTGGGGAATCGTGCGCCATGGGAACACATCGCTTCCAGGGCATTGGCAGCTTCGGAGGGCGTCAACAGGCCGTGACGTAACATCTCATCCAGTACCCACAGACTTCCGTGGACTGTGACCCCGCGACTACTGGCGAATGCCCTTAGAGCACCGTCATTAGCCAATAGCACACAACCTTCGTCCTTGGCCAGTTGGAACGAAAGCAGGTCATTCAGAGAAAGGGCAGAAGTCCATCGTTGCTGTCTCATCTCGTAGACTTGCGCAATCTGCTTGCCGCTCAGCGAGCATACCGTAATCCTTCGAGCCTCAGGTACTTCTTGTGGCCGCCGAACCTCTTTCCGGACGAGGTCTACCATGATGAATTCCATTGGGAGAAGCACGAATGCAGGGATTATCCCAGCCCAATTCAGGTCTATGTAGACGCTGGCATCAAGCACGCATCTGGGCCTCCTACACACTGGTCTCCCCCCTCCTGACTCACTACATGGTGATACCTGCCAGTTCAGCAGCCCGTGATCTGGTTATGACCCCCTCTGCAACGGCCCTTAGAGCCATGCGCTTCATCCTACCGGGTTCTTCCGGCGGAATCTGATTACCGGGCTCAGTCTTCGGCCCTCCCTGTGCCTTTAGCTCGCGGAAAAGACGCGATTGGAGGTCATGAGAAATGATGTCTAGTTCCAGGGCGCGCCTGAGCCAAGCCTGAATACTGAACCCATACTTGTCCTTGAGCAGCTGGAGTTCACGAATGGTTATATTGCGGCGCCTCTGACCTAGCTCTCTATAAGCCGCCTCGCTCGGAACAAGAAACGCGCCGGCAAACCTGTTGGCCGCAGCCTCGACAGAGATGCCGCCTTGGGGGTTGCGCGGGTTGTCTTGTTGGGATCTGCACGAATCGTCGAGCCACTCCAGGAGAAGGTGCCCAAGCTCATGAGCCATGCTGAACCGCTGCCTGTCCCCTGGAACGCCGGCTCGTATGACTATAGCAGCTGAACCACAGCCGGCCTGGTCTCCTTCCGAACTCCGGATCCAGAAACCGCAGGCATCGAAGTCCTCGTACTCAGTGTTGAGGATACCTACGCGCACACCCTTGTCTTCCAGGAGTTCCATTAGTTTTGGCACAGGACCATCACCCAGGCCCCATGCCTGTCGCAGGTCATCTGCCAGCCGCTCAGCGTCATCCAGAGTCTTGACAGGGCCCTTATCCAGATGCGGTGGGAAGTCAACCGGCTCGACAGATGGTAAGAGGCTCTCCACCTCGAAGTAGCGCTCAAGCCAATCCATAGCGTTGCCCAAGATCACGTTCTCCGCTATCGCCGGGAGACGGGAGTGTTTCCTGAATGCCGGTTTGAGGTCGAAAACCCGACCTGAGCGGAAGAAGAAATCGGGTTTTACGCCAAGAGCGTCACTCAGCGCCATAAGCACCTTAGACCCTGGAACGTCTTGGTTGCGCTCGTATTTGTGTATAGCTTGATGACTGACTCCTACCTCGTGAGCAAGCGCCCGCAGACTCAGCCCTCGAGACAAGCGGGCTGCTCTAATGCGGTCCCCCATCATGATAGTGCACCTCACGATCGTGTAGTCTCCGGTTGACAATATAGTCACTGGTGAGGTTTTTGTCAACCGATTAAGAGTGAAGGTTCCTTCCGTTGACACTAGGATGATGTCCCTCAGGACAAAGATCAAGACGACCCGGCCCGCGCCCAGCGGGATAGCCTGGGTCGTCTCCACTTCACTTCAGCTCACTCGGTTCCTGTGGAAGCACCGGGGTGCTCCACTCACCAGTGGTCCATAATCCAACAACGTTCCACTCAACAGGGCCAACGCATATCCCCAAGAACCAATTACAACGAACTACATACTCGGCCTTCGCAGTCGTTCCTTAGTCTCCCAAGCCAGCCCCAACATCCTCATAACCATCTTCGCAACCGGTGATGATGTTGTGGTCCACGAGGTTCGTGACGTATTCCTCTGCCCAATGCCCGGCGATGTCTCCACCGGGTCACCTTGATGGAAGGATGTTCGTAGTCCACCAGGTACACAGGAGTCAAAGCGCACCCCAGGAGTCTGAGTGCGCTTACTCTATGGTGGCCGTCGAGGATCACCATAGAGCTTCTATCGACTATAACGGGTGAATAAAGAGCGCCATCTCTCTCGATCCGGCACAGGGAAGCAGTAGCCAGGAGTCAAACACGATTACGTGTGTCGAGCTCCCCGTTGCTTACTATACGTCGCTGGCTTTCAGCTCATCTCCGTTGTGGAACTTCACGCCTTTACGGATGTGCAATACGAGGGTCAGATCATCCTCATACTCCCAGCTCTCTGCAAGCCAGGGGACGAGCTCCCCTTTCTCGTTGTAGACTACTAGCGTCTCGTAAGTCTGGCGGGTCGACTGATGTTTGTTCTGTGCCACGTTGTTGTGCGGGTCGAGCGAACCCGGGTCTGCAGGCATGACCACGACCATGCTGTCCTTGGCAGACACGATTCCACCAGCGGGTTTTTCTCCGCCAGACGTCTGCGGGGGAGCAGGGGGTTCCGTCTCCCTCGAACATGCCGCGAGCGACAGAACCATCACAACGCATGGCAACACGAGTGGGATCCGTCTCAACATTTCGATTCTGTTCCTCCTCTCTTCACTGTGCCCTGGACACGGATTCTTTTACTTGGCTTTGTTACGGCCGGTTGTAAAATC
>DGDN01000109.1 GCA_002385465.1 Candidatus Fermentithermobacillaceae bacterium UBA3951
AGATGTGTATAAGAGACAGGATACACCGCGGGCAATCGGTCAGCGCGCTGTTTGACCAAGGTGGGTAGACTTCAAGGGCGCGGCAGTCTCCTAGACTGACCAGGAACGAGGCTGTGAGCGGGGTGGGTTCACGCAGGGCTTCACGACAAGATCCTGCGCTCGTACAGAGCGCACCGGTGCACGCGTTTGAAACGCCCGGCGATGGCTTCCGGTTCTTTACCTACGTAGTGAGCAAAGGCTTGTACCGGCAGTAGCCCTGGAATCTCACTCTTGATTGCTCCTTTGAGTTCACTCGCCCCATCGATGAAGACGTGAAGATAAGAGTCAACGGCCCGAAAACCGCGGCATTCATACCAGGACTGAACCCAAGGGTCATCGCGGGTCCAGGCTTCGAGGCGGACTACTCCTCTCTTGGCGGCAATATCGGCCGCCCTGGATAGAAGGGCAGTGCCTATGCCCTTTTGCCGGTAGTCCGGATGGACTGCCAGGTGCCAGATCATTGCGCCGAGTCCGGGCCGGGCGGAGCACACCGTGTTAGGGACAGTCTCGCATTCGAGGTCGATCAGGCCGACCAAGAGGCCGTCGATCGTAGCCACCAGCTCGATTGCCGGGTTCTGATACTTCTCTTTCTCGCGCAGGACATTGTCATAATAGGCGGTATTGAGGAAGGCCAATGCACGACACCTAAGCCAAGACTCCTCGTCCTCAGGCTTATACTCTCTGATATCAATTGCTTCCATCCGAGCCACTCCTCGAACATTGGGGTTCGTGGCAGTGTCCAGGAGATCCTTCGTTCAAACTGGCAGAACCGACTGGTTAGTGTCACCTGTTGTGACAGTTACGCTCGAGCATCTGGCCGCTCCCTGAATGCCCGTATGGCTTTCAGACGATTGCTTCTTGAGTTACCTAGCTTTAGGACTCTACATGAAAAGGGTACTTTGTTGGCCTGGGATTCAAACCTGTCTCTCAAGAAAACCTTTGGCGTCAAGCAGAGCTACCTCCAGCCTGTTCTGTGACTTCCGAAAGAGGACTATCCGTTTCATATAGTCACCTTTCATAGCGAAGGCGGCTTCTTTGGAAAACCCGCTGGCGCCCACTGGTCATGAATTACCTTTGGCAACTCAAAGAACAAAGGTCCTACAGTGGTCTCCCCGAGCAGGCGTAGTTGCCATGCCGACCTCTGATAGGACCAGTAGATTTCTGACTCGTAGTATGCGCCCCTTGGCAGATTGTCAGGCTCGGAATAGGCAAAGATGATCTGACCTGTCGAGCACTCCGAAAGCTATGCGCGATAGAAGTCCGATTACATTCTCGAGCAGTTCTTCGCCTAACGGACTACGCCACCGTCCCTCAGTCTTCAAGCAACGGGTTAACTCCTCAATCTGCGTCTCCTCAAGCTCTTCTGCCTGGTCGCCCACTAGCTTCAGCCACTGCCTCAAAGGCTGCCAGAAATCTGCTCGTTGGAACGAGATCAATGGGATTCTATGAGTTAGAGCAAACGATTGGGCAGTTGTTGCGAATCCCGACGTTGAGGCGATAGCCACCTGATAGTTGTACCTCTCGACGGCTGTGCTTAAGGTTGCGGTGCGCGGGTTGGAACGAGACTGGAGGATCGCAGAGTCCACGATTTCGAAGCAATTCAGGTCGGTCCTGAGACCCAGCACACTTCCAAGGTATCCAGGCCAACACGTCGCGCGTAGCACTTACACTCAACCGATAGTCTGGAGGGGAAGTAGAACGGCATCTGAAACGGAGGACTCATGAGTACATCAATGTTGTGGGGCTGAGCAAGTCCGTGTACCATGAGGAGCCTTGTTGTTGCGTCTTCGTACACATGGCGGCCGTCAGGTTGGACTCTTTCAAAGCCGCATACTTCGAGCAGCCTGCTCACAAGCCACTCCAACGCAGCCCCCTTTAGATTTGTGATTAGTGATGACCTGGCCAACGCTGACACCCCCAGATGCGTTCGTCCGACAACACTGGATCCAGCTGTCCACTATTTCTTGTCGATCGTATGGGGTCTCTTGTCAACGTCGTTGACTTGTTCGCAACATGGAGCGGGACAACACTATGGCGCGAGAACCGCCAGCAGGTCATTTACACACTGCTCGAAGCCTCATACCTCAGGTGGCCATGATGAGGTTCTTTGTGGCCTAAATATGCTCCGTTTCAGAGGGGCCAGAGCACATCCGCGAGGTCACCGGGCGACCTCAACTCTCCGAAACGTGCATTGTCCCGGCTCAGCGTTTCCTTGACCATCGCCGCAGAGAACCGGTGGACGAAGGTGAAGGTCAGGAGGATATCTCTCTCGCTGAACCGGGTAAGCTGGTGCCCGGGTTGTGCCCAAGAGCTCTGATGGTATCGCTCAAAATGCGCCCTGAAGGCTCTGCGGTCCTGCCGCAGCAGGCTGAACCACACAGGGACCCATTCGTAGTAAACCGGGGCCACTTCGGCGTCGCCGAAATCGAATATGGCTTCGAGGCGATATCGGAGCACTCTTGCGAGTTTTCGGGAACGACCGGAACATGGTCTTCGGTGATGTCCCCGTGGATCAAGAAGAGGTCGTCCCCTGCCGTCGATGCGATGATCGCCGTGCCTGTCGATCGCAGGAATGTGGTCAACTCCGAAAGGAGCGAAGCCGGCAGAAATGGCTTCCCGTCTGGGGCTGTGACACGCGCCAACTCTTCAGGAACTGCTTCCAGCCGCGAGGTAGCCCATGCTTCCCATTCACTTATGCTGCGGTTCAGTTCAGGAACCCGGCTTCTGTCCAAGCTGTGGAGTGCTCGAAGGTGAAACCCTACCTGCTCCGCGATATCGATCAAGTCATCGGGAGTAAGCTTGTCCCGTAGGTCTCGTACCGCAGTCCCGCGGCTTTCTTCGAGAACCAGGTAGGGCCACTCGATAGCGTCTCGCAGCGTTCCGGTTGCCAAAAGCTGTGGGGCGGGGAAGAGCGAGCAGGCGACAAGGCCCGGTAGACGCTCCTCTCAGCGATGAAATCGCGGTGCACCATCGGGGGAAAGAACTTAACGATCAGGCCGCGGCTGTCTTCGCCAGCCAGCATGCAGGCGTGTTGCTCTTGCCGAGGAGCCGCAGGGCCCAGCGGGCTGCACTCGGCTTTGAACACCGCACTGGTCCCTGGGAATCCGGCCTGCATTGACCGTACCGAGAACTCCAGGTCTGAGATCACTTGCCGTACGGCAGCCTCCCAGATCGCCGAATCCAGGTACAGATGATCCCAGTTCGCCCAAGAGACATGAGACGGAAGCAACCTAGTACCCCCTCCGGTATGCATAAGCCGCAACAAGCACGCGCGAGGTTTTCTGCTTCTCCATATTACGCTATCTGCACCTGGGACAAGAGCTCCTTGCCTGTTAAACGGACCTGGATCGGAGTATAGATGCGTAACCACTGCAACACGCGGAATCCTTCGTGGGTTGGCCTGAGCCATCTTCATCACTGGTCACTTGCATGCAGGAGTTTGCGCCCGTCCAGAGTGTTGCTTCCAGAGTATGGATCTGATATCCCTGTTAGAACTATCTGCTGCGCAATTCGCGGAGCAGATACTTGTAACAGGTGAAAGTGATGAGCAAGTATGAGCTAGTCAGGGAAATCTTCAAGGTTAACGACAATATCGCAACAACACGCCAGATGCTCGATGCCGGGATCCATACAAGCTACATAGCCGAGCTCGTCAAGTCCGACGTCATATCACGCATCAGGCGAGGGGTCTACGAGTGGATGTAATGCCTGATGCAGCGCAATCTACACTCGACAGGCTAAAGAATAAGGCGCGGGCCACAGCGGAAAGAGTGTGCAACTAAAGCTCCAGCTTTTTTGCCAGGAGGAGTTCTTAAGGAGATTGCAGCTGTCTCAGTATAGCGGCAAGCTGATCCTGAAAGGTGGCCTGCTATTATACTCCCTTAGCAGGTTTACCGGGCGCCCTACGATGGATGTGGGTTTTCTCGCCAAGAGCATTCGCTCCGAGTTGGCGAGCCTTGAGAAGGTCGTTCGGGAGATCACGGAGACCAGCACCGGAAACGACTACATCAGCTTTGAGGTTGCGGGAGCATCACCCATCGCTGAGATGGAATGGAGGAGTGCCCTGGGGTTAGGGTTAAGC
>DGDN01000040.1 GCA_002385465.1 Candidatus Fermentithermobacillaceae bacterium UBA3951
GAGCAGTGCCTATTGGATATAGCCGACATAGTAATGGTGGACCCCGTAGGCACCGGCTTTGGTCGCCTCTTGGACGAATCCAAGAAGGACCTCTTCTTCGGCATTGAGCCTGACGCCGAAGCAATCCTCACCTTCATCCAGGCTTGGCTTGCACGCTACAACCGCTGGCAGAGTCCCAAATACCTTTTGGGCGAGAGCTACGGCTGCACTCGCGCCAGCACCGTGGCGGGGAGGGGTTCGCTGGGCGCCTCCGACCGTGCCTTCAGTGTGTCCTTCGACGGCCTCATCCTCATCGGCAACACCGTTACTGTTGGGAAATTCTTCCACGACAAAGCGCCCGTCTATCCCGCCGTTCTGGCTTTTCCCACTTTGGCTGCGGTGAACTGGTACCACAACCGTCCCTCCAACCAGACGGTGGAGGAGTTTGTGGCGGAAGCGAAGCGTTTCGCCGACACCGAGTACCTGCTTGCCTTGTACAGGGGGCGCTCCCTTGACGCGGATACCAGGGAGCACATCATCCAGCGGGTCATGTATTACACGGGGGTATCCCGGGAGTACTTGGAGAGGCGGGGTCTGGCCGTCGATGACGTTGAGTACCGGAGAGAGGTAATCCGTCAGAAGGGACGTTACGTGGCGCGTCTTGATGGACGCATCACGCGGCCGCTCTACGACCCGCTCATAGATGAGCATGAATACGGCGCATGGGATGACCCCTCTATGGGCAAGTATGACCCGTTCTTCCAGTCGGTCCTTTGCGGTGAGCTGTTCCCCATGCTCGGCATCGACTGGGAGCGCAACTTCGCGAACTCCGTATCCTTGTACAAGGACTGGAACAACGACATAAAGGGCCAGAACACTTCGCACAGTCTTGCCACCGCCATGCGAAGGATTCCTACCATGCGCACTTTCTTCATGAACGGATGGTATGATATCTGCACTCAGATAGGGATCCTGTACTACACCCTCGACCATTCCGACTTGCCGATGGACCGTGTGTTTGTCAAAGGTTACAAAGCGGGCCACATGGTCTACCTCGGCGAAGACAACATCCAAGAGACGAGCGACGATGTACGGAAGTTCATTTTGGGTGAAGACCCTACCAAGTAGGCTCAAGAAGTAGGATTAAGAAGTAGGATCAGGTAGGGACAAGAAATAGGATCAAGGGGTGCGAGTGCTGGGATTGCGGCGTAGCAGGACGCTGCGGCCATAATAGCATACTCGTAAGGTTGCCGGTGCAAGGGGGTACATCTGCATGGCGCAAGTGAGATTGTCCGGGCCGTATTCGGGCGACCGGGTAACAGGCAGTGAATGTGTCGCAACCAAACTCGACGGAGAACTGGTGATCGAACGCATCGGCGCCGAGCGCCTGTCCGACTACTGCGCCGTGCCGAGTCTGGTGGAAGTAGAGTCCATCCTGGAGGTCAAGGAGGTCGATGAGGGATTCGGCGGACTGGCGATGAAGCTGGTGCCGGTTCCGACCCCATACATCAGGAACTACGATTCCTACGGACACACTCCCGCGGATTGGCCGGCGAAGTGGAATGTTAGCAACTGGTGTTTCTTCCTTGCCACTGTTGACCGTAAGCCTGTTGGCGCAGCCTGTGTCGTAACTAGGACTCCCGAAATCCGCATGTTGGACGGGCGCGACGACCTCGGCGTCCTGTGGGATATCCGCGTAAGCCCGGAGTACAAGAGACGGGGCATCGGTAAGGCGCTCTTCGATGCGTTGGTTCAGTGGTGTCGGGAGCAAGGGCTCAAGATGCTGAAGATAGAGACGCAGAACGTGAACGTGCCTGCGTGCAGGTTCTATGCGAGTCAGGGTGCCCGACTCGGCGCAATCCACCGGTTTGCCTATGCCGACGCCACGTGGAGCCGTCCCGACGTCCGGGATGAGGTCATGCTGCTCTGGTACTACAAGCTCTAAAATTCGGCGGTTCATCTGCTTATCAACCGGGAAGGCTTGTGGCAAAGAGGTCTGCAAGGTAGTATTGATGTTGGTTCGAGTGATCCTTGCACTGTGTGCTGCTGCGTGTGGCCCTTGACCTTTGGTCCTGCAGGGCGCAAGAACTCGGACCAAACATCACGCAGGGAGGGTTGGTGCACCATAGCGGCTGCGATTCGTCTCCGCAAATAAGGCACATCGAAGTGATGCCTAAAGAGGGCTTTCGCTTCGCTGTGCCTTTCTTTGTGGTCGATCCGAGCCCAGAGAGGTGCATCTACCTTGTCCCGTTGTGTTAACAGAAGGCTATCTCCGCCTGTATCTGTATCTCAGAACTTCCTCACTAGCTCAAGGACCATCTGGCGGCTTGTCGGCCTCACCGACCTGTGCCGCGATGACCATGTCATCGAGATCGGCCCGGGTAAAGGCCACATAACAGAGGTTCTCGCAAAGACCTGCGGCCGCGTGACGGCCGTGGAGATCGATCCCGCCATGTGCCAGAAGACTGCGCAGAGGACGGCAGGTTTCGGCAACGTGAATCTGGTCCACCAGGACTTCCTTACTTATCGCCTGCCCGGCCAAGGCACCTACAAGGTGTTTTCGAACGTCCCGTTCTGCATCACGACGCCCATCATCAAGAAACTCAGTGAATATGCTAACCCTCCTACCGAGGCCTGGCTCGTGATGGAGAGGGCGGCTGCGAGGAGGTTCGCGGGCATCCCACGCGAGTCGCTGCAATCTTTGCTGCTCAAGCCGAACTTTGACGTCGAGATCGTCTGCCAGCTCCGGAGGGATGACTTCCACCCGCGTCCTTCGGTGGATGTCGTCCTTTTCCACATGCACAAGAAGGCCCAACCGGATGTCCTGCCTGGACACCGGCGCTCCTACGAGCGGTTTGTAACGGATGGGATGACCGATGCAGCCGGGCTGTTCCGGCGAGTCTTCACCAAGAAGCAGTTGTCGGTGGCGCTGAAAAGGGCCGGTCTGGAGTGCATACCGCCTTCGGGTGAGATGCGATACGTCCAGTGGCTGTGCCTTTTTCGCAGCTATCTGGCGACGCGCTGAGTCTGCTCGCCTTGAGGAAGTGGGCCGTAGTGCACACAAAGTCTGAGGAAGTGGGACGTGGTGCGCACAAAGTCTGAAGAAGTGGGCCGTAGTGCACCAAAAGTCTGAGGAAGTGGGCTGTGGTGCACACAAAG
>DGDN01000030.1:0-3480 GCA_002385465.1 Candidatus Fermentithermobacillaceae bacterium UBA3951
GCGAGCGTCACCCTACTCGATGTTAAGCTGCTCCGGGCGCCGCACTTGCGTCGGGCGCTTCATGGATCGCCGTGGCGCGAAACCGTATGTTCGCCAGTGTGGGAAGATGGCGGAAGCGACCTCATCGTGAAACTGATAGTGGTCCTTGATGCGCTCACGCAGCCGGTACTCGATCTCTCGGAAAATGCCGTCGGATAGCCCTTTGGCGCATCGATCCGCTGCATCTTTTGTACATCTGTAACTCCTACGTGTAAGATGCCGCTATCAGGAAGTAGGAGTACAGTAATGGAGGAAAAAGGGCTAAAGTGACTAATCAGTAGGGAAAGTGCACGATAACTCATGGTGCCATGGAGACGTAGGCATGGTACAAGCAGGGTACAGGGATAGGAAGGAGTGATTGTTGGCGGTATCAGTAGGCCATCGTATTTGACGGCGATGATGGTGTTAAGAGCGACGATGATGGTCTCGCCTGCCGCCTGGATCATGTCGCGGTCGGTCTTGGCTGGCCTGATCTGAAGTTGTTGAAGTAACGTCAGGACGTCTTTGAGGCCGGCTATCCTGACGTGGGCGTGGAAATCTTCGCTCAAGAGGCTCCACTGCACAGATCCGACTGATGATTGCCGGCGGCAGCCCTGTCGCGGTATCAGATGCAACTTACCGTTTCATGTCTTTTTCATTCCACGGTGCTTCGGTTCATGACGCATGTCCGGATCAATAGCGGCAACAACGGTCGTGGCGTGCTGACCTTAGCCAAAGGCGCTATCTGTCAAAAACGTGGTCGTCCAGTCCTTCCCGGCTCCTATATCCGCGCTTTTCCCGGTCGGCATGACACGATGCGATCAACGGAAAGAATTCTCTGAGGAGTCTTCCCAAAACGAAGCGGCCTGTGATCAAGACAGACTGTCTATGGACTATGAGGATGGGACGGAAAAGGAGCAATAAAGGAGGTCGCTCAGCATGAGCAGACGCGGATGGCGCGCTTTTCCCGCTTTTGTGTTGTTGACTGTCATGTTGTCGGCTGTGGTGTCTTGGACGGCCCTGGCGACTCAGGCAAAAGTCGTTCACGTGGTGGCCAATCACGCTGAACCGTTCTTAGAGTTCCTGAACGAAAGAAAGGCGGTTTTTGAGGCTGAGAATCCGGGAGTGGAGGTTGAGATCCTCTATCAGCCGGCGGATTATGTCACCAAGGTACAGTTGATGATCGCCGGCGGTATCCCGGTCGATGTCATGGATTCCACCCACAGCTTCATGGTTTTTTCGTTCCACGACACCTTGGCTGATCTGATGCCCTACTTCCGGGCGGCGAACTACAATCTCGATCGCGACATACTGCCGTTCGCCAAGCCGGTGATGATGGCGGACGGTCGTCTGCTTGGCATTCCCAGTCAGGTTTACGCACCGGTCCCGGCGTATAATCGCAGCTACTTCGAGGAGGTCGGGGTGGCGCCGCTGCGGACTCTCGGCAACGAGTGGACCTGGGATTGGTTACGGGCCAACGGAGCGCGGTTGACTAAGGATGTCGACGGAGACGGCGTGGCGGATACCTATGCGGTGAGCTTTTCCAGCGGTATTACTCGTGTCTCGACGGTGGTCCATCAAGCCGGCGGAAGCCTGTTTGACAGCTATATCCATCCCCGCAGAGCACTGCTACTTACCGAGCCCGTGCGCACCGGACTCGGGTTCTTTGCAGAGCTGTTTGAGCGAGGCGTGGCCACTCTTCAAAACACGGCCAACTTCTTCGGGCAGCGCCAGTCGGCCATCGCTTTGCACGTCGGGGCGTCTGACTTGCGGTTTACCGAGAACACCCCTGACGAGTTCGAGTTCGTCGCCCATCCGAGAGGTCCGGTGCGTGCCGGAGGTATGATCTACTTTGGACCGTTCCACGTACCTGCCGCCTCAACGCAGCAGGAGTGGGCTTTCCGCTGGATCGCCTTCTTGGCTTTGAACGAGGAATCGCAGATCAGGATGATGCAGCTGACAGGGCGTATTCCGGGTCATCCGGCGACTTTGCGCCGCTTGGATGCCTACATGGGAACCTACGATCCCTACATGCGCAGCTGCATATTGCAGATCAGGGATGCTTGCACGCACGCCGACAGCTATCCGCACACTCTGACCGAAGCGGAGGGGGCCATCGGACGGGTCTTTAACACAGCGTACAACAACGTGTTGAGAGGGGTCACACCTTTGGAGACCTTCCTCGAGACTGTACAGCCGCTGATACAGATGGAACTTGACAAGCTGTTCGCGCAATAGACTCCTGAGAGTGAACATCGAGTAGGGTGACGCTGCGCTGATCTGGCGCAGCGTCGGCCCTCTCACAGAACCGTACGTACGAGACCGTATACGGCTCCTGAAGAACCTTGACGTTACGTTTGGTAACGGTGCAAAATCCCGACCTCATACTGGCACAAGTCGATCAGTCCAAGCTGAACAATCCAACGATTGGGAAGGGCCATGCTGACGAGCGGACTGGCGGAGTTCCGCCAGCGGCGCATGGAGATCTTATCGAAGTCTCCCCTGTGGCCGTTTCGCCGTAAGGCCTTGTGTAGAGCCTTCCAGCTCTTCCATTCGCGCAGTTGCTTCATGCGCAGGCGACGGCGTATCCATTGCACCAAGGCTTGCAGCCAGCTTTTACAGTTGGCGATCCGGAAGTAGTTGATCCACCCCCGCAGAACGCGATTCAGTGCCTGGATCTGGCTTTCCACGTTCTTTCCGTGGTTGCGCGGTGTGAGTTCTCGCACCCGCTTCTTGAACCGCTTGATACGTTTCGGGTGGATACTGACGGATGTCGGGCGAATGATAAACCCGAGAAAAGAGACGCCCGCCCGAAGGCCGGTGAGGTGCGTTTTCTCCTGATTGACCACTAGCTTCAGGTCCTTTTCGAGGATCTTTACGGCAATATCTCGAAAGCGCTCGGCCTGACGGGGGCTGCGGGCGAATATGAGAATGTCGTCCGCATAGCGCACTATCCGAATCCCCCGAGCCTTCATCTGCTGGTCAAAAACGTCCAGGTAGATGTTGCTCAGGAGCGGAGAGATGACCCCACCCTGAGGGCTCCCTACTTCCGTTGCCTCCCAGCTACCATCTTCCATTACCCCTGCCTCCAGGAATTGCCGAATGAGACGAAGCACCTTGCCGTCGCTGATCCTGCGGGCCGCCCCTTTCAGGATGAGCTCGTGGTCCAGGCGGTCAAAGCACTTCGACAGGTCCATGTCCACTACGTAGCCTAGCCCGTAGCGTCGCAGGAACATCTCCGCCTTCGCCACTGCGTATTGGCAGCTGCGTCCCGGACGGTAGGCGTAACTGGATGGATGGAACTCCGGTTCGAAGATCGGCTCGATTGCCTGGCGTACCGCTTGCTGCACTACCCGATCGTAGACAGTCGGTATACCCAGTGGCTTTATGCCTCCGTCTTCCTTTTCGATCTCGACTCGTCTCACCGGACTTGGCGGTATGTGCCGCCGGAGAGCTCAAGTT
>DGDN01000030.1:3819-3960 GCA_002385465.1 Candidatus Fermentithermobacillaceae bacterium UBA3951
TTGTCTATGAGGCTGTACCATTTCCGCACTTGCTGCCCTCCTGATTTCGCTGAGCTTCGGTTCCCTCAACCCTACCCGGTGGGTGCAGTCTCTTCCACGGGCTCCCCGGCGTCTCTAGCTCAAAGGCAATCATACCTGGGG
>DGDN01000030.1:4278-5138 GCA_002385465.1 Candidatus Fermentithermobacillaceae bacterium UBA3951
GTCCAGAGGGTTCTTCCGCTCTCTTCAGTTCCTCTTCCGCCCCTTCGCGCCGGTTGCACGCTTTTGACGGGCAACCGCCACTCACACCAGGGTGGGTGTCTCCCACGTTTTCTCCTCCTGTCCGTTACCGGCGTTCATTGGCGTGGGATTCATCACTACTACGGGCTCATCTGCCACCCGCTCGCTTCGTTCGGCCTCGCGTTTCCGCTTGTGCCTCCCTACCTGCTCCTTCCAACAGGACGTGGCGGGCTTCCCCGGGTAAGCTTGCCTGCCTGCGTATGAGCCCCTCCGTCCAAACCCATCAGGTTCTGCCAGCTATTGGGCTTTCCCATATCGCGCAGGGTTGCCCACCTGATAGGCCATCCTCGGTTCGCTTTCGCTAGGTCCCATACTGCCCCCTTCGGCTTCCTTCAGACCCCGCCGTTACCGGCGACGCCCTTGCCTACGGGTTGTTTTCCCACTGGCAGGCAACGAAGGTTTCTTTCAACCTTCCGGCTCGACAAGCACGCCGGGCACACACAAAATCCAAAGCCGGGACGGCCCCGGCTTTCGTCTATCATCGTGTCCCATTGAACGTCTCGCTGTGTTTCTGAAGTAGCTGGCCACCGGAAGTCCAGTTCATCAACTGGCATGGAAGCCAACCTTGTCAGATCATCTGCTATACAGAACAGTCCCCACTCGACAGTGACCTCTTCGATCCCGCGAAGAAGAAACCATCAAAAGCTCCGATTGCCTTTCGGGCGACCAAACACGCTCTCCGGTCCTGTCATACGCTGGGCACGCAGTCGAATGCCCTCTTCGGAACATAAGTTCTCTTTTGCTTTAGCCCTCAAGCTTCACATTCCCCAGCTCTGCCAAGA
>DGDN01000039.1 GCA_002385465.1 Candidatus Fermentithermobacillaceae bacterium UBA3951
AGGCTCCTGAGTGACTATCTGCTCGAAGTCGGTTCGGATTAGCGCCGTTAACACCCCTTAGAACAGGGCCTCTTTCGAGGGGGCCATTACCTGGCCGCGCTAAACCCAACGGATTGTTCGGAGCCCCACCCCTTCGTACCGGGGGAGGGAAAGGCCGTGCTTGCCGCACTCTGAATGATAGACGTGGTAGCTGCCGAGCACTGCGACGCCGCTTCTGGGCTCTCATGGTAACCATTCGGTCTTCGTGGCCCTCACTTGTGACCAAGTGTTGCTGTCTGTCGCCAATCACGAAATTCCCCCGGGGGTGCGTCAAACAATTCCCCCACCCCACGGTCGTGAAATTCCCACGTTGGGTGGCGCGAATATTTAGTTCAAGATCCGGTCGTCACCTCCTCCTTGTCAACTGGAAATGAAGATGAGCTTGCGTCGGCGCCGGCCCGCCCTCGGTCGGGGCGCCGGAGCGGGCGGTAGCTCTTTCCCTCCATCAGGATATAGTGAGAGCTGTTGATAAGGCGGTCAAGGGCCCCCTCCGCCAGGACTGGATTGGGGAAGAGCGCATACCAGTCCTTCGGGGCTCGGTTCGATACCACCATGAGCGAGCCGCTGCGGTAGCGTTCGCAGACGAGCTCGTAGAAGTCCTCGGCCTGGAGCGGGGTGAAATCGCGCAGCCCAAAGTCGTCGATGATGAGGAGGTCGGGCCCGAGGTAGGTGCGCATGCGTCTCTCGAAAGTGCCGTCGGCGTGGCCTCCGCCGAGATCGGCAAGTAGCTTCGAGGCCTTCCGATAGACGACGCTATAGCCCCTCTGACAGGCAATGTGCCCAAGTGCCTGTGATATGTGCGACTTGCCGACTCCAACTGGCCCGCAGATGATGACCGATTCTTTGCGTTCGAGGTACCCACATGTGGCAAGGTCCCGGATGGTCGTGGCCGGGATCTTCGGGTTGTAGCCGAAGTCAAACTCAGAAAGCGTCTTGACCTCTTCAAATCGCGCACGGGCCACCCGCTGAGCGAGCGCCTGGTTCGCCCGGCGGTTAATCTCATCTTCGAGCAATAGGTCGAGGAATTCAAGGTATCCGAGTTTCTCCTTTTGGGCTTGTTCTAAGCGTAAGTCCAGCGTATCGAGCATGCGTCCGAGCATTAACCGTTTGAGTTTCTTTTCGAGCTCATGAGTCTGCATTCAATTCACTCCTCCCGTACATCGGCCTCTATGCCAAAAGCATCAATCCCATGCAAGAGCGCTCCTGTGCTGCAACAAGTCTGTTCAGGGGCGGGCTGTTCGTCAAGTCCACGGGACAGGATGCCCTTTACGGTCCTATAGCGGGCATCGCCGAAGCTAAGAGCCCTTGAGCAGGCTCGGTCGAGCCTCTCGGCGCCGTACGTGTCACAAAGCCGAATCACACCTTGAGCCTGGCGCAGGTGAGTCAGGGTTTCCTCCCGGAGAAGCTCGAGTACCAGCTTAAACACCGATTCTCCCATCTGCTTTGCTTGGCGGATGCACCACTGCGGGGTCCTTTGGAAAAACGCGATCTTGTCGGCCGGAAGATCCGCCGGGTCAGTCTGCCTCCGTTCACCGGGCATGCGTATGTGGGTCTTTACGAGTTCATCCCCCAGGTAGAACTGGACTTTCTTATCGCTGACCCTCACCTGTAGTTCCTGGCCGATATACCGCCAGGGCACCGAGTAGAGCACGCGTTTTACCGCGCAGTGGGAGTCCGGCCCCACCTTGGCAGTCTGCCACACGGCAAGCTCCCAGGGCTCAGGTAGCGGCTTTAATGCGGCTTTTTCGATGAGGTTATAGGCCTCAAGAGGCCTCTGCCCGGTTGTGCCGTGGATCCTCATGCCAGCGACTTCGGTGCACCACCTCAAGGCTTCCCGCTCGATCTCAGCAAACGAGGAAAACACCCGCCCCCTAAAGAAGCTATCCCGTACATACGGAACGACTCGTTCGACCCGGGGCTTGTCCTTGGGCTTTCCCTTACGGCAGGGGTCTATCAGCACGCCATAGTGGGCGGCAAGCTCTTCATATGCCCGGTTGAGCTGTGGCTCGTAGATATCGGGTTTGAGCACCCCATCGGTCAGATTATCGAGGACGAGGCGCCGAGGAACCCCTTGGAAGAACTCAAGACCTCCGACGTTACACTCAAGCCAGGAGCGCTTGTCCATACGCATGACAGGCCGGATGAACATGTGCCTGCTAAACGAAAGCACCATGATGAAGACCCAGAGCCTGTGACAGGTCCCGGTGCGAGGATCGCCCCATCTGCCCAGGTATCCGAAATCAAGCTGGACTTCCTCCCCCGGCGGCACTTCCGGACGATAAACCGTGACCTCGTTCGGTGTGACAAGTGCGTCCGGCATCATGGCCCGGACATACCTGCGGAAGGAGCTCACGCTCACGTCCACACCCGTTGCTTCACGTAGCCGCTGCCATACCGTGCTCATGCAATTGGTCGCAAGCCCCTCGGCGATGTAGTCTCGGTACCTATCGAGCTCGCCAAAGCAACTCGAACGCGCTGCCTGATCGACGATCTCGGGGAAGCGCTCTTTTACGAAAGCCTTCCACTCCTCAGGCGTGTTTTGCCCGTCTTGCCTAAACCCCGCCTCAACCGCAGCCCGGATATACTTGCGTACAGTCTTCCTGTCCACACCCAGGCTCTGTGCGATGCAACGAAAACCCCTTCCGGCTTGCCAGTGACGATAGATTTCGATGATGTCGCGCATAGCGAAGCTCCTTCTTCCCATTCTAGCACCTCCTGGCACTAGAATGGCAGATCTGGAAACTGCGCGCCACCACAGGTGGGTGAATTTCTTGATTGCCCCCCGGGTGAATTACGTGATTGCGGGGTGGGGGAATTACGTGATTGTCGGGTGGGTGAATTTCTTGACGTTTTCACGCCTTACGTGGGGGAATTACTTGACCGTCGACATCTGTCATAGGTGGGCTGCCAAGATGCTGAGCTGAATCAGGAGACTGAAGACCCGTGGCATAGGCGATTATCTGCTCTAATAGCCGATGCTTCTTCGCCCACAACTCCTGCATGTACCTGAATGCTACTGCCTGCGCGGGCCGGGTGTAACAGGAACCCTTCACCGGGACCCGGCGTACCAGGTCGGGCTCATTGGCGAGTAACCTATGGCACCTTTCGATGAGAATCTCTGTCATGGCGTACACGTGGCAGAGCCCCTTATCTTGTACGCCTAATGCCGTGAGTTCCTTGTCCAGCCTTTCCCTGAACCATAGGTAGTGTTCCACCTCTAGGGGGCAGGGGTCTCCGTAGTCGATGGACTCGAGTACGCTCTGCCCGCCCTCTACTTGTAAGAGCTCACAGAGCTGGCGGAAGTGGCATCTATCCTTCTTACAGCGGAGGAAGCCCCCAGTCCTCAAGCCATGCTTGGTGGAATTCAGCGAGGCTATTTTCTTGCCCCTTTCTGTTATTGGCCCTGACCTATCGGGGGGCGGCAGGTTGCGCTTTACTGCCTCTATGCCGGCTCTTGTCTTAGGTCCCTTTCTAACCATACGATGTCCCCCTCTTTATGTACTGGTTTGTTTGGTACAGGAAACCGGGTTCTGCTTTTTCCCGGGGAGGGTAATGCGTTGTTGCGTTGTGTATATCTACGCTCGGTTCTGATGATCCTGTCGGATTATGTCTTCGCAAGAGGGTGCCAATGCCGTCTCGGAATACCATCTCCTTCAGGTCGCCCAGCTGACGTGCGATGTGGCTCTCGCTGCACCGCTTTGCACCGTCGCGTACACCCCCAGAGATGATGGGGGCGTTCTCGACGGCGCTCCTCGAAAGAATGGGGTCCGGGGTTACGCCAGTGACATGTGAGGCCGTTATGGGGGACGTGCTAGACGGCTTCGTCGATAGAAGACCAGCTCAAATAATGGATGTTGGGTTAGGTGCCCACAATCCGCATGGATGGGTATCGGGGCCATCAATCGCCGGTGTGACACGCGTACCAGGAACGAAAAAACTAGCTGTTGGTGCTCACGAACGTTCTGGGTTTGCATTATCCCACGCCTTCTCACGGGTCCAACAACACTCGGTGCGCCTCAGCTGGGGCTTTCGCCTACAGTCCTCGAAATTGGGCCCTTCCTCCTATATTATACTCGACATATTCGACCAGCTAACGATTCCGCGCGGATAAGTGCCTCAAACGGGTGGCCTCGAGAATGCAACGGAGGCACAGCCTAGGAGCGCAAGCGTAGAGACTCCACTTAACCAGAGCACCGGTACATAGTGAAAGACTAGGGTGCTCGTGATGGGCCTCCGACAGGCACCCTCCACCGCCGCGTCAAGCTGACCGAGCAAATGGAGGGTGCCGACCGTCCGAAAGCCCTATATGCCTTAACACGTGCTGGACATGCGCTGTAGTCATCCCACCCATGGTGGAGTCCCCTAAGCCGCGGAAGTTGCACGCTGTGCCAGCCAAGCTGTTGAGTGCCTCGTGGAGCGTCGCCGGGGACCGCCGGTCCCATCCCACGATCTGATTTCTGTAAACTGCTCCCGGCAATGCTACGTTGACCCTTTTTCAGGATGAAGCACCCTGTGTCCCTCAGTTTCACACAGGTTTTAGTCCTTCTATGTCGGAAGGACTTGTTGGACGCGCAACCTGGCTACTTGTCCCAATGTGGACCCTATCGGTCCACCCCCTTCCCATGGCGAGAGTCCGGCCACCCGGGATGTAGCTCACTTGGAGTGAACCACTCATTCCCAATCCTACCGCTCTTCCTCGCCCATGAGATGATAGCCTCTAGATCAGATTGAAAGTAGTACCCCGGCCCCATGTTTGGCTCGATTACCCCCTCACGTTTGGCTTCCTCGAAAAACGGTCGGGCCGCTTCGTAATTGGGTATATGAAGTCTCTTGATCATCTCAAGGACACTCTCCAGAGGAAGCTCACCCTCGCTGGCAAGGAAAAGAAGCTCCATCAGGCCATCCGGCCACCTGAGGAAGTGATCAAGCCCCATATCATACACATGCCCGCCGTCCTTGGCAAACTCAACAGCCGAGTTAAACCGACATTCTCTCGTCTTGTGGACAAGCTGGAGGTCGCGGCCCGTCGGTCGACCCTCCGCATTGTAGTATGAAACCCACTGAACCCATCCCTGCTTCGGATCTTCTATTAGCCCACCGCACTTATCACAGTACCACATGGCAGAACCTCCCTCTATCTCATCGCTGTCATCACTACGCGCGTTGAACCCGTCAATGACAAACCCGTCGCGCACAGTCCAAAGGCGCAAAATTGCTCTCCTCGGGCGTAGCAGGTCTCCGCTAGCCCATACGCGTGTCGTAAACCTTGTCGTAAGGGCGTTTTCTGACCGAAGATCCTGCATATGGCCGGGTATTCTTGGGAAGACCCCTGGAGGGGGTCTGCTGGGGCGGGATGTACCGAGCCCAGGACATCTCTCGGTGCCGTACACCCCGTCCCTTGTGAATTCTGTCATAATCCCACATCTAGCTGGGACTAAGCTCCGCAATCGGTCTTACGACAGTTCCTACGACAACGGTCAGAGGCTTTCTTGGTATGCCTCCGGGGTCAGGCTATATTCCTTTGTACGCGTATCCAATTGAACGTCGCCAACTCTGATGAGGTTCTCGAGTGCCTGCTTGAAAAACCATGTGCCGATGCCGCGGGCGTTCGTGAACCTCCTGAGATCCCTCTCCTTGAGCGGGCCGCGACGCTGAAGCTGTCGAAATATGCTTTGCTCCATCTTTGCGGCAAGGGTCTCCGCACTTACGGGATCATGGAGCCGTCGTGCGTTGTACTCGTAATCCAGGATCGCGATCACCTGCTCAACGGTCTGCGGTGTGATCGTGAACTCGAGTTTGCTCAGAGCGAGCAGTGTCATCAGCCGAAATCCATAGGTATCCAACCTGACCGCGAGCAGTCCGCCTGGCCTTTTCTCATACCATGACGCCCAGAGCTCCTGAGCTTTAGGCTCAAACGCAATTCGCAGCTTACCGCCCCTGGCCTTCGCTTCCTCCTCAATAGAGCGCACGAGTCCACGCAGATCGGCTCTTAGCGACTCAAGGACGCTCCGATTCACAGGCCCTGGGACCGCGATCCTCTTGTCAGAGTTGCCTGCCACGATGAACAAGCGGTTGATGAAGCCCATCTTAAGGAACTGTTGCGTCCACATACTCTCGTATGTCTCCACGGTGCAAGCCGCCACCAGCGAAACGTGGGCGTCACGGCATCTAAGCTTATAGTGTTTGGTGACGTTGTTGAACTCGTTCGTTTCGAAAAGCGTGCAAAGCGCGGGCAGAAGTATTGAACCATCCTGCCTCGCTTTGCTGACGAACATCGCGAGCTCATCTATGACCAAAACCCTCGGCCTCACCGTCTGAGTCTTTGGGTCTCGCGTGAGCTCCTCGCCTATCGCCTCAAACGAGCCTAGGCCATATAGCGAGAGATCCCAGTCCCCGAAGGTCTCGCGGAAGAATCCATCTACGAGTCTGATAGCAGTCGATTTCTTCTGTCCCGTGGGGGCCAGACACACGACATATAGCCTGGGTTGCTGGCTAACACTCAGACCGCACTGCACCCACGGCGACACCTTCGCGCCGAGGTATGCCAGGAATACCATATACAGGAATTCCCGGGGAACCTCGGTCACCCGATCATAAGCGTCCGAGAACCTTCCAGCTATGCCAACGTACGCTTCGTCGGGAAAGACAAGACTGCCACATCGTGGGGCCGCAAATGCCCTCTTCCTTGCCTCCGCCTTTTCGATGCTTCCGACCACTCGCCTAAGCTCGTCCGTGGACAGGGGCGGCCTATTCTTGAGGTTCCACCCTTGCAGGAGCTTGAAAACCTCGTCCGCTGGCAGCCCCTTGGCCAGGTAGTGTCCCGCCAGCCTCGCCGCAGTATCGTTCCTCTGGCCTTCAGGCACGCCGTCGAGCGCCTCCAGCACCCACCCAGGCTCCTGGCTTAGCAGGCGAGTACTTTTCCTGTGCGTGTCCGCGATGGTGCGCTTGTCCTCTTCGGTCATGAGGGCCAACAGCCACGGAGGGGCGGGAGCAGGCTGACCGAAGGTCCATGGGTCCAGTCCCTGCAACCACTCGTACCTCCTCCCGTTCTGGTGCACTGAGGGTGGGACCACCGTCTGTTGACCGTCGCCTAGGAACTCAAGTTCGTTACCAGGAGCAGCGAGCGTGAACTTGTACCTCGAATACCTCATACCGATTGGCACCCGGTACAGATACCTGCGGCCCTTCCCCGTGGTAAAACTCCAAGTTGGTGGCAGAAGCCCTCCCGAGACTTCCTGGAGCTTTCGCTCACCCTCCGGGCCCGCCACATCTACCCCGACGAGCCCCGAGGCTGCTCCGAGCACTAGGCCGATGTTCGCATCCGGGAACTCCCTCTTCCAGCGCTGCAGGTCCAAGTCCGAGGGCGCGCGCCGCGCCTGCCAATCACGGATCAGCGGCGTCTTCCCCGGTGATGAGCAGCGAGCTCCTGAGTGCTTCCTCGTGCAGCCAGGACCGCAGACCGGGATAATCGGCAGCCCCAGTTTTTGGTAAGACTGAGCATAGGCCCAGATGTCGCTCATTGTCCCGCCGTCTTTTCTTGGTTCTTCACTCAACGCCACAGTTTATCCTCCTCCGTTTTCTCTGCTCCCCAAGATCCTGCTGTTTGCATGCCGCTGCTGGTCTTGTCTGAGCATGGTTAACAAGACGCCGCTCTGCTACAGGCGTGCCTCTCATAGGCACTTCATAACTGGCAACACCATGCCATACACCTCGCGATCAGGGCGCATCTATACCGCCTCTGGCCCTTGTGTAAAGCCACTCGGCCAGGGCGGTCTTATGTATGCGTATTGAACGACCGACCCGGATTGCCGGGAAGCCACGCCAGTGGCAGAGCTCGTAGGCCGCGCTTCTCCCGATCCTCAGGTAGGCGGCGAGCTCTGCAACGGTCATGAACTCGACATTTTCTTGGTCTGCACTCATCCGATTCGATTTCGCAATGTCCGACATCGCTGATGCCTCCCCTGTCTGACACGCGTCAACAGACACCATGTATAGCAATAATCATTGCGCTATCGCTACCTTAATTATACGCACGTTCAGATGGTCGTGCAAGCCCGCAATCGCCATTGCCTAATCCGCTCCAATGTAGTATACTTGAACTGGTAAGACTACCACAAAGGAGGTGGACGGCTGTGGTATTGGGTCAGTTTATCCGCATGAAGAGGGCGGAGAAGGGCATGACTGAGGTCGAGCTGGCCAAGAAAACAGGCCTTTCCCAGTCGTACCTGTCTCAACTCGAGGGAGGGAGCAGGAAGGCTCCGTCCCACGAGATCCTCCGCAAGCTCGCTGAAGCTCTGGAGGTCAGCGTAGCCGAGCTTGAGACGCTGGTGGAGCAAAGCAGATCGCCGGACAGGCTGAATAGACTGCGGTACCTTGTTTCAACCGGGATTCGAAACCTCGAGAGACTGAACAACCTTGTCGCCGAATGTGAACGCTTAGCTTCGTGTATGGCCGAACACGCCTTCCAGTCTTCTTTGAGCTCGCAGGCTACCCAAGACCTGATTGCAGGTACCGACTCTCCTCGTGAAAGACAAGCCGAGATGGTCAATAGACTTCACAGATACGAGCGTGCGGCAAGCCTGAATAAGGAGGTGAAGATGCTCCATACAAGAGTCTCCAGGATGCATGAGGAGATCCTCCCATTACTTAAGCGACTTGACGAAAAGCTGGAATATCCCCACTACCCGGAGGAAATCGAACGCCTAATCGTAGAAGCCCAGTCACTGGGTCCTAGCGGGCTAGCGTATCTGTCCCGGCAGATCGAGCTGGCGAGCAGGTTCTTCGGCAAGTCGGCCCAGACTCATATGGCGTCAAGACTGGAAACCGAGCAGGAAGAGGAGTGATGACTGCCAGATAGGAGGTCGTTTAGGCGTGTGGCTGGAGACAGCTCGGCTTTAGCATCAATGAGCAAGAGGGGAGGCGACCAGAAGATGAGAGCACATATACGTAGACGCATGGTCAACTCATGGACAATCGCTGTCACGTTGGAGCGCAGCATTTGCCCCAGTACAGGCAGAAGCAAACCCAGACAGAAGTGGATTACCGTGCGGGGGACGAAGGACAACGCACAAGCGAGGCTATCTGAGTTTCTCTCTCTGGAGAGAGCGGTAGAATGGAGGGCATTAAGATCATGAGGGGATACCTGAAGAAAAGGGCAAAGGATTCCTGGACCATCGTGATAACGGTGGGCCGTAAAGTTGACCCGAAGACCGGTAAGAGCAGGCCGGATCAGAAATGGTTCACGGTAAAGGGAACGAAGAAGGAGGCAGAGGCCAAACTAGCTGAGCTTATTCACCAGTACAATAGGGGAGAGCTCGTCGAGCCCACCAAGATGACCGTTGGGGAGTGGCTGACCCGATGGCTCGACGCGTATGTCATGAACAGCAGCAAGAAGAAGCTTCGAACCCAGGAGACGTACCATTCCATAGTGAAGAATCACCTGATACCCGCTCTGGGGCATATTCGTCTTCAGAAGCTCCAGCCTGCTGACATCCAGGCCTACTACAACAACTCAAACCTATCTCCGTCAACGCTGGAGCAACACCACGCAGTGCTCCATCAGGCCCTGAAGGTCGCCATGCAGAACGAGCGGCTTCTCAACACCAACCCCACGGCGATGGTGGCTGAGAAGCCCAGAGGCAAGGAGAACCTCGACATGCAGGTGTGGAGCGTCGAG
>DGDN01000050.1:0-2783 GCA_002385465.1 Candidatus Fermentithermobacillaceae bacterium UBA3951
AAGCTTCTGGCGTGGAACGACAGGGAACTGGCCGGAAAAGGGTTCAAGGACTGGACTCCCTTCGAGCATCCGCAGCTCGGTCCGGTAGAGATCGGAGGATGGGACCCCAAGTTCTGCGCGCAGAATCCTCCTCCGTTCCTGCTCAAGCAGGAGTGTCATAAGAACGCCCTGTGGATCATGAAGCACGCGGCGTCCCTTCCTGAAGTGCATATCACCTCGCTCAAGGTTGAGGACATAGACGGCTCCGTCAAGAAAGTCACCGCCGTGGTGGAGAACTTCGGGTACCTGCCGACATGTGTCACCAACAAGGCGAAGGAACTCGGGGCGTGTAAGGAAGACGTTGCCGAGCTCCTGCCCGGGCCGGGCATCACGGTTCTCGGCAAGGCCAGGCTGGAGGCCGGGTTCCTTGAAGGTTACGTGAGCGGGGGAGGAAGAGGCGGCCCTCCCAAGTCCGCTGCCCGTTTCACATGGATGATCAAGGTGGACCCCGAGGCTTCCACCGAGTTTGCCGTGGAATACAGGAGCCAGAGAGGCGGGATCGTCCGGAGGGGCTACCCGGAGGAGTAAACCGGGCTTAGGTCGGACACTCTTCGCGCTGTTCGCGATCCTGACAATGAAGTTCTGAACCGTCTTTCCGCACGCGGGGCTTGTGATGTTCGCAATTTCGCAATCGGTGCAGCACAAGCCCCGCTTATTGTTGAACCGATTGAGTTGAGCGGTTCGTTGTTAAGACCCGCACAACCCGGTGCCATGTGCGAGGCCTTTCGCAACAACCCCAAAGATTGCTCAACCATCACTAGTTGCCGGATGGGCTGAGACTAACCATCATTTTCTCCCAAATAGACCGAGATTAGCTATCATTTTCTTCCGGATAGACTGAGGTCGACTGTCACTTTCTCCCAGATAGACTCAGCCTGACCATCATTTTTTCCCAGATAAACTGAGGGTATCTGGTACTTTCTGCTGGATGGACCGACGCTATCTATCATTTTCTGCCAGATAGGTTCAGGCCAACACAGTGTCTAGCTCAAGAGGCAGTTGCCTGTTGACAAGTGCTGATCCTACTTGTAGATTAGGAAAAAGCCTGGAAGTGGTTGACATGGCTACCGCAATCTTCGCACGCGGCCTCACCAAGGTTTTCCGAACTGTCACGAAAGAGCCGGGTCTCAAGGGTTCCGTCAGGAACATCTTTCGCCCGGACGTCCGCGAGGTCCACGCCGTCAGGGGCATCGATCTCGAAGTCGAGCGAGGAGAAGTCGTAGCCTTCATTGGCCCGAACGGAGCGGGGAAGTCCACCACCATCAAGATGCTCACGGGCATCCTGTACCCTACGTCGGGCGAAGCCAACGTCCTGGGATTTGTTCCCTGGCGCGACCGCGAGAGCCTGTCGTACAAGATCGGATCGGTGTTCGGGCAGAAGTCCCAGCTGTGGTACCACTTGCCCCCATCCGATACGTTCAACCTGCTTGCGAAGATATACGAGATGGACCGGGCGGAGTACGAGAAGAGAAGGAACTTCCTCGTCCAGGCATTCGAGATAGGCCCGTTCCTCAACCAGCCGGTCCGGAAGCTTTCCCTCGGCCAGCGGATGAGGTGTGAGATCGCCGCCTCAATCCTCCACGGGCCCGAGGTCATTTTTCTCGACGAGCCGACCATCGGATTGGATGTTGTGGCCAGGCAGAACGTGCGCCAGACGCTGAAGAAATGGAACGACCAAGAGAAGGCGACGGTCTTTCTCACGTCCCACGATGTTGGTGACATCGAGTACCTTGCCGACAGGGTCATCATCATAAACCACGGGCAGATCGTCCTGGATGACAAAGTGAAAAACCTAAAGTACCACTACCTCAACAAGAAGATAGTAGACCTAAGGGTTTCCGGAGAGGTAAGGCCGCCTGCGATTAGGGGCGTGAAAGTGCTCAAACAGGCCAAAGCAGGGTTCAAACTCGAGGTGGACACGGAGGTCATAGACATCAACGCGGCGGTATCCCACATCCTCAAAGAATGTGAAGTGCAGGACATAAGCATCTCCGACCGTCCTTTGGAGGATATAATTGCCTCCATATACCAGAGGGAGGAGGTGGCGCCTTGATAGATACCGGAGCGCGCACGCAGGAAGCAAACTTGCCCAAGAAGCTTGCGAAGTACGTGGAAATGCTGCGCATCACCGTGCTTACGGATTTAGCTTACGCCTACGACATGCTGTCCCGCCAGCTCTTCCTCGCGGTGGTGATGTTCGTCTTTGTCCAGCTGTGGTCCGCCACGTACCGGTGGGAAGGCGCCGCGTCCATAGGCGGATACACCATGCGCCAGATGCTCTGGTACCTCGCACTCACTGAGAGCATGGCCATGAGCATGCCGAGGACGGCTGCAGACATCGACGACGACGTCCGGTCCGGGAGCCTGGCCTATTCTCTCACCAAGCCGTACAAATACCCGTGGTTCCTGTATGCGAAACACATGGGCAAAGCGCTTGTCGGCTTCTTTGGGAACCTGGCTCTAGCCGGAGCCGTCATTTGGATCGCGGTGGGCCCGCCGCCTGTTACGGCGCTTTCGTCCGCGTTGGGCTTCTTGTCGGCTTTCCTGGCCTACACGTTGGATTTCTGGGCCCAGGTCGCCATCGGCCTCTGCGCCTTCTGGATTGAGGACGGTTCGCCCTACAGGCTTCTATACTCGAGAGTGAAGATGCTCCTGGGAGGGATGCTCCTCCCACTGGAGCTCTTTCCGGATGGTCTCAGGCGCTTTGTCGCCTTCCTTCCGGTAGGTCAGATCTTCCACGGGCC
>DGDN01000050.1:3123-3844 GCA_002385465.1 Candidatus Fermentithermobacillaceae bacterium UBA3951
TTCGTAGGAAGGATCGTTGGGATGATGCTGAACAATACCATGTGGCTCTCCTTTTGGCTCCTTTACTTTGCAAGGTTCCCCGTGGTCCAGGGGTGGGAGCGGGCGGACGTCATCACTCTCTGGGCTACTTGCGGATTGGGCTTCGGCCTATGCTTCAGCCTGTTTGGGAACGTAAACCGCATAGCCTCAATCGTGGTTAGGGGCGAGCTGGATTTCTACCTGACCTACCCGAGGCACGTCCTCTTGCACCTCGCCACCAGCCGGATGGACCCGACGGCCCTGGGCGACGTGGCTTTTGGACTGGCGGTTTTCTTTGCTCTGGTAAGGCCCACGGTCACCCAGGCGCTCCTCTTTGTATGCTCGGGAGTCCTGGTTGCCTGTATCTTCTTCGGGTTCACAGTGATCGTCCATAGCCTGGCGTTCGTCCTTGGGAACTCGGAGATGCTGGCGGACCAGGCCTCGAATATGCTCATACATTTCGCGACCTACCCGCTTGGCATTTTCGACGGCCCAACCAGGGTGATCTTGTTCACCCTGATACCGGCCGGGTTCATAAACTCGGTCCCCGTGAGCGTTATAAGGGATTTCGACCCGGTCTTTTTCGCCGGGCTCGCTTTAGCCGCAGTTTTTCTCGTAATCGCGTCTGACAGGATCTTCAGGGCGCTTTTACGAAAGTATGAGTCCGGTAACCTCATGCAGGTGAGGATGTAAGGTGAGGATG
>DGDN01000050.1:3993-5293 GCA_002385465.1 Candidatus Fermentithermobacillaceae bacterium UBA3951
AGGATGTAAGGTGAGGATGTAAGGAAAGGCAAGAGTCGAAGTTAAGGCGCAAGAGACAGACAAAACTAGACAAAGGGCTGACTGACGGTATGGGTTCTCTTATGGTTCTTCTTGGCTGGCTGTTTGACGTACTCAGCTTCAAAGGGCTTTCAGACGCTATTTTCACAAGGTTCGCTACCCCGCGGGACCCCGACTATCCCGTCCACCGGGCCGTATGGGGGCTTCTAGCTGCCGGCGAGGTGGAAAAGGCATTCCTCCTTGCCCGGGGAAGATGGGAGCGTTCGAAGTCCCCTCGCTCGGGGAGAGACTATATCCACGTGCTTCTCCGGAAGCGGGATTTTTCTGAAGCCGAAAAGGTAGCCGCCGAACTTGTCGAGCGAAACCCGGATAATGCGTGGATCAGGGTGCTTTACGGCGACATCGTCCGGTTCTTTTCCGACCCCGAAAACCCGGAAAGAGCTCTTGAGATATACCGGCAGGCCGACCCTCTGTGTACCGCGATGCTTCCTGACCATTACCCCTTGTCTGTCCTTCTCAAGAGGGTGACCCGCATCCACCGGGAGCGTGGAGACGAGGAAGCCCTGCTTGAAGCTATGGAGCGTTTCCTGTCCCTGAAGTCCACCAACTTCCACCACGAAGAGTTCATCCTCCTGGCCGAACTGCATTTTAAGAAGGGCAACAGGGAGAGGGCCAAAGAGGTCCTGGAGACCGGCTGCGAGGCCAAAGTGAGAGATGTCCACCTGAGAGAAGCTTACAGGCGGATGGGCTTTGGGGATCCCCCGCCCATCCCCCCGAGAAAGAAGGCCCTACCTGACCTCGGGGCGTACGAGAAGGTCCCCGTAAAGACTAAGCTCCTGACCGAGGCCGATGATCCGGTCGAGACGGTTAAGTCTTACGTCGAGGGCAGTCTAAAGCCAGGCGATGTGGTGGCGTTTTCGTCGTGCGTGGCAGCCATCATGGAGGGTCGCATGCTCATGGAAGGGACAGTCCCGATCAGCCGCCTGGCGCGGTTTGTGTCGAGGCTCATCGCCGGCAGGCACCCTGTGGGGGCTTTTACGTCCTCGGCGCCAATGGCCAATGCCCTATCGGCGCAGACCGCCCTCGAAGAAGTGGGAGCCTTGCGCATTCTGGTGGCCATCGTAGCAGGGGGCATCGGCAAACTGCTCCGAAGGGACGGATGGTTCTATGTGGTAGCAGGAGCGCAGGTTGCCCAGATAGACGACATCCTCGGTTCGCTCCCGCCTTACGATTACTACGTTATGCTTGGCCCCAAAGACCCGCACCTCTTGTCCAACCGGAT
>DGDN01000026.1 GCA_002385465.1 Candidatus Fermentithermobacillaceae bacterium UBA3951
GGTCTATGCTGGTGAGGGTGAATCTCACGGAATCGGTCGCTTCCGAGCTCAGGAAAAGGTTCGTTGAAAGGACCATGGACATCCCCCTTAACCGGTACGACAGGTTGTCACGGTGGGATCTGGTTTCAAGGCTTACCGCGGATATAGGCGGGGCATCCCGCGTTCTTGCCGAAGCCCACGTTATCCTCTCTATGGTCCTTAGAGCTGTGGGTGTAGTCTTGTTCTTGGTGTTTGTGGCTACCCGGCTGGGTATTGCGGTGATAGCGACACTAGCGCTTGCTGCCTTCATGAATTCCCGGGCGGGAAGGGCCTTGGGAGGAGCAGGGAAGGAGTACCATGCTTCCTTGGGGTCTCTATCTTCTTACGCGCTCAACGCCCTCGAAGGACACGCAGTTATAAAAGCCTTTAACGCTCAAGGATATGTCTCCGGCGCTTTCTCTGAACGAGTTCGGGCGGTCCGTGATAAGGGACTTTACCTGGCGGCGCGTGTGAGCGGGTCCATACTGGGGGCCTTCGGGGGAGCATCCTGCGTGGCACTCATGGCCTTCGGCTACGGCGCATACCTCACGGCGACCGGCCGGATAACGATAGGGGCGATGATAGCTTCATTCGTGTGCACGGACCACATAAGCCCCCTGGGTCGCCTGGGACAGAACTTCGCCGAACTAAAGAGGGGTATTGGCGCTTACTCGCGGGTCAAGGAGATAACCGAAGCAGAGGTGGATGCCGACCTACCTGAAGACCCGGCAGCAGGCCGATTGGATATTTCAGCCGGCGACGCTTTGATCGTCGTAAAGGACCTTTCATACGAATATGAGCCCGGAGTCAAGGTGCTGAGAGACGTATCCTTTGAGGTAAGGCGAGGCCAGAAAGTCGCCGTTGTAGGCCGGAGCGGCTGCGGCAAGAGCACCTTGATGAAAATCCTGGCAGGACTGTACCGGCCTGAGCCCGGACGCGTGTACATAGGCGGGTTGGATATGGCTTACCACCGCCTCGCGAGACTAAGTGGAGAGGTGACCTATGTACCTCAAGAGCCCTTCCTCTTCGCTGGGTCGGTTGCGGATAATCTAGCGCTAGGACTCCTTGAACCGGTCGTAGATTCGCAAGGGATGTCACCTAAGGTCCAAAGAGGCCTGGAGATGGCGGGTGCTCTGGGATTTGTACTTGAGAACGAGGAGGGCCTTTCGGCTCAAGTCGGCGAGCGCGGTTCGCTTCTTTCGGGCGGACAGAGGCAACGCCTGTGCCTCGCCCGCGGTTTTCTTAGAGACACGCCGGTCCTTCTACTGGACGAGCCGACCTCTTCGGTGGACAGAGAGACCGAAGCCGGGATCTTGTCGGCGATCGCTTCCCGGAAAGACCTTACGTGCTTCATCGTGACCCACCGGTTTGACGTGGCAGAGGTGTCTGACCTGGTGCTCGTAATGGATTCGGGCCTTCTGGTGGAGGCAGGTACCCACGAGGAACTCATGCGGCGGAAGGGTTTGTACTGGGCGCTTTTTACCGGCGAGATCAGCCTATCAACGACGCCTTCGCCTCACGAAGGGAGTGATTCCCCGTGAGGAGTGCGCGCCTCTCAGGGACCAAGGCGACGGGCCTCAAGGACCTTTGGAACGTAGTTGGCGGGGGAAAACCCCTTCTCATCGCGACGCTCTTGGTTGCCGTCGTCGACATGCTCGCTGATAGTATAGGGCTTTCCTGGAGCATCCGTCTGATTACCAACGCCGCGCTTTCAGCAGACCTTCAGGCGGTGTGGAGGGCAGTATGGTTCCTAATAGCCGTCTTGATCTGCAGGGCTTCTCTCGCGGCAGTAGGGCACTACATGGCCTCAAAGGTTGTAGAAGACGCTGCGCTAGACCTCAGAAAGGGGATTTTTCAGGCGGTAATACGCGGTAAGGCCGAATATTTCGACACTCACGAGTCGGGTGACTTGATATCCAGGCTGCAAAATGACGTGGAAACCGCCAAAGAGGGAATCAGGGCTTTCGTGAACGGGACCAAGCAGATATACCTCATCGTCATGTCAATAACCTGGCTGTTCATCTGGAGCTGGCCCATGGCGGTGGGGCTCGTTGTGATGGCCGGAGTTTCTTTCTTGGGAAGCGCGCTGGTTGCGCGGCCGCTCAGGGTGACAGGACAGAGATACCAGGAGACGCTCGCAGCCGTATCCGAGTCGGCAACCAATATCTTCGGCGGGATCGCAGTCGTGAAGTCCTTGAGGGCCCAAGGAGAGGTGGGAAACCGGTTTGGGGCTGTAGCGGACGAACACTTGAGGACCGCCAGGCGGCGGGGCTTCTTCATGGCGATCCAGACGGGAGTGGTGATGACCGTTCCGTTTATCGGAATGGGCGGGATGCTGCTTCTTGCCGGGAACATGGTTTTCCGCGGTGAACTCACGCCTGGAGATGCAGCCGGTCTGGTCCAACTGTGCTCCAGGGCGTTCTTCCCCTTTAGCCGGCTGGGTGAGATCTGGGCGGGACTTCAGCAAAACCTCGCGGCCCTCCAAAGGGTTCAAGAAGCTTGTGCCATCCCCGGGGAGAGAGAAAGCGATGCCTCCGGTGAGGTCTCGGCTCCCGCCCAGGACAAGATGGTCGGTGTACCCCGATATCCATTGGGAGATGTATCCGGCGACGTACTTCCAAGCGCGGATCTCACAGCTGCTGAGCCTGTAGGTCCAGGCGGGATGGGGACCTCGCGCCTCACTACACCCCCCGTCATAGAGTTTCGTGAGGTCAGGTTCGGATACGGTCCCAAGATGGTGCATGAAGGGCTTTCTTTCGTGGTCCCTGGCGGGGCCCGCGCCGCCATAGTCGGCCCCAGCGGTTCCGGGAAGAGCACTATATTCCGGCTGCTCCTGGGCATGTATGACCTTGCCTCGGGAGATATCCTCATAGACGGACGCAGCGTGTCTGCCATGCCGCTTAGGCTCCTCCGAAGCATGATTGCAGTAGTGCCTCAGGAGCCTTGGCTTATCCCGGGCACCGTCATGGAGAACATCTTGATTGGCAGGCCCGATGCTACGGAAGAAGACGTAAGGCGCGCAGCTCAGGCAGCCAACGCAGCCGGGCTCATAGAGGGTCTCCCGGGCGGCTTCCACACCCTACTCGAGGAGAGAGGGGCCAATCTCTCAGGCGGAGAGCGCCAGCGCATATGCGTGGCGCGGGCGTTCTTGAAAAATGCTCCCATCCTGCTACTCGACGAGCCGACCTCGGCAGTGGATGCCGAGTCGGAGCGGCTCATCAAGCAGGCAGTTGACACTCTGGCAAAGGGACGCACTGTGATCACCATCGCCCATACAAGGGCGATGGTCGATGCGGCCGATGTAGTCGTGACGCTGGGGTGACGTCTGTAGGTGCGAAGCAGGTCCCGGAGGAATCGGATGCATGCGCCGAGGTTCGGGCACTCGAAAAGGACCTGCCCGCCTTCGGCTCAGGCGACCGAGTTGATCTTCTGCCCATGAAAGCCCCTGTGAAAGACCCTACGAAAACCCCGCGGAGACAATCGGGCTGCCGATCCTTCTTATTTACGGCAGAGCCCGGTTTCTTGCAGGAGAATGAAAAGCCTGACGTGTCCGTATTCGTCTCCCAGGATGCTGAGCAGCACAGAACGCGCATGCGGTGTCGGGGCCATTGCGGCCAGTTCCGCGTACTCGCAGACCGCTCCGAATTCTCCCTCGATGGCCCGCGCAAGGTCCTCGGGGCAGATGGTCTTTGCAGCTGGCGACGCTCCGGGGAGCCGGTAGGATGTCGGGTGATCCAGCAAAGCCGCAAGCATCTGGGCGTGCCGGTACTCGTCGGCCGATGCCGTCGCAAAGATATCTCCGCACAGCGTCCCGGGAACCATTGCAGCCAGGTGGCGGTAGAAGGCGCTGGTGTTGCATTCATCCTGGATGGCTCTCCTTATCCCCAAGTAGTAATCGCTGTATCTGTTATCCACTGTTCCTCACTCCCAAACTGACTTCTTTACATAATATGCCTTCGTGTCTACCGGGGTTCGGGGAGTGAGGAGGCTTACCGTGTTTGAAGTTGGGCCGGTCCCGGCCGGGTCATGTACAAAAGGTAAGTGTTCACGGCGGGTTAGGTACAAAAAGTAAGCGTTCACGGCGGGTTAGGTACAAAAGGTAAGTGTTCTCGGGCGAGTCACGTACAAAAAGTAAGCGTCCTCGGCGCGTCATGTACAAAAGGTAAGTGTTCGCGGCGGGTCATGTACAAAAAGTAAGCGTTCACGGCGGGTTAGGTACAAAAGGTAAGTGTTCTCCGGCGAGTTACGTACAAAAAGTAAGCGTCCTCGGCGGGTCATAAACAAAAGGTAAGTGTTCAGCGCAGCTCACCGAGCGAGCTCACGGACAAAGCCGGCAGAAAGGCCAAGGATGGCTTTGGGCGAACAGTGCCCCCATACCTCCGGTGTGGAAGCACGCGGCGGGGCCATCAAGTCTGGTGTCCTCTCGTCCGACTAAGTCCAGGAACCCTGCCACAGTCTTCGACGTATATACGTTTTCCAGGATGATACCTTCTTGGACGGCGAGCAACCGGGCTGTTTCTCGTGACTCTGGGGTCGGAATCGCGTATCCTTCTCCGAGGTAGCGGTCGTGGATGGTCATAACATCAGCCGGAGAAACAGGTGGCCGGAGGCCGAGGACGTCCTCAATCCCGGCGGTGAGATCTGCTATCCTCCGGCGCAGCTCGCCTTCAGGGTACTCGACGCTTATGACGTGGACGTGGAAGGGAGCACCTAGTGCTGCCGCTCCGAAGACCAGTCCCGATGCAGTGCCGCCCATGGCGCCCACTATAGCTACGTGTTGAAAGTGGAGTTCCATGGCTTCCGACTGGGCCAACAGTTCAAGGGCGGCCTCTACGTATCCCAATGCTCCCACCGGCGTAGAAGCCCCATTGTGGATCACATAGGGGACGGAACCTTGAGACCGGAGCCTCGCGGCGAAGTCATCCATGGCTGCGGCGCGTTCCTCTTCAGACACAGGGCCGAGAAAGACTTCTTGTGCGCCGAAGACTGTATTGAGAAGCATATTTCCCGCTATCGCATCCGATTCGGGGCGTGTATCGTTGTGGACGAGCATGCAGCGCAGGCCAGCTTTGGCGCAGGCTGCCGCGGTCAAGGAGCACAGGTTCGACTGGAGGCCTCCTCCGGTTATGACGACATCTGCTCCCAGCGATACGGCTTCTCCCAGCAGGTACTCCAAGCCCCTGACTTTGTTTCCGCCGAGGGAGACGCCTGTGAGGTCATCGCGCTTCAAGTAGAGATGGTTCCGGCCAAGGTATCTCTCGATGTTGTTGAGCCTGGTGAGGGGGGTGGGGAAGTGGCCCAACGGCACTCTTGGACGCGCTTCGAGCGCAGTCAGGAGTCTTGCAGCGTGCGTGCCCAGTGACTTTCCTGGTCTTGCGCCGTGGCTGCCCAGTGGCTGTCTTGGTCTTGCGGCATGCCTGCCTAGCGGCTGTCTTGGTCTTGCGCCGTGCCTGCCTAGCGGCTCTCCTGGCCTTATGGCGTGCGTGCCCAGTGACTCTTCTGGTTTTCCGCCGTGCTTACCCAATTCCGCGGCTTGCACCGTATCCGGTCTCTCTTCAAGTCGCTCTCCAGGTCTCGCGCCCAACCTCGTGCTCGGGGCCGTGACCAATCTCTCTGCCAAGCTCGCGCCCGGTCTGCGGATGCCCCTCAATCTGTTGTCGCATGTCCTCGAATCTCTCAACTCGCTCGCCTCCGGCTGTGGACGTTTCCGGCGTTTCCGCGGCCAAGCCGCTCCTATGCCTGTCCGACCTGCTTATCACAGTTCTCTTGAGATGTAAGGCAGTCCTACTTCTGGGGCATCTGCTTTGGTAAGAACTTTAGCAACCTGCCTAGCAGTTTGTAAGGAGACACACCCTCCGGTTCATCCGTGAAGGTTAGGTTCTTGTCCGGCCCTACCCGTGTGACAGCCACGAAGCGCCCTGGGATTTCCCGGCCATGGTACTATGGATATATCCTCTATTTGGAGTGGTGTCCTTTGGCGCGAGTCCCTGTCGCTCTAGTAAGATGTGATTCCTACGATCCGGAGGCAGTCCGCGCGGCAGTAGAGAGAGCTTTTCGCCTGCTGGGAGGAGTGGAGAGCCTGTTACCCAGTAAGGGGACGTGCCTCGTAAAGCCCAACCTCTTATCACCCTCGAGGCCGGAACTGGCCATCACTACCCACCCGGAGGTCGTGAAGGCAGTGGTCACCGAGGTGCAAAAGGTTGCCGAAGGAGTAGTCGTGGGAGACAGTCCGGGCAGGGGCGATACCCTCGGCGCGGCCGAGGCATCCGGTGTCGCTCAGGCCTGTAGAGATGTGGGCGCTTGTGTAATCTCCTTTGATGAGGGTCTGGACGTCAAGCTACCTGAGGGCCGGTTGTGCAAGGAATTCTTCTTGGCCCTTCCGGTCGTGCAGGCGGAAGCAGTGGTTAGCGTGGCCAAGATGAAAACCCATGGCTTCATGGGATACACGGGAGCAGTCAAGAACCTGTACGGGTGCATTCCGGGTACGCTGAAGGCCAAGTACCACCTTCGCTATCAGGGAAAAGAAGAGTTTGGACTAATGCTGCTTGACCTCCTTGCAGCCGTGAAACCCGCGGTGTCTGTCCTGGATGCCGTTGTGGCGATGGATGGTGACGGACCTTCCCACGGGAGGCCCCGTCCCTTTGGAGCGATCCTGGTTTCTACCGACCCGGTAGCCGTCGATTCTGTCGCTCTCCGTCTAGCGGGGGTGGAGCCTACGGTGGTTCCGTACCTCAAGGCTGCAGCCGAGCATGGAGCCGGGGCGGTTGCGAAAGAGGACGTGGAGGTAGTGGGTGATCCTCCCGGTTCCTTCGCAATCAAAGATTTCCGCATGCCGAGCGGCAACCGGCACAGGTCTCTTCTCAGGTTCGGCGGATTTATGAAAAAGTCGATTACCGCAAGACCCGTAGTCAACATGATGAAGTGCACCGGGTGTGCCGTGTGCCAGAAGTCCTGTCCTCCGCAAGTGATTTCCATGTCCCAGAAAAAGGCGGTAATCGATCACGGTAGGTGCATACGATGCTACTGCTGCCACGAGATGTGCCCTTCCGGGGCCATTGACCTTCGAATGGGGTTGGTTGCCAGGGCGCTCGATAGGTTTATCGATTCGCTGGCGCGGAAGTAGGCGAGCAGAAAAGCGCGCAGGCAAGAAAGTGGGCAAAGAAGACGCAGGCAAGCAGGAAGGCGGGCAAGAACGCGGGCAGACAACAAAGCAGCCGAGAAAGAACGAGGGCGAGCAAGAACGAAAGCAAACATAGAAGTAGGTAGGTAAGAATAGGCAGCCAAGAAGTAGATTGGTAAGAATGCGAACAAACATGGATTGGGAAGAGGGTGGCGGAGTTGACCGGGACCGACAACGGCGACAAGATCGCGGGCCTTCTTGAGAGAGCCCACGAAATGCGACTCAAAGGTCTTAACTGCGCCGAGACGGCGATTTGGGCGTTGGGCCAGTACTGGAATAATGACCTCAATACGTCGTACGGGACGGGGCTCGGCGGAGGCGTCGCCAGGCTAGGTGAGACCTGTGGAGCACTGACAGGTGCCATCGTGGCTTTGGGCGCCAAGGTTGGGCGGACCGATCCCGCAGACAGCACGAAGAAGGCGTTGTGCTATCGCCTGGGGCAGGAAGTGGCACGAGAGTTCAAAGATGAGATAGGCACTACCCAGTGCAAGGACATCATTGGCTTCGTGCCGTCCGGGGAAGGGATCCAAGCGCGGTGGTCACAGCAGTTTAGGACCGGAGGTTGCGGAAAAGCCATTGAGGTGGCAATTAAGGCCGCAATCCGGGTCATGGAAGGTTAAGACGAAAGGTCGCCACGCCTCCTAGGGAGTCGGCGATTGGAACCATGGAAGGGCAAGGCCCAGGAGAAGGGGCAGGATGGCCCGCCCCTTTTCGCAAAGGACGGCCGCCAAGATCGACGCCGGCTTGCCTGCCGGGACTATTTCCCTGCATCCGGTACATCTGGCACTTTGTACGGGTTCCAGCCTCTCATCTCAAAGTAGTGATCTCGGCTGTAGTAGTCGTGCAAGAGGTTCAGGATCTCGCCGAACCTCTGGAAATGCACGATCTCCCGCTGCCACAGAAATGTGAGAGTGTCCGTAACTGCCTGGTCGCCGTGGGCATTTGATATCTGTATCAAGTACTCGTACGTTGACCTTGCCTTTTGTTCAGCGGCCATGTTCTCGTGTATGTCGGTTATCGGGTCGCCTTTCGACTGGATATAGGCGGCGGTCCACGGGACTCCGTCGCCGTTCACGAAGTAGAGAGCCTTGTCGTGGTCGGCGTAGTATCCGTCCATTCCCGCCGCGATTATCTGCTCCACGCTGGCGTCCCTCACCAGCTGGTAGACGAGTGTCGCCACTATCTCCATATGCGCAAGCTCTTCGGTGCCGATATCCGTCAAAGCCGCTTTGGCTTCAGGTATTGGCATGGTGTAGCGCTGGGTCAGGTAACGTAAGGAAGCGGCAAGCTCCCCGTCAGGGCCACCGTATTGCGTGATGATGTCTTTCGCCAGTTTCGGGTTGCACGTACTCACTGTACCGGCGGGATACTGAAGCATCTTCTGATACACCCACATAGCTTAACCCCTCCTTTGATACCAGTTGATCTCCCACGGCCACGGGTCACAGATCCAGTTCCACCCGTTTTCGACGTGGCCCAGACCGAAGTTTAGGAGCGGGTGGAAAGCCCTTTCGAATTCGTGCTTGGCCTGCATGAGGGCTTCTTGCGCGGCTTTGAAGTCGCATAGGGCCCTTTCATCATTGGGGTGAGTGTCGAGAAACAGGTTGAGCTCAAGCGTGATGAACTCAAGTTCCATGATGCGGCGAAGCATCTCAAAGTACCGTGCGTCCACGCTTATCCCCTCCTTCCGCCCGTACCCGGCGGATACTGGTACAGAGGTGGATGCCGCAAGAGTTCTGGGAAGATGGTCCCCGGCCCGGCCATCTGCCCAGGCGGGCAGTAACCGTTGTAGACCTGCCAGGGCACGAATGCCTCCGCCAGCTGGACCGTCCTGCCGCCCGGATAAGTTGAGCCGGGAGGCCAAGGCCCGGGACATGGACTGCCGCCGGGAACTGATGGCCCGCCCGGTGGGCACCACAGAGGCTCTCCCGGAGGACACGGAGCCTCAGGGGGGCACCACGGGGGATCTACCGGTGGTCTTTCCGGCGGGCACCACGGCGGCCTATCAGGTGGACAAGGGTCCTCGGGCGGACACCAAGGCGGTCTGCGCCTCCTAAGGCCCAATGCGCTTTCTTTGACGCCTTCAGCGTCCTTTTTGTCCGGTGAGCCGGAAGTCCACTGCGGAGCCGTCGCGGGCGGCGCTTCCGGCGACTTCTTGTTAAGGGGCTCCGAAGGCGATGGCAGAGACCGGCCAGGTATAGCCCGGTCCTTGGAAAGCGCATCACCCCGGAGGGGACTCCTACGCATGCAACACACCCTCCTTACGTGAGAATAGGATCGGGTTATTTTATGTGAACTGCCGTGCTGGTGTGTCTGCCGTGAGTTCGCCGTTGTCTGTGTGGCCTGAACGCCTGTAGGATTCGGGGCGGAGGCGTGTTCATGTCGGTCCTGAGATCCAATAGGCTCGGACTGCCCGAGGAAGTCATTGTGGCCGCTCGCCGATATCTGGCCGGGATGGGTGTGGACGGTGTGAGAACTACGATATGAATATCGTGCGGTTTGTGGTTGTTGCTGCCTCCCTCATGGCCGTGGCTGAGTCTATGTTTTCGGCAACAGAGGTGAAGATCTCCACAAGACGCGGATCGAACTGGGTGCCCGCGCAGCGCTTTAGTTCGGCCATGGCTTCTTCGTGTGTCCTGGGAGGTTTGTAGGGACGCGAGCTTCTGATGGCGTCGTAAGCGTCGGCAATGGCGATTATCCTGCACGCGATCGGGATGGCTTCTCCTTTAAGCCCTGACGGGTAGCCCTCGCCGTTCCACCACTCATGGTGGTGCAGTATGAGGCCTGCGATATGGGTGAGTTCCAGAGATGATTTGGCGATCCGGTAGCCAATGGTGGTGTGTTCCTGCATCTGGGCCCGTTCTTCGGCGTCCAGGGGACCGGGTTTGAACAGGATGCGGTCGGGAATACCAACCTTGCCTAGGTCGTGCACCTCGGCGAGGAGTTCAAGGTCTAGGAGTTCCTTTCTTGTAAGCGACAAGGCGTTTCCGATCCTGAGCGCAACCTCAGTGACCCGCGCTATGTGTCCCTCCGCGGCAAAATCCTTCGCCGATAGAGCCGCGAGGAGCGACTTGACCACCCCGTGCTTGCTCGTGGGGGTCGCATGAAGTTGCGCGTTGAAGAGGCTCCGGTCCGCCCGGTTAAGCACTTCCTCAAGTGGCTCGATCCCATCGGAGGTCGCGTAACCTATTGACACCGAGAGCGGGGTGGAGGGGCCTCTCGTGTTATACTCCTCTATAGCGTCTTCCAAAGTCCGCATGGCTTCTAGGCCTTCATTGATATCAGTGCCCCTAAGAAGTACTATGAACTCATCGCCGCCCGTCCTGGCGCATGTTCCCTTGTCGGCGAAGCTCGCCTCGAGGAGCCTGGCATAGGCTTTGAGGAGTTCGTCACCCTCCTTGTGACCTTTTGTGTCGTTTATGATTTTCATGCCGTCAATGTCGGTGCTGAGTATTGTGATTGGCCTCTCGGTATAACGGGAGGGATTGTCGAGCCGCCTAAGCTCTTCCTCAAAGTAGGCCCTGTTGTATAGCCCGGTGAGGGGGTCGTGGAGGCTCATGTACTTTACTTGAGCCTCCATGAGCTTTTGCTCGGTGACATCCCTGGCGATGCCATCAAGCCCGACCAGCTTCCCGGCATCGTCGTAGACCGGAGAGAAGCGCTGTTCGGTCCAAACGCTCCTGCCTTCACGGTGGTTCCACCGTAGGACCGTTGGCTTGTCGAGGTTCTCGCCCTCGGAGAGGCGCTTGAAGATCTCGGCGTCGTCAGGATGGATGCACGAGAGGGCCAGGCCAAAATCGGCGCACATTTCTTCGGCGGTATACCCGGTGATCGAGACCACTGCAGGGCTGAGATATTCGAAACGCATTTCCGGAAGGAGTTTTATGCGGAAGAGGACGTTGCTCGTGTGTTCGGCGATTGTGCGGAACCTTTCTTCGCTCTCTTCCAAACGGCGTTGCCTGCGACGTTCTTCGGTTACGTCTCTGAACACAAGAATGGCGCCTGAAACGGCGCCATTGCTGTCATAGATGGGCGCGGCGCTGTCTGCTATCGACCGTTCGGTGCCATCTTTGGAGATAAGAGCAGTATGATTCGCAAGTCCAACCGTCTTTCCGTCGACCAACACACGGTCTACCGGGTTGTACTCAGGTTCTCTGGTGTACTCGTTGACGACGTTAAACACCTCGGTAAGCGGCCGGCCAATGGCTTCACGGGCCGCCCACCCTGTAAGGGTTTCGGCCACCGGGTTCATGATGGTGATGTTGCCATAGCCGTCTACTGCTACGACTGCATCTCCTATACTCTCCAGCGTGACCTGTAGCCTTCTCCGTTCGCTGTCGACCTCGCGGTGGACTCCTTCCAACGAGACCAAGAGGAGCATGAGCGATGTCATGAGTGCCAGGGCGCAAGCCAGGTAGTGACCAATTTGGGTGACGGTAGGAATGTTGTGGGCAAAGGGGTAGGTGGCGTCGAGGAATCCCCATGCAACGAGGCATATGCCCGCAATGCGGGTCCCCCGGAAGGTTCGCATTACCTTATCTCTTATGAGGACCCATCCCGCACCGGCCAGTATGATACCCACAACCAGGAATACCGGCATGGACGCAATCAATGGGTTTCGAAACCCGAGATTGCCGAGGGTACTCCACGATGCCGCGGCAACCGGCAAGATGGCCGGGTTGGGAAGGCCCCTATTCGGTCGTCCCGCGATGTAAAGGGTTCCCATCCAGGTGTGCATGGCGCCCAATCCCGTCAGTGCGTCAACAAGAACCCTCCAAAGGAGATCGAGGTTTGGGAAAAGGATCCGCGAGAGGGCTACCATCAGGATTAGTGTGTTGTCTAGGAGGGCCGCGGTCCAATAGAGAAGGTACTTCTTACGCGTCTCGCGCCACATGATGAAAAAGACCACGGTGACGATAACGAAGAGCAAGATGCTTTGAACGACTGAAGGCATATCGAGTCCCGACACCGGCGTACTCCCCCCCGATGGCCGTGTCGCCTACGCACAATTGGTTTATCGTACGCGAAAGCCCAAAGGTGAGAGTTAGTGAGAACTTTCACTATAAAGTGAAACGTAATCGACTAAAGCGAAACGTCCCGACCCTTATTTTCGGTCGAGGACGTTTTGTGATCGGACCTGAACGAGCCTAGTCGTGACCTAGTAGTTCTCGCAGAGCACCTGGTAGAAGGCCCTCGGATGCGCACAGGCCGGGCAGAGCTCGGGCGCTTCGAGCCCTTCATGGATGTAACCGCAGTTTCTGCAGTGCCACTTGGTCACTTCCGGACGGCTGAAGACGGTGCCCGACTCGAGCCTCTCAAGCAGTTTGCGATAGCGCTTCTCGTGGGCTTCTTCTACTTCCGCTACCTCTTGGAACAAGGTGGCCAGCTCGTCGAAACCTTCCTTTTTGGCGGTCTCGGCGAATTCCTTGTACATCTGAGTCCATTCGTAGTTCTCGCCGTTAGCTGCTTCCTCTAGGTTCTTCTTGGTGTCACCTATGAGCCCCAGCTTCCTGGCCCACAGTTTGGCGTGTTCTTTCTCGTTCTCGGCAGTCTCAAGGAAAATGGCTGCTATTTGCTCGTAGCCTTCCTTCTTGGCAACGCTTGCAAAGTATGTATACTTATTCCGCGCTTCAGACTCACCTGCAAATGCAATCTTCAGATTCTTTTCGGTCTGGGTTCCCTTGAGTTCCATGGATGGGCACCTCCTCTTGGTAATCCGCGTGCGGTTATTCGGGATTATACCTGAGACTTACGTACCATGAAAGTCAAGTCGTGTAAATTGATGTTGCTTCTGGGATCTACAAGGTGAGTTTTTGTCTCTTGACGGCTTTTTCTGGGGGAGTGTTAGTATTGACTTGCTGGACATGACGCCGGACTCCGTGGAGGTACGCATTGAGCGAACGAATAGAACGGGAACTTGCGCTTGAGTTTGTGAGAGTGACGGAAGCAGCGGCTCTTGCCTCTGGACGGTTTATGGGTACGGGTGACAACGATGGCTGCGATGAAGCTGCGGTAAGGGCGATGCGAGAGCTCTTAAGTACAATCGACATCGACGGTACCATTGTCATCGGCGAAGGCGAAATGGACGAGGCACCCATGTTGTACATCGGTGAGAAGGTGGGAACCGGCAAAGGCCCCCGGGTGGATGTAGCAGTCGACCCCCTGGAAGGTACGAATGTCCTCGCAAGAGGCCTCTCAAGAGCCCTTTCAGTTCTCGCCGTTGCTGAGTCTCAGTGCCTGCTCCATGCCCCTGATATGTATATGGAGAAGCTGGCTGTGGGACCTAGAGCTGCCGGCAGGATAGACCTGGACGCTCCCATTGGAGATAACCTCGCAGAAGTTGCCGATTCGCTTGGGAAAAACGTGCGTGACCTTGTTGTGGTTATTCTGGACCGCCCGCGGAATGAGGCCTTGATTAGGGAAGTACGTAGAGCAGGCGCCCGAATAAAGCTCATACCTGACGGAGACCTCAGTCCGGCGGTATCGGTTGCGTTCGAGGATTCGGGCGTCGATGTTCTGGCGGGGATAGGGGGGGCTCCGGAAGGAGTCTTGGCCGCGGTGGCGCTAAGGTGCGCAGGAGGGGAAATGCAGGCCCGCCTCTCACCGACTAGACCCGGTGAAACAGCGCGCGCGGAAGCCATGGGTATTAGGGATGTAAGTCAGAAACTTACTATGAATGATCTTGTACGAGGAGACGATGTACTATTTGCCGCAACCGGTGTTACCGATGGGGAACTCCTGAGAGGCGTCCGGTATGCGGGAGAAATCGCCAGGACCCATTCACTGGTGATGAGAGGGACCACAGGGACGGTGAGGTTTATTGAGGCGATCCACCGCCTGGATAAGAAGGAGAAAGCAGTCGGCTCTTGGAGGGAATAAGGTTGTCCACGTCTGAACCCGTATTCCGACGCGTAGAAGAGGGCGTATTCACCTACTTGCGGCCTCTGGGAAAACACGGGCCGGCCGTCGCCAGCGTGCTTTTTATGGGACTCGAAAGCGTGCTGGCGTTCGACACACTGTGCAACCCGAAAGATATGACCCTTTTCTCCAAGATGGCCGGCGACAGGCAGGTTTATGTCGCCTACTCCCATGCGGATTGGGATCACTGTCTGGGGACGGGGGCGTTTGGCTCTCCGGTTGTGATAGCCCACGAGTTTGCCCGCGGGAGGCTCCTTGCACCTTCCCACCCTGAACTGGACGCGGTGCGGCGCGAAAGCCCGGAACTTGTGAAAGGGGCCGAGCCCGTCCTTCCGTGCCTCACATTTACAAAGTCACTGGCTCTCGACCTCGAGAGGATCCCACATGGGAGCCTGCGTGCAGCCACCGGTAAGGGGAGACAGAGAGCCGGTAGACCCATACAACCGGTCCTCACAGGAGATCCTTCGCGGAGACGGATAGAGATCCGCCACTTGCCCGGCCACACCGCCGACTCCTGCGTGGCTTACGATGTCACTACGGGAGTTCTCGCTGCGGGTGACGCCGTGGAGGACCCCTTTCCATCGATCGGCGACCCGAGGTCGCTCGGCACATGGATTTCGGGGCTCAGAGAATGGGCTGCGCGAGCAAGGACGGTGATACCGGGACACGGGCAGGTATCGGGGCCCGAACTTCTAAAGAGGAACGTGAAGTATCTTCGAACGGTTGCCGGCATCATCAAGGATGCAGCCTCACGAGGTACTCCGCCCGAGAGCCTTGACGCTGAGTACGGGCTGGAAAGGGCGTTCCCGGAGATCATGGCCAGGCTGGATTCCATGGATCCCCGGGAGCGGGAGTTCTACGTAGAATTACACCGTGAGAACTTGTGGAGGACCTGGGCTGCCTTGTCGTAGCAGCCGATCGGATCACTGCCACTTGTCTTTCACAAAGAGCTCCTCTTTGGCCTTGCGCGGTCTCATGACACCTTCTTTCGCCGGGATACCGACGGGGAGCAGGATGACCACTTTGACTTCCTCGGGTATTCCCAAGAGTTCCTTAACCTTACCTTCAGAGAAGGCTCCGATCCAGCACGTACCCAGACCTAGAGCGTGAGCGGCCAGCGTCATGTGGTCTACGGCGATGGCCACGTCGACCGCATGGAAACGCCTCTCGGGATTCGTTGCGCATGCCACTATGACCGCTCCGGCATCGCCGACAAAGCTCTGGTTATTGCATGCCGGAACAAGGGCCTTTCGGGTGGCCTCATCGGTCACGACGATGAACTTGAACTCCTGACGGTTAGCGGCAGTGGGCGCGAGCCGGGCTGCCTCGAGGACCTTCTCAAGGGCCTCAACGGGTACCGGTTCATTCTTATACGCCCGAATCGACCGTCTGTTGGCAATGGCCTCGAAAACGTCCATGTGAGCACTTCCTTTCGAAACGTTTAGAACCGTTTTGCCTTTGGGCGATGGTCCCGAGCAACTGTCTCAGGCTTTTCACGTTTGAGATTGCTTTGGGGCGATCGCCCGCCGGGTTATGGGACTTCTACGAAGCGGTACTCGCTTCCTGTCGCCTGGCAGGACTTGCCTCATGTCGTGATGCCGCCAGTATGAATAAGATTCCGTCCAGCACAAAGAGGAGGATATCGAGTGTCCAGGCCCCGCTAGGCGACCAATTGTAGCAGAACCCTGCTAGAGCCGAGCCGAGAGCGAAGCCTGCGGCCGAGAGCCCTGCAGTGAGACCTGAGAATGACGCCCGGTCGCCCTCGCGGACCACTTCAAGGTGCAAGGCACGGACGGCGGGTGACGAGAGGTTCCCGATAAGGGTGACAGTTGTGATCACAGCGTACATCTGCCAGAGGGATCTGGTTGCAAAGATCAGCGCCATTGCGGGGGGCAACATCATGAAGGTTAGCATCACGCGGCGGCGACCGTAGGTGTCGGCCAGCCTGCCTCCTGCAAGGAGGACGAGCATCGTACCCAGCGCACCGGCAGCTTGCATGCCCGAGACTGCGGAGTAGGAGTCAGAGAACCTGTCCATGATGGTAAAGGGCAGGAGGATTCCGACTGTCCCGTTTGCTAGGCCTGATATGAAGTTTGCAGCCAACAAGAGATACAGCACAGAGGAGCTGCTGTTCGTGAACATATCTCTCAGTTGAGAGACGAAGGATCGGGGGCGACGGGAAGACGGATGTCCATCGTTGGTCCCGGCCTCGGAGACTGCTTCCGGGCCGGCGGAAGCAGTCTTGTCCCTGGCCTCTCTTATACCGAGCCCAAGGACGACCGATAGGGTGGCCAGAGTAAGGCCGATTACGAACGGCACCATAACGCCGTACTTATCCGCGATGGCGCCAGCCAGCAAGGGGGTACAGAAAGCCGCGAAGTGGTTTAGGGTATCCACAAAGGCAAAGCTGGTGGCCAATGTCGAGCGATCGGCGCATTCGGCCACGATGGCGTTTTGGGCGGGCGATTGCATGCTTCCCAGACCGCGTACCACATGTACCGCGACGAATCCCCAGTAGCTCTTGGTGAAGAGGAGCGAGCCTGCGACTATGCACCTCATGAGCTGCCCGCCCGTGAATAGCCTCTTTCTCCCGAGCCTGTCGGCTGCGAAGCCCGACAAAGTGAGCGTGATTGCCGATGTCACCTGGAGGACCGAGTTAAAGATGCCCGCAGCCTCGGGGCCAAAACCGAGATTACGGTAATATGGCATTAGTACGGATGTGTAGAAGATGACAGCCGTTGTTTCCAGGAAGACGATTACTAGGAGCAAGCGTATGGTCGGGTCCATAGCTCTGAATAAGGACTGTATTCCCTGCTTTGATTGAGTCACATTGCTCACAAGACTCACCTTCGTTTCTCGATGGATCTGTGGTTATTGAAATTATGCATGAGAACATTAAATAAGTAAAGGGGTAGATAAAAGAAATTTAAATGCTGAGATCTGAAGGAGCCCGCGAGCTGGCGACCCCAAATCCCATCTGGAGCTTATGCTGGGGAAATCGGTTGAAGCGGAAGATTTTCGCGAGTTCTTTATGGAGCTACTTAAGCTAAGAGACAATGAGACGCAGCACCTTATATGCCGCATCGCTCCCAGGTTGCGTCGGGCTGGGTTCAGAAGAGTCTGCCTGGATCCATAAGGTACTTGATGGGAAGTTCGGTACTTACGCCGTCGTCGTATATCAGTATGAGCAAGACCTCTGAGGGAGTCGGGTAGTCCTCCAGTCTGGCTTCGAAGACCGGGATCTCACCCTTGCCTTGAGGCGTTGGGACCTCAATAGTCCGCTCAGACTTGAAAGACACTTCCTTGACTACCAGCTCCCGATCTCTCACCTTGAGGGAAACCCCCTGAAGCCGGTAGTGATAGCGCTCGGGCTTGGGGCTTTCATGGACCGTAATGTCGAATGCGAGTAGGTCTTCAAGTGCCCGTATATCTACCGAGATGGGAGAAACAAGGCCGCCGGCTTCTTGCTTGATGTCGAGGGACGCTACTTCAGTCGTCCTCATCTCGCGTCCATCGGTCATGGTCACATAGTATTCGTACTCTCCCGTTCGAAACACGCCTGAGGATTCGGACACGACTGATTCCCTCTTGGCCGGGGAAGAGCTCTCGGCGGAGAACGTTATCGACACAAGAGGTTCCGGCCGGACAACATGGTCGAACTTGATCCTGAACCCGCCTCCGCCAGTGCTTTCGGCAGCGTAAGGGGTGAATTCAGAGGCCCCTCGCTCCCTGAGATACATTGTCACCGAGGCGCCGATGGGATACTCCCTCAACTGCCAACTCAAGGTCACGGGCTGGATTCCGTCTGAGGGCTCGTCTGGGGTGACAGATATCTTGGATATCCATCGAGCTTCTTCACGCATCCTGTGAAGCGCGTCGCCGACCGAATCAAGCCCGTTGTAGACCGAGTCTTTGATGCGCGACATCTCTCTCATGGCATCGCGGACCGCGGCCGTCAGGTCGCCAATCCGGTTAAGCGCGTATATGTTAAGGCAGACGCTTATAACGAGCAGTCCTACCAAGAGGTATCTCGACCGTCCCATGGGTGCATTCCTCCACAGTGTTTGTGCCTTTCTAGATGCCATCCAACAGGTTCTACGGGATGTGCGCCAGTGGCGACGTCCAGTGGGAAATACGTCCCGGTAGAGAGATGGTCGCACGACGTGTGCATCGGTGAGGAAGTCCAATCCGGGCGTGTGTACAGGACGGGATGTCCTCCTCTGATGTGTGCGCCAGTGGGGATATCCTCTGCAGGTTTCCTAGGATGTGCAGGGCTTCTGTCAGTTTTCCTTGCGGGTCAGGACTCAACCTGGAGGAGCCCCGGCGCAAGCCCACGAACTCACGGAGAAAGGAGATGGTCTGACGGGAGTCGTTCGCGACGGGAACTGTGTATCAAGAACGAGCGAAACCCGGAACAGACCACAGTGTTGACTGTTCGTTGACTGTTGAATCGAAGGTCGCCCAACCAGAGATAGATAGAAAAGTGGATTTCCCGAACGCGGGAAATCCACTTTTGTCCTTATTGAAGTCTGAACTAACCGGTTCGGGCTTGCAGCCAAACCAGACCTGCTTCCTCGACCTACTTCACGCCCAACCTCTTCTTGAGGGCGTCGAGTTGGTCCGCCATCCTCTTGGGAAGCCTGTCGCCGAACTGGCCGAAGTGGTCGTCAAGGTCTTGGATCTCGGTCTTCCAAGCCTCTACATCCACGTGGAGGAGTTCCTCGACGTCTTCCTTGGGGACATCCAGACCTGTGAGGTCCAGGGCGTCGGGAGTGGGAAGGAGGCCGATGGGAGTCTCCTGGGCCTTGGCCTTGCCTTCGAGACGCTCGCACATCCACTTGAGGACGCGGCTGTTCTCGCCGAAGCCGGGCCAGAGCCACCTACCGTCATCGCCTTTCCTGAACCAGTTGACGTAGAAAATCTTGGGTGCCTTATCTCCCAGCTTGTCTCCCATCTCGAGCCAGTGGGCGAAGTAGTCTCCCATGTTGTAGCCACAGAAGGGCTTCATGGCGAAGGGATCGCGCCTTACGTTGCCGATGGCTCCCAGGTTGGCGGCGGTGGTTTCGGAAGAGGCAGTGGCGCCTAGGAAGACGCCGTGATCCCAGTCAAACGCTTCGGTGACCAGCGGGATGTTCTTGGCGCGGCGCCCGCCGAAGACGAAGATGTCGACGGGCACGCCCTCGGGCTTCTCCCAATCGGGGCTGATTACCGGGCACTGCCGCGCGGGGGCGGTGAACCTGGCGTTTGGATGGGCGGCCGGTTCGCTTTTCGAGGGATCCCAATCTCTGCCCTTCCAATCGATGGCATGCTCCGGAGCCGGGCCCATGCCCTCCCACCATACGTCGCCATCGTCGGTCAGAGCGCAGTTGGTGAAGATGGTGTTCTCCTTCAGGGTATCCATGGCCGACGGATTGGTCTTGTACGATGTACCCGGAGCCACTCCAAAGAAGCCTGCTTCGGGGTTGATGGCGTAGAGCCTGCCGTCGGGGCCGATCTTCATCCATGAAATGTCGTCGCCCAAGCATTCGGCTTTCCAACCGGGGATGGTCGGGTGGATCATGGCCAGGTTGGTCTTGCCGCATGCCGACGGGAAGGCGCCACAGATGTGGTACTGCTTTCCTTCAGGGCTGGTCAGCCTGAGGATGAGCATGTGTTCGGCCATCCATCCTTCTCGGCGGGCGATGGTCGAGGCTATGCGAAGCGCGAAGCACTTCTTTCCAAGGAGAGCATTCCCGCCGTAGCCTGAACCGTAAGACCAAATGGTGTCGTCTTCAGGGAAATGGCTGATGTACTTCTGCTCCAGGGGAGCGCAGGGCCAAGTGCTGTCTTTCTGGCCGGGCTCAAGAGGCGCGCCAACTGAGTGTAGACACTTCACGAAGTCACCGTCGGTGCCCAGGGCCTCGATGACCTTGGTTCCGACCCTAGTCATGATGTGCATGTTGCAGACCACATAGGGGCTGTCTGTGATCTCCACACCTATCCGGGCCATGGGTGAACCGATCGGTCCCATGGAGAAGGGGATTACATACATGGTGCGGCCACGCATGCAGCCCCTGTAGAGTTCCGTCATGGTCTTCTTGAGTTCATCGGCCTGAATCCAGTTGTTGGTCGGACCGGCGTCCACCTGCTTATCGGTCCCGATGAAGGTCCGGGCTTCTACCCTGGCTACGTCGCTCGGATCTGACCGGAACAGGTGGCAATTGGGCCTCTTGGTCAATTTTACGGCCATCCCGCTCTTGACCATTTCGGACATAAGGGTGTCATACTCGGCCTCGCTGCCATCGCACCAGTAGATGGATGCAGGCTGGCAAAGCTCCGCCACTTCGCGAACCCATTGGTTCAGCTTCTCATGGCGTACCTGATACATCGCGGATGCCTCCTTTTTGAGTGCAAGCACAAGTACAAGCTCATTGTACCATTGGCTGCTTCTATTCTTGACGGTAGGAATCCTGCTAATTGGTACCCGACGAGAAGAAAATGGCCCGGCCAATGTGAGCCACTGTTCCTGTCGTGTTCAGATGGCCTTCAGGCGATTGTGTATGGCATGGGAGACAAGCGTCGGGCTATTATAGACACACAGGGAAAGAAGCCCGGGGTCTTGCTCTCGGCTTACCACCTGGGGAGGACGGAGAAAGGAACCAACACCGAGAAAGGTAACCAACAAGGTAACC
>DGDN01000089.1 GCA_002385465.1 Candidatus Fermentithermobacillaceae bacterium UBA3951
GTTGTAGGTTCGAGTCCTACTCGGGGAGCCATAATGTGTGCGCCCGTAGCTCAGTGGCAGAGCGGTCGGCTCATAACCGATTGGTCGGGTGTTCGATGCACCCCGGGCGCACCAATTTAGTAGTTCAGTGGCCCCATGGTCAAGAGGTTTAAGACGCCGCCCTTTCAAGGCGGTAACACGGGTTCGAGTCCCGTTGGGGCCACCATCTGATTTAGGCCCTGTTCCGGTCCTGAAGGGGGAAGATCGCCCTTCTTTATATCTCCTTAAACATGTTCCCGCGTTTAGCAACCTTTGAGCTTATCAAAGGCTTATTTATTCCAGCGTAGAGCCGATATATCCCTCAGCGGATCTGAGTTCCCAGAGCGAGGTCCATCTACCGTCTGAGAGGTGCCAAGGGTTGAACAGATGGGTGCAAATCTATGGCACGGGTAGAAAAATCCGCGCCATCGCCACTTACATGGTGGCAGTTTCCGTAGCAGGATTCGGGACGTTCCTCTGCATTGTCAAAGAGGGCGCTTTCCCGGACTCTTTGACCACGTTCGTCTATCTGAGCCTGGCTATAATCGGGCAACACCTGTCTGTTACGTTTCCAGATGGCAACAGCATCGCATTGGCCGACCCCGTTGTGTATGCAGCCCTATGGGCGTTCGGACCCCGGCTCGCACTCCTCAGCCAAGTAGCGGCAGTACTCACGCAACTCTTCACCCAGAAAAAAGCCATCCTCAACACGTTTTTCAACGCAGCCCAGTTTACGTTGAGCATCATGGTCGCGAGCGTGTGGGCTCACTTTGCCAGGGTAACCCCGGTGGGGCATGCCCCGCTCTCTCAAATAGTGTTTGTGTTTCTCCTGATCCTGACTTTCGAGATTGTAAACTACACCTTTGTGTCAATCGCAGTCGCTCTCGACCAGGAACACAGGTGGAGAGAAGTTTTCCTCCGGATATGGTTCATCCAGCGGAAGAAGACATTCGTCCTCTCACACCTCATCAATATGGCGGGCGTGCTCCTTGCGACCTACATGGGCTTGGCAGGCATAATATTCGTCTTTGCATCGGTTTTCGTCCTTTGGCTTCAGCTTAAGTTCGAGCAAGAGCTGGCCCTAAAATCGCTTGAAGCCAACACCGATGTGCTCACGGGGCTCTTTAATGCCCGTTATCTTGAGGGCTGGCTTGAGAACGATTTTCCTAAGTTATCCGCCGGTCAAGATACGTGCTCCGTTATCTTCATCGACGTGGACGGGCTTAAGAGGGTGAACGACCAGATGGGTCACGACGTGGGCGATTTGGTCCTCGGGCACCTGGCCAAAGTCCTGAAATCGGTGGTTAGATCCGGCGACAAGGTCATACGTTACGGCGGAGACGAGTTCATAGTCATATGCATGAACACCGAACTCGATAAGGCTGCGACCATTGTCGAGAGGATCCTTTCGGCCCTAAAAGACACCCCCCTCGTGAGGGACGGGGTCACAGTGAATTTCGGAATAAGCGCGGGGCTGGCGTCCTTTCCCCTACACTCAACCCAGGGTCGCGACCTCGTTCGCCTAGCCGACAAAGCGATGTACCTTGCAAAGAAAGACGGGGGCAACCGCTACAGGACGGCCGACAACCTCTAGGCTTCTCATGTGTCAATACGTGATCTTGATGAGCCAGAACACCGTACTATCGTTCCAGCCCATATCCCACGGGAAAAAGAGCCGGTCCGAAGTATGGCTTGCTATGGTCACGTACCCAGAGGGGTCTTTCCCGACAACTACGGCCACATGAGATATCTGGCCTTTTGTCTCGTAGCCTATCAAGTCGCCCGGTTCCAATGAAGAGACCGCCCCATAGGGATACTCAGGTGTCCGCTTCACGGCTCCGGAAAAAGTACCCGAGTAGATCTTCTCCGCTCTGCCGGTTGAGATAAGGTGCCAGATGAGGTCTTCGCCCCTCACCCATAAGGCACTTCCTTCAGAAGTGTAGTGCCACCCGTAACCTTCTTTGAGCCCGCCTGCCTGAAGCACTTGCGAGGCGAAGTTCGCGCAGTCTCCGCCCACGAACGTGTACACCTTGTAGTCGGGGTTGTACTTGCCGGACCCTTCGATGACGGGAACCCCGGCGTACTTCACCGCATACTCCAGGGCGGCTTGCCTGTCATATCGCCCGCCTTCTGCTGGACTATCATCGTCGCGGACTTGCGCGGGGTCAGAATAGAGATCCTCGGGCGCATCATCCCGTCCAACCAAAAACTTACAGGGAGGCAGGCTGTATTCCTCACCAATCGGATCGGAGTACCAGTCGCGGCGGATTTTCCACTCACCGCCGCATGGCTTGAGTTCCAGTACATGCACGGCCCTCGAACCGAAAGTGTGGGTCCAGGCGGGGTCCTCATGTTCCCCACCCTCCGGGCCACTCACAGGAGCATAGGTATACTGGGCGTGTTCGGTGAGTTCCACCCATACGCTACCGGCGCTCCCGGGAGATATGCCGTCCACCTCTATTCGAGCCTTGGTCTCAATGATCTTGAGGTTCCGGTCTTTCGCCCACATACTGAGGTACTCTGAACGGGCCGCCTCCCTTTCCCATGCCCATAGGCCGGTATCCGACCCGGTGTCGTAGTTCTTCTTGAGGCTCTCGACTTCTCCGTCCATGAAGACACGAAAACGGTCCTGGAGCATCCTACACGCTGCCTCTTCGGGGCTCGAGAGAGGGGCGGCGGGGATCTCTCGCGAAGCGGCCGCGGGGTTTCTAATGGATGCCGGAGACCTCAGCCGCGCTATGCCGAAGGGCGCCAGTACTGCCGCGGCTCCCAGGCCCGAGCACAATAGGAGAAAGCCCAGATGATAACGGGCGTCCCGGCATACGGCAGCAGATATTGTTTTCGACACCCATCGAAAACACGCCGCCAGACGATACCTCATTGGATCACCCCTGGCGCGGAACCAAGCGTCACATAAGGATACTTGGCACCTTAAGAGGATATGACGGGTAGGCTTATGCGCCGGGGGCTCTTCTATCCGCCGTGCCCCCTGATAGCCCTCCCAAAGCCAGCATCTCGTCTATGTTGGGGGCGGTGTACCACTCGGCGTAGCTTACAATCTGTATCTCGGGATGGAGTTCAAGGTCTATCGTCTTGGGGCTCGGATAATAGTTTCCTTCGGGGTCTCTTGTCACCGTGACAACCGGTCTTTCAAGATTGTGGGGGTTAAGCCGCTTCACAACCGCCGTTTCGTCCGTTGAGAGTATGACCCCCGTCGCAACCGGAAAGGGAGCAACAACCCGGGAAAACGCTCCCACGACCCTTGGGTCGAAGAGGACCCCCGAGTTGGCCACAATGAAAGAAAGGGCCTCCAGAGGATGCTTTGCCGCCTTGTACGGACGGTCGGATGTCATGGCGTCAAATGCGTCACACACGGCAGTTACTCTGGCGTATCCTGTGATCTTCTCGCCGCGGAGCCCGCGGGGGTACCCGCTTCCGTCCCAGCGCTCGTGGTGTTGGTAGGCTACATGAGCAGGCAATAAGCCGAGTGAGGTTTTCCGCAGTATCTCAAATCCGGCTTCAGGGTGATCTCTCACTATGGCGAACTCTTCTCGCGTAAGCTCGCCGGGCTTGAGCCACAATGAAGTCGAAACTGCGGTCTTGCCTACATCGTGAAGAAGAGCTCCGATCCCCAGCTCGCGCAGTTCTCTCCGGTTGTATCCCAAGATCCTGCCTACCACAAGGGCGATCAGAGCCACATGGACGGAGTGGGCGAAACTGTAGTCGCGCAGGGACTTTATGTCTACCATCCCGATTAGCACTTCTCTACGCGACATGATGTCGCCAACCAGCATCTCGGCGGCTTTCATGACGTTCATGTACACATCGTATCTGGCTTTACTTATCATATTGGCGCCCGGCGAAGGTCCCAGGTGCCCTGGGAGCAGCGAAAGGGTCAATCGCTTGGCGTGAAGGGCTTCAATCTCCACGAACTGCCTTATGCTCTTCATGACCTCGTGCTTAGTCTCGAGGCTCACTAATTCGGGAAGTTCCACATCGTCGAAGCCGTCAGCGATGTAAAGAGCCGTGAAGCCCTGTTCTTCCAGGAGGCTTAGGAGCCTTCTATTCAAGGTAATACCGGCAGCGATGATGAGCCGGCCCTCTTGATCTTGTACGGACCGGCCCAAGCGCATTCCGGGTTGGACTTGATAGATAGGCAAAATTCTCACTTGTGGTAAAGCCCCCCCCTTTTTTCCTTCGTCAATGCTTACCGATAATTGAGGGGCGGCTTTACCCTGAGGGACCTCCCTGCTATAATACAGCCAACTAATTAGGTACATCCCATGACGGGGAGGAGTAGGCAGGAGTTCTCCCTCAGAGAGCGGGGCGCGTGGTGGGAGCCCTGCGGGAAGAGACTGCCGAAGGTCGCCCCTGAGGACGCGGGCGGAAACGTCCGCGCGGAGGGCCACGTTACGGCCAAGAGTGCCGGTAGGGCCAAGCCCGGGCCTTATGTGTGAAGCACTTTCACGGAAGCCCCTCCGGGAAGAATCCCTATCGGAAACAAGGTGGTACCGCGAATGAGGCCCCTTCGCCCTTGTGGTGAGGGGGCCATAACTATGACGAGACCGAGGTGATTTCGCGGTGTTTCATGAAATGCCAAAAGCCTACGAACCCAAGGCGTTTGAAGAGAAATGGTACCGCTTCTGGATGGACAACGACCTCATGACGGCCGAAGTGGGCTCCAAGAAGCCCAGGTTCTCGTTGGTCATGCCCCCTCCCAACATCACAGGGTCACTCCATATAGGGCACGCCTTGGACCTTACCCTTCAAGACATCATCATCCGCCACATGAGGATGTCCGGGCGTGAGACCCTCTGGCTTCCGGGGACCGACCACGCATCCATAGCAACGCACGCGAAGATTGAGGAAATGCTCGAGTCCGAAGGCACCTCTAGGTTGGAACTGGGCCGTGAGAAGTTCTTGGAGAGGGCCTGGGAGTGGAAGGACAAATACGGACACATCATAATGGACCAGATAAAATCCCTCGGCGCCTCATGTGATTGGTCCAGGGAGCGGTTCACCATGGATGAAGGTTGCTCGAAGGCGGTGACCGAGGTATTCGTGCGCCTCTATGAAAAGGGCCTCATCTACAAAGGAGACTACATGGTGAACTTCTGCCCCGGATGCCACACGGTGATATCCGACATCGAAGTCGAGCATGAGGAAGTCGACTCATCCTTATGGTATATCCGCTATCCTCTGGAAGACTCAGAGGAATATATACAAGTGGCAACGACCAGGCCCGAGACGATGCTGGGCGATACGGGGATAGCGGTGAACCCGAGTGACAAGCGTTACGCACACCTAATCGGAAAGCATGCCATCCTCCCCATTATCGGGAGACGCCTCCCCATATTCGCCGATGAGCATGTGGACCCGGCCTTCGGCACGGGGGCGGTGAAAGTGACACCCTCCCACGACCCCGATGACTTCGAGATGGGCATGACCCATGGGCTCGAATTCGTAAGCGTAATCGACACCCATGGAAAGATGACCGCAAATGCGGGGAAATACGCGGGGTTAGATAGGTACGAGTGCAGAAAGGCCTTGCTCAAAGACCTGGAAGACGGCGGTTACCTTGTAAGAACGGAAGCCTACAAGCTATCGGTCGGCCGGTGCCACAGGTGCGATACCAACGTGGAACCCCTCATATCAGAGCAATGGTTTGTGAAGATGAAACCCTTGGCCGAGCCGGCGCTCAAGGTGGTCCGGGAGGGTAAAGTCAAGTTCGTGCCCGAACGTTTCACCAAGGTCTACGAGAATTGGATGGAAAACGTCCGCGACTGGTGCATTTCAAGGCAGCTCTGGTGGGGCCACAGGATCCCGGCTTGGTACTGTCAGGGGTGTGGAAAAACGATAGTCGCCCGAGAAGAGCCAACATCTTGCCCCGATTGCGGCGGAACGTTGCGTCAAGACGAAGATGTACTGGACACGTGGTTCTCCTCGGCCCTCTGGCCTTTCTCGACCCTCGGCTGGCCTGAGAAAACAGAGGACCTCGACTACTTCTTCCCTACCGACGTCTTGGTGACCGGTTACGACATCATCTTTTTCTGGGTAGCCAGGATGATCTTCTCCTCCCTCGAGTTCATGGGAGAAGAGCCTTTCCGCACCGTGGTGATCCACGGCATGGTGAGGGATGCCCTGGGCCGGAAAATGTCAAAGAGTTTGGGGAACGGTATAGACCCCTTAGAGGTCATTGAGAAGTACGGAGCGGATGCCCTGCGTATTTCTCTCACGGCGGGAACCGCAATGGGCAACGACATGCGCCTCTTTGACGAAAAAGTGGAAGGGGCCAGGAACTTTGTGAACAAGCTCTGGAACGCTGCGAGGTACTGCCTGGCCAACCTCGAAGGGTTCAACCCGCCGGAGAAAGTCGCTCCTAAGGGGTTCGCAGGCCGGTGGATATTGTCGCGTCTCGAGCGCACCGTACGGGGCGTTACAAGCGCCCTGGAGCGATTCGAGCCCGGGGAAGCCATAGGGCTCATTACGGATTTCATCTGGAACGAGTTCTGCGACTGGTATATCGAGATCTCCAAGGAAGACCTGGCAAGAGAGGACCGGAGAGAAGAGACGCAAGCCGTGCTGTGGACGGTGCTCAGAGACTCGCTTGCGCTCCTCCACCCCTTCACGCCGTTTGTGACGGAAGAACTGTGGGCGTACCTTCCGGGCCGGAATCCGGGTAAAGAGGGGAGCCTCATTATCCATCCTTACCCCACGCCGGACCGGTACCCCCTTGATCCGGAAGCGGAAGAAGAGGCGGGAGCCCTTATCGAAGCCACAAAAGCCATAAGGAACATGAGGGCCGAAGTGAACATCGGGACCGGAAGGAAAGCTCCGGCCATCATCGCTGCCGCCGAACCCTCGCGTTGGGAGAAAATGCTCCCATACATCCAAAGGCTGGCCTGGGCCGAACCTATTACACTGGGAGATAAGAAAGATTTCTCAGATGTAGAGAAGGCGCTTGTGAGCGTAGCCAGGGACGCTACGGTGTATCTACCGCTTCAGGGCGTAATCGACATAGAGAAAGAGACAGCACGCCTCGAAAAGGCTATGGAGGAGCTCGCGAGAGATATCGAAAGGACTCGGAGCAGGCTATCTCAGGAGGATTTCCTGTCGAGAGCCCCGCAGGAGATTGTCGAGGCGCAAAGAAAGAGGTTCGAAGACGCGAGCGCCAAGCTTGAGACTCTGAAGACGAGAGTAGAGATGCTTAGGCGCATGAAGTAAGGAGCCATTCGCGAAAGGGCCCTCGCTCAGGAGGATACGGCAATGGTTGGGACAACCGGTGAAAGCTACGAAGAAGCTCTATCATGGATACACAGTACGATGCGGTTCGGCTCCAAGTTGGGACTTGAGCGAATCCGGAAGCTCGTTGAGCTATTGGGCCACCCGGAAAGGCATTCGGAGTACGTCCACGTGGCGGGGACCAACGGCAAAGGGTCGGTAACCGCCATGGTCGCCTCCGCCCTATCGGCCAATGGATACAGGACCGGGAGATACATCTCGCCTTACCTTGAGGACTTCAGAGAGAGGATCGCGGTTCAGGACAAGATGATCTCCCGGGAGGACCTAGTGGAACTCGTAGGCATCGTAAGACCGGCAGTAGAAGAGATGGTAGGACAAGGGGAAGACCACCCCACCGAGTTTGAAATAGTGACCGCGCTGGCTTTTCTCTACTACGCGCGCCAAGGATGCGACTACGTCGCCCTCGAGGTGGGACTGGGAGGAAGGTTCGACGCCACCAACATCGTAACCCCGGCAGTCTCGGTGATCACTACGATTTCCTTGGACCATACGGACCGCTTGGGAAACACCGTCGGGAAAATAGCCTGGGAAAAGGCCGGTATCATAAAACCCGGGGTCCCGGTGGTTACCGGAACCTCAGATGAGGAAGCGCTCAGGGTGATAAGAGCCAGGGCAGAGGGTATCGGGTCGCCTCTCTTCACGGTATCCGACAAAAGGCGCGCGGACGTGACTTGGGAAGAAGTCTCCTACTCCATGGAAGGCCAGGTCATCAACATCCAAGGGCCGGCTTTCCGATACGAAAACGTGCGCGTACCCCTCTTAGGAAGGCACCAGCAGGCGAACGCCGCGGTGGCAGTCGCCGCGCTGGAGTTCGGGAGGCCGAAAAACCGAGACGGAAGGTTCAGGTTGGATAGGTCCGCCGTGAGGCACGGCATAGCCACCACTCAGTGGCCGGGACGCATGGAAGTAATGTCGAAACATCCGCTTATCATCCTGGACGGGGCCCACAACCCGGAAGGCGCCAAAGCCCTGAGGGATACCCTTGTGAGTTTCCCCAAGAAGCGGACTGTGTGCGTGGTGGGGATTCTGGGAGACAAGTCTTACAAAGAAGCAACCTCGCTTATCGCGCCTCTCTGCGACGAGGTCATCGTGACGAAGCCCGACACTCCGAGGTCTCTCGACCCAGATCTCTTGGCCGCCGAGGTAAAGCGGTACCTCCCGTCGGTCACGGTAGAGCCCGACCTCCACAAGGCCCTCGAGGAGGCACTGAAAAGGACCGGACAAGAAGACATGTTGCTCGTCTCAGGTTCTCTCTACCTTGTGGGATCTGCCAGGACTTATATATCGTCCAAGCTTGGTATGACCCGGCGAAGCGGGACATAAACATTGGATCGAACTATGTTGGGAACTTACTTCAGTCTTGAGGAGGTGCGCAAAAGTGCGGAGGTCCCGTCTGGGCCAAAGCAAGGGCCTTGGCAGCAAGATCATATTTGTCCTAGTCGCCCTCGCCTTTGTCGGATCGGGTTACCTTATAGGTAGGTACTTCCTGTCGGCGCTACTCGACAGGCCGGTGGGCGGAGAACCGGTAAGCGGTCAGGTCCCGGACCCGTCCGGAGGAACTGAGGCCACGACGGTCCAGATCCAAACCAAGCCCGTGACCCTTTACAGAGTCCAGATCGGTGCTTTCTCCACGAGTGAGAACGCCGAAAACGCCGCTCAGGCAGCCATCGCGAAAGGTGTGGGCGCAGCAGTCATGAGCCCCGACCCCCTCTATAAGGTATACTGCGGAATCACCGGCTCGAAGGAAGCGGCGAATAAACTGGCTCAGACCGCCCAACCGAAATTGGCAGGCAGCGTAGTCGCGGAAAACGACAACCTCTATGTGGCAACCACCGAAGTCGCTTCCAGGTCTTTCACGATAACCGGGCCGAAAACGCAAGTCGAAGCCATTCAGAGCGCCTTTGTCAAAGCCGACACTTCGGTCCAGTCTCTACTTGCTTTCTGGGATGCCCAATACCTCGGAAAAGAAAGCCAGGTTGTTATCTCCTCCATGGAGTCCGAGCTTTCTGCCCTAAAGTCGGAGCTTGAGAGCATGACGGTCGACGAAAGCCTGAAAACGGCCCATTCAGGAGCAGTAAAGATAGTCTCGGAACTCGCGCTGGCGGCTCAGGGAGCCAAAGAGGCAGCCGGAGGCGACAGCAGCAAGGTCGCCCTGGGCACGAGCACGTTCGTGAAATCCATTGATTCCTACATTCAGGAGCTCAAGAAGCTGAGCCCCTAAGAGAGTATCTTAGGGAGGCGGTCAAAGCGCCTCCACCTGTTATTGCGCCGCAGAAGCCAGGCATGTTAAGATTCTGTGGTGTCAGTAGTAATGGTGGAGGTGCCGTTTTTGGCTAACATAAAATCCAGCGAGAAAGACATAAGGAGAATTGAGATCCGTCGCCGTCGCAATCAGGCGGTAAAGTCCGAGGTTAGAACCCACATTCGCCGCTTCAAGCAAGCTGCCGCTTCGGATGACGAGGCCGAGAAAGTCCGGCTCTACCGCATTGCCCAGAGGGCTATAGACAGGGCGGTAAGCAAGGGAGTACTAAAGGCCAACACTGGGTCAAGGTACAAGTCTAGACTCGCCGCGTTGATCTAGCAGGTTCATCGACCGCGCCGATCAAGAAGATAGACCGCACCCGCGGTCTCTTATCCTTTGCAGATGCCGGCAAGCAGGTAGTCTATGGCCCGCTCTGCGTCCATAGCGCCTGTCTTCAAGCCTTCGTCGACCGCTAGGAGGAGCCTCACGGCCTTCTCCAGTTCGCGGAAGCTCCACGACCGGGACTGGAGAAGGGCTTTCTTTGCCAGGTAGGGATGGACCCCCAAGGCCTTGGGAAGAGCTGCCTGGGAAACTCCCTTTTGGACGGCTTCCTTCGCTCTCCACATGAGGGCGAAGTGAGAGGCAAGGAGCGAGATGGCGAGTATGGCACTGGATGAACGGCTTTGGAGGTCTTGAAACTCCGAATTTGCCTTGGCTGTGTTTTTCTGGGCCACTGCGTCCACGAAACCAAAGGCGGTCTTCTCCGGGTCTTGCGAGGCGCAGGCGAGGACGATCTGGGGACCCACGGACCTCGGTCTCAAGGAAGGCACACCGGCAGCAGGACCCATGTATAAAACGATCTTCGTCACTTCTTGCTCGAGCCTGTCCATACTTCGCCCGGCTATGTTCACGAGGAGCTCGGCTGCTTCGCGCGATATCTTGAGCTGCTCGCTCTTAAGGAGCGACTCCACCCAACGGACCGCGTCTCCAAAAGAAGGCGTTGCGGCGTTTACCACGACTCCGCCCAACCTGTCCCAGGCCTCCAGAAAAGCCTTTTGCGCCGGGTTTTCTTTGACCGGACACGATAAGACAAGACAGTTCCCCGGAGAGACACGATCTATGGCCGGGACTTCCTTGTTGCCTAAGAGCGCCTGGGCATCCCTCACTACCCAGAGAGAAGGACCGAAAAACGAAGGCTGAACAAGGTTGTCTTTCAAGACCTCCCAGGTAGTTTCCTCACCAGAAAGGTTCTCGGCGCCGTTCGGGTAGAGCTTGGAGAGGTGCTCTATGATCTTCCGGTGCCAGTATACCTCTTCACCCACAATCAAGTACCCTGCGGCGGTCCTCTCCAAAGACCCGAGGTCACCCGAAGCTATAAGAGTCGATGCATCGGTTGGCTTCATCGATTCTCCCTACTTAGCAGGCGGCGGGTATGACGGCTGGTAGGTGTTGCGCATGATAAGCTCGCGCTCCATCTCCTCGCCGTTTAGTCTCTTCACTCTATACGTTTCAACCAGGAGGCCCGGCCGCTTTCCGGGCGACGGGTACTCAGCTACCGTAACGGGCACAATCTCGTACGTGAACCCATCCGGTTTGCCGAAAACCCGTACGGTTACCAGGCCGTCTTCGACCCACGCGCCGAAAACCACCTTGTCGTCGGTGTTGTTCTTGATTTTTAGGTCAAGGTAGTCCCAGGCCACTGCAGCATCCATCCCGGGCGGCACATATTCCACCGGGATGCCGTGGGCCGTGACGTATGGGAAATCCAGACCGGCGAGAGCCGCCGCGTCGAACAAAGTGGTTGTCACCTGACAGATCCCGCCCGCGAGACCCGGCTCCAGGCGGTCGCCGACGACGACATTGGCATAGCGGTATCCTTTGGCTACGGTCCTCTCGCCGGCTTCACGGTTGAAACTGTAGACTTCTCCCGGATTCAGCACTTTACCGTGGACCGCTTGAGCCGCCAGGACCAAGTTCACGTTCCTGTCCGTATCGTGAACGTCATACTCCGTGGAAAACTCGCCGATGAGCGACAAGGCCGGGAGGTCACTGCCTTCAGGTGGCGTTACGGGAGTATACCGGACCTCAACCCGGGTGCCCTCGATGTCCTGAAGGGCAAGGGCCACATCTTCCCTCGTCACAACCTGCCCTTCCGACGGAGGGACCACGACAAGGTCTCTCCCAACGAACTCATAACGCGAGCCTTGGGGCTCCTCAGAAAGCCCGCTCGCGATTTCACCCAGAATGTCTCTAGTCTCAGGCAAGTCTACCGTGACGGGAGCGGCCATCACCGTCTTTGCTCCCCTCTTGGAGAGAAAAGAAGGCCATAGACGCGGAGCAGACGATACGTAGCCGTCAAGAGACCCGAGCAGCCGGTACTCGTCAATGAGTAGGCCGATTTCGTCCGGCCTTACCTCGTAAGTCCTGCTCCCTGCGGTGAAGACAATGGGACCTTCCCTAAGCTCCTGGATCTTCTCAAGCAATGCCTCCTCGGCTGCCGTGCGAGAGAGCCCGCCTAGAGATACTCCCATAGCCCAGACGTTTCCCGACACGACTTCGTGGCGGAAAAGCAGCGCCGACATCACAAAAAGCCCCAGCAAGACCGCGGCCAAAAGGGGCACGCTGAGCTTGTCCTTCTTGTACTTGTAAGTTGACATTGATTCCTCACTCCGGTCCGCCTGATGAGGTTTCTAAGTGGCTTCTCTCAGGTTTTCTCCCCGATAAGCCGCTTCTCCTACCCGCTTCCTGCAAGAATGTACTGGTGAGTACCTTTCCGAAAGCGCCTTTCACTGTCACGGCGCCTGTTTCGTCCAACCGTAACAGTTTTCCCCCTTTTCTCGCCGCTTCCTCTACAAGTTTCGACGGATGACCGTAGGAATTTGGTCCAACCGAAACGATAGAAATCACATCCAACGTTTGCCCGTCCCCGGAAAGAGCTCCTGAGGGAACGTCTTTTCTCAGAGACTCCTGCATGGTCACACCACCACGTGTCCGTAGGTAGAGGGTTTCAACGTAAGCATCCGGACTTCCGTGGTGCGGCACCTTCACGACCCTTTGAGACAGGCCTTGCCTTCCTTCCAGCACCGTCCCATAGGTCTTGAAAGCCTCTGAGATTGAAGACGAAGGCGAATCGCCCCAGAACTCCACTTCCATGTTGCCCAGATTTAGGATGAAAGCTACGCTGGACTCGTTTTGAGGCTCGCGTGTCCCGTAACTCCCCGGCTCGGGAAGGAGGACGTCCAGTACGGCCCTCGACCACTTGTACCGGTAGCCTGCATTAAGTTCAACTACATGCGGCATGCGGCTTTGCGGCAGTGTCCCAGACCCAGCAATCAATGCTTCTGCCTCTTCTCGAAACCCCGGAGTTACGGCAACAACACCCACGCTCATCTCCGAGCACAGGGCGGGCAACCCCCCTGCGTGGTCTGCGTGGAGGTGAGAAACCACACACATGTCCACATGGCGCACCCCCTTCGCCTTGAGGTAAGGCAGGACGTTCCGGTCAAAGGCCGAAGCCGTGCCGGTGTCGACGATCATAACCGACGAACCGCACCTCACCACGGCGCAGTCCCCCTGCCCCACGTAGAGAAATGTTACTTCCGGGAAGAGGGCATAGGCCCTGAAAACCGCCGAAAGGAGCATTAAGACCACCGAGACGGGGATAGCGGCCCTTCGAAGCATGCGCCTCAAGCGATTCCGGCGGAAGAAAACCGCTGCGTCTTCACCTACTTGGACCCTTCCGAGAATAGCGTCTGACGCGAGAGGAGCCGCCAAGATAGCCCAAGAGGCCACGATTTCCAACGCGCCCGGCGCAGGCACTGTGACGCTTGCCAGAGGCATGCGTGCAGCCACCCTTGCGACAGCCCTCACTCCCCGGAGGAGTATGTGGGGAACCCAGCCAAAGAGCGCCCCTACGGGAGGAATGAAGGTCGTAGCAGCCGCTACCGGAACCACAAAAGCGGCAAGGCTGCCCCATACTCCGCTCAGGACGAACGACACGAGCGAGACCTCGTGAAAGCAAGAGGCCATCACGGGGAGCAATACCAGACAGATGGTCAAGGGGCGGAGCACCGTGATTGCCAAGCGCCGGATCTCCGGGCATGCCCAAACGGACGACGGTACACTTGGTCGTTCCTGCCTGCACTCTGCAGGCTGCAGGTACCGCCCGGCCAAGCCGAAGGCGTTGACGCTCTCTCGGTTGGGGCGCGCGGAGCCGGGGCGTGGAGACCTAATCCATTGTCCTGCCGCCTCCGCATAGACCCGGCCCAGCCACGCTCCCAGGGCGCCTGCGAAGCTCAGAAGGAAGCCCGTGTTCTTGAAGGGAAACGGGATGGCCCACGCGACAACCAGCGCTGACGCTCCGAGCCCTGCCAGAGAGTGATAGCGGCGTCTAGCGGGAGGAGCCATGCTCTTGAGCAAACCGCTCACAAAAGCGCGGAGGACTCCTGCAGGCCATCCTGAGAGGCACCCGTAAGAAAACGCAACCAAGATCGCGGCCGTCCTCGATAAAAACGGTCGTTTGGTGACGCGCCTGAGGCCCCTCTCAATCAGGCCGAACATGAGGTCCACGTGGAACCCGCATATCCCCACAAAACGATAGAAGCCGGACCTCCTAAAATCCCGGGAATCCTCCGGGGACAGCTCTCCCCTGTCGCCGAGGAACACGGCTTTCAGGAGAGCGGCATCCTCCCCCGGGAAGCTCACGTCAATGGCCCGGGCCATGTAGCTCCTCAGCGCCGTCACGGTCTTGATCGCGAGAGGCAGTAAGGAATGGCGCAAAGCCCCCTCTGACGGCCCCTCCGGCTCCGAGACGCGTTCCATCCTTGCTAGGGCGACAACTCGTTCGCCCAGAAGATACCCCCGGTAGTCAAACCCTCCGGGGTTCATGGCAGGCGGAGGGACCTCCAGCGCGGCACGGCAATCTACCGGAAAACCGGGTATGATCTTCAAGACATCGGGAGGGTAGGCCGAAGCCTCCACGCCGAACCAGCCGGCTCGGCTAAACTCCGGCGACCGCACGATCGCCCGGAAAGAGTACCTGGACCCGTTTGCTTCAGGCCTAGGCTCTTCCAGCGGTATAACTGTAAGGTGGACTGAAACGCCGGGCCTGGCAACCTCCTTAACGGTTAGGATGCGCCTATCCCACATGAGACCCCGGGATATCCCCATGATGAGGCATACGGCACTGAGAAGGAGACTGACTGCGGGCGGCACCGGGGCGAGGAGGCTCCTCTCAAACGACCGCCGCTTTGAACAGGCATGCCGTACTCCCGAAAGAAACCACAAGGTCCCGACCAAGAAAGCCAAAACCGCGGCCGTTGCCAGGCACTTTAGCGACCCACGGGGATATGTGGCTCCGAGGAGCGCCAAGAATCCCGGGAAAAGCAGCGGAGTCCTGTGGCTTAACCCTCTGGGGACACGGTTCTCCGGATAAACAGAAAGCGCCGGCATGAGACATCATTCCACACCGTCGCTCCCATTTCCTTCCAAAGGGTGCTACTCCAGGTAATTCGCCTAAGCCTTAATCACTTCTAAGAGCTTCGACAGGCGCCAACCTCGAAGCACGATACGCAGGGTAGACCCCGAACACAAATCCTACCAGCACGGCGAAAGCGAAGGCGACGCCGATGGATGTAGGCGACACGGCAGTCCGGGCTCCCACCCTCTCCACCGCCCTGGAGGCAAATATGCCGAGCAGGACTCCAACAACTCCGCCCAAGGAACAGAGCATGGCGCTCTCGAACAAGAACTGCAGCATCACGTGGAACCGCTTTGCCCCTACGGCCATCCGGAGACCTATCTCCCTGGTACGCTCCGCGACGGCCACCAGCATGATGTTCATGACTCCGATACCGCCCACCAAGAGCGAGACTCCGGCGATGGCTCCAAGCATGAGAGTCATGGTCCTGGTAGAAGCCTGAAGCTGGTCAAGCATCTCTTGCTGTGTCCACACGTAGACGGCGTTTTCACCGTACTTAGACTCGAAGATACGCTCTACCGTAACCTTTACGATGGGGACCGTATTCTTGTTTGTCGCCTTCATGAAGACTTCGTCAACCCTGTTGGTGCCCCGGCCGCGCTGGGCTACCGTGAGGGGGACGAGGATCATGTGGTCTACGCCTTCCCCCAGGTTCTGGCCCTTTTCCTCCATGACGCCGATTATCTGAAATGGCCTCTGGTCCATGTAGATGGTCTTCCCCACGGGGTTTCTGCCTGCAAAGAGGTCTTGCACCACCTGCCAGCCCAACACGCACACGGGACGGGCTATCTCCATTTCAACGTCTGTGAAGAACCTGCCTATGTACACCTCGTGTTCCCGGATCTTCGGGAATATGGGTGTGACACCCATGGTGGGTGCCCAGCGCTGTTTCCCCTCGTAAGTGATCTGAGCACCCCAGCTCACCGTAGGCATCACCATTTCCATGTCGGGAACACGCTCTTTAAGGGTGCTTACCTGTTCGATAGTGAGCCGGGCATCCCACCTCTGCATATACATCCTGAGGATGTTGGTCCCTATGCTCTCGAAGTTCTCAATGACGTCGCGCCTCGCACCTTCACCGATCGATACCAAGGCGATGACCGAAGCGACTCCTATGATGACTCCCAGCATCGTGAGCGCCGAGCGCATCTTGTTGCCGGTAAGTCCCCTCACGGACACCTTGAAAACGTCTAGCGTGCGCACCCGTATCCCTCCTTTCCGGACTGGCCCATCTTAGTACCTCCGTATGACCATCCCGGGCCCTCCCATAGAGGGATCGTTGGGGTCCTTGGTCATCCCGACCACGACTTCCTGGCCTTCGGTAAGCCCGCTCATGATCTCGGCGAACATGTCGTTCAT
>DGDN01000085.1:0-2023 GCA_002385465.1 Candidatus Fermentithermobacillaceae bacterium UBA3951
TAGCCTATTCGGCAACAGCCTCACCTCCGAAACTTGGCTCGTTACGGAGTGCTTCTTCGAGGGGGTGGGGGATTTTTCATCCGGCCCTAATGGCGGATTTTACAACCGGCCGTAACACATGTCCTGTCTTACACCCTAGAGGGTACTACGTTAGTGTGTGAAGCTGCGCAATAGCGGGATACAATAGTCATCACAACCATTTTCGTCGGACCAAACTCTGAGGTCACTGACCCGGTGCGTTTGCTGCTCGAGCCAGTATATGAGGCGGAGTGCCGGTCAGGGAAGATCCGTGTAGCCTCGGGTATCACACCCGAAGGAGTCGTACGCAACTACCTGGCACTTATGGCTGCCGGCAAGTTCACAGAGGTCCTTGACGAGCTTATTGAGAATGAGTCTGTGGGAATTGATCCGGCTCATAAGAGCAGTGGAATGCCACTGGAGGAAGCGGAAACTAAAGGCCTCGTGGGGAAGGCTGACAAGGAGAGCGTGAGAAGCTATGCCCTGGAGGTTCTGGCACGGCAGCGGGATTACGTTATTGAGGAGTTCGGCGAGAACGCCTGGCAAGAAACCTCGGCTTACCTTTCGGAGAGAACGGGCACATGGAAGCTATCCGTATTTCAGTGGGAACCGAAGTTCACGGAGCCTGAAGGTGATATCTAGCGTTAGCCAAGTGACGCATTCGAAGAAAGTGGAGTGCTCCGGCACACTGAACGTTATCTCGCCATCGAGAACATTGCTCGCATCCATTTGAACCCTTCTAGGTAGCAGGGTGCCACATGGAGCAGGGTTACGTCATTGAGCCTTTCGCACTCAGGCAGCCTCGCGGCCAAGTGACATGCCCTGCAGGATGATATCTGCGCGACTCGCATGGTCGTCTACTAGAACACCGACAGGTACTGGTCGAGTTCCCACTGGTGGACCTGTTTGCGGAACGCTTCGGCCTCAATGCGCTTGGCGTCCACGAAGCGCCCTATGATGTGCTCGCCGATGGCTGACACGATGACTTCGTCGCGCAGGAGCTCTTGAACGGCCTCTTCAATGCTTCCGGGCAGGCTATCGATCCCAAGTCTCTGCCTTTCCGGGCCATTCATATCGTATATGTTTCCGCGCACGGGAGGAGGCGGCTCTGAGCCTTTCCTCACGCCATCCAGCCCGGCAGCAATCATGGCCGCAAAGGCCAGGTAGGGATTGCACGAGGGGTCGGGGCTCCGCAGCTCCAGTCGCGTACCGAGCCCCCTTCTTGCTGGGACACGGACCAGAGGGCTCCTGTTCTTCTCGGACCAGGCGATGTATACCGGTGCCTCGTAGCCGGACACGAGGCGCTTGTACGAGTTGACCAGGGGGTTTGTGATCGCGGTCATTCCTTTTGCGTGGGCTAGGAGTCCGCCCAGATAGTTCAGACACACCTTGCTCAAGCCGTAAGGCCCTTTGGGGTCGTCGAAGGCATTGGCGTCGCCGCTAAAGAGGGATTGGTGGACGTGCATGCCGGATCCGGCAACGCCGCACACGGGTTTGGGCATGAAGGTGGCATGGAGGCGGTGTCTTAGGGCAACTGTGTGGACAACCAACTTGAGCGTTATCATCCTGTCGGCGGTAAGCAGGGCATCCGCGTAGCGGAAATCGATCTCATGTTGGGCCGGCGCGGTCTCGTGGTGCGACGCCTCAATCTCATAGCCCAAGTCCTGGAGGGTAATCACCATGTCTCTACGTGCGGCCTCGCCCGTGTCGACAGGAAAGTGATCGAAGTAGCCGCCGCTGTCGTAGGTCCTGACCGTCGGTCTTCCGTGCTCATCGAGTTCAAACAAGAAGAACTCGGCTTCGGGTCCCATGTTCACGGTGTATCCCATGGAGCTCGCGTCTTTGAGGATCCTCTTGAGCGTGAGCCGAGGGCACCCCGCAAAAGGTTCGCCGTCAGGAGTGTAGATGTCGCAGATAAGCCGCGCCGTCATCTCGCGGTCGCTTAGCCAGGGGAGACAGACAAAAGTGCTTGGATCGGGTTTGAGCAGCATGTCGGATTCTTCTA
>DGDN01000085.1:2226-2932 GCA_002385465.1 Candidatus Fermentithermobacillaceae bacterium UBA3951
AAGCTGCTCGACGGGTATGGACACGTTTTTCATGACGCCGAGGATATCTGTGAACTGAAGCAGGATGAACTTGACTTTTTGATGTTCGGCAAGGCGCAGCACGTCTTCTTTGGTGGAAGGTTTCTCGAACTGAGGCACGCGGTCTCATCTCCTAATGGTGGCTCTCCTAAGATGCCCTCTCTGTGAGGTATGAAGACAGGAGGTGTTCTCGACGGAGACCTCGCCTGGATTTTCGAGCATTATACAGCCGTAAGAAAGCGGCTGTCTATGGATTTTCCTCAGCCATTGGTATCCAGGCCGGCTGCATGAAGTTCCGTGCGCGCATGCGTGATTTCGCCGATGACTCTCTCGAAAACGGGCACCAGGGAAGGGTCAAACTGGCTCCCCGAGCACCGCCGGAGCTCCTGCATCGCGCTCGATACCGATCGTGCGCTTCTGTAATGCCGTTCGTTGGTCATGGCGTCAAACGCGTCAGCTATTGCGATGATCCTGGAAATGAGGGGAATTTCTTCGCCCTTGAGGCCATGTGGATATCCCGCGCCATCCCAGCGTTCGTGGTGGTGGAGTATGCCTTCTGCCACTACTACGAGATCACTGATCGTGCGTACAATACGATGGCCAATCTCCGGGTGCTTTTTTACCACTCTCCACTCCTCGGGGGTGAGGAGGTCTGGTTTAAGCAGGATATGGCTGGGAATGCCTATCT
>DGDN01000087.1 GCA_002385465.1 Candidatus Fermentithermobacillaceae bacterium UBA3951
AGATGTGTATAAGAGACAGGGTTATAGGAGTCCCCTTGGGACTCGGGTGCGCTCTCTACCTTTCCGAGTTGGCTTCGAAGAGGACTGCGGCGGTGCTCAAGCCCCTGGTTGAGATACTTGCGGGTATCCCGTCGGTCGTGTTCGGCTTTATCGGCCTCACGGTCATTGTCCCTCTCGTGAGGGACCGGCTTGGCGGCCCGGGTTTCTCCGTCCTGGCTTCTGCCCTGGTCTTGGGTATCATGATACTTCCGACGATGGTGAGCATATCCTACGACACTCTGAGGGCTGTTCCAGAGGCCTATCGCGAGGGAATGCTGGCGGTAGGGGCCAACCGGTGGCAGACCGTCACTTCGGTCGTGCTTCCCGCAGCCAGGTCGGGTATTCTGGCTGCCGGCATCCTCTCCATGGGTAGGGCGGTGGGAGAGACCATGGCAGTCATAATGGTTGCAGGAAACGCCACGATCATCCCGACGTCGCTCCTCGATCCTGTGAGGACGCTTACCTCCAATATCGCTCTGGAAATGGGATACGCTGCGGGGCTGCACCGGCAGGCTTTGTTCGCCACCGGGGTTGTCCTCTTCGTCATAATAGGTGCCTTGAACGTCGTGGCAAGGTCGTTCGTGAGAAACAGGATTAGATAGGGGCATGAGAGAATGGCACGGTCTTCCGGTAGAGAAGGGGCTTACGGCTCCGAAGTCTTGGAGCGGTCAAACAGAAAACCGGGAAGACTTGGGATAGCTCTGGTGCGGGCGTCCGCTATGCTCACCGTAGCCGTCTTGGTTTTCATAATCGGCTACGTGATGGCGAGGGGCGCAAAGATGATGACGCCCGGGTTCCTCTTTGGGTCTCCGGAGAAAATGGGCCGCGAAGGAGGTATCTTCCCAAGTATCGTAGGGACTGTGGTCCTCACTTTGTCGAGCGTCCTTATCGCGGCTCCCCTTGGCATAGGAACGGCGGTTTTTCTTACCGAGTACACACGAGAGGGGCTCTTCTCGCGGATAGTGCGCTTTGGCACCGAGAGCCTCGCAGGCATTCCATCCATCATCTTCGGGCTGTTCGGCTTCTTATTCTTCGTTATACGGCTCGGTATGGGATGGTCCATACTGTCGGGCTCGCTTACTCTCGCCGCCATGATGCTGCCTACCATTGTGAGGACTTCGGAGGAAGCCTTGAGGTCGGTTCCCGATGTCTACAAGGAGACCGCCTATGCGCTCGGGGCAAGCAGGTGGCAGACGGTGACTTCGGTCGTCCTCCCGACCGCAACGCCGGGTATCGCCACGGGGGTTGTCCTCGCCATGGGCAGGGCGGTGGGTGAGACCGCGGCCGTCATATTCACCGCGGGTTCTTCACTTAGGCTGCCCAAGTCGATCTTCGACCCTGTGAGGACTCTCCCGGTCCACTTTTACATATTGGCCAGGGAGGGCATCTCGATCGAGAACGCCTACGGGACTGCAGCCGTGCTGTTAACCGCTGTCCTTCTCGTGGATTTCGCAGCTTACTACATACTCCACCGGGTCTCTAAGAGACGCCCGGCGACCGGAAGGTGACAGGATGGCATCTATGAGCCGGGTCCAGCCAGAGAGCGAACTAGGCCTCAAGGCCGGAGGCCTTCCAAAGGTCAGTGCTCAGGGGTTTTCCTTCTTCTACGGGAAGACCCAGGCCCTTAAGTCCTTGGACCTCGCGGTCCCCGAGAAATCGCTTCTTACCATCATGGGGCCGACGGGGAGCGGGAAGACCACGTTCCTCAAAGCGCTCAATAGGCTGAACGACAGGGTGCCGGGGATTTCCCGCAATGGTTCGCTCCTCCTTGACGGGAAAGATGTCTACGACAGCGATGTTGATGTAGCGAGCCTCAGGAGGCGCGTGGGGATGGTCTTTGCCCTGCCGGTGCCGCTTCCCATGTCCATATATGAAAACGTGGCTTTTGGGCCGAGGAAGCGCGGGATTTCGTCCAAGAAGCGCCTCGACGAAATCGTGGAGGAAGCCCTCGTTTCAGCAGCCCTCTGGGACGAGGTGAAGGACCGCCTTCAATCGCCCGCCCAAAATCTATCAGGGGGCCAGCAACAGAGGCTTTCTCTGGCCAGGGTCCTGGCCATCGAGCCGGAGGTAATCCTCCTAGACGAGCCTACATCAGGCCTCGACCCTATTTCGACCCTGAAGATAGAGGAACTTCTCCGGGTTTTGTCTGAGCGCTACACCGTTATCTTGGTGACCCACAACCCGGTGCAGGCTGCCAGAGTGCAGGCGGAAACAGCCTTCTTCTACATGGGCGAGCTCATTGAGAAAGGGCCGGCTGCCTCGATGTTTGTCCGTCCAAGAGACAAGCGCACCGAGGACTACATAACCGGCAAGTTCGGTTAACGCCGTGGGGGTACATGACCGGGAGCCGGGTAAAGCGCGCGTTATGGAAGTGATCGTTTGAAGGACTCCATGGGTACAGAAAACGTAAAGGTTGCAGATAAGGTAAGAGCCAGGGGCTTTAGGCTCTACTACGGAGATTTCCCGGCCCTTAAGGGCCTCAATGTGTCTTTTCCCGACAAGAGCATAACTTCGATCATCGGCCCTTCGGGCTGCGGCAAGTCGACCTTTCTCCGCAGCATAAACCGGATGAACGACCTTATCGAAGGCGTAAGGGTCGAAGGAGAGATTGTGTACGAAGGTACGAACGTATACGACCCGTCGGTCGACCTCACGTGGCTCCGGTCAAGGATAGGGATGGTGTTTCAGCGACCGGTGGCTTTTCCGCTGTCCATATACGACAATGTTGCCTGTGCCCCCAGAGTTCAGGGGATAACCAAGCGGAGTGACCTGGATGAGATCGTTGAGCGAAGCCTAAAGGGCGTGGGTCTTTGGGATGACGTGAAGGACGACCTTAAGAAGTCCGCCCTCGGGCTTTCCCTAGGCAACCAGCAGAAGCTCTGTATTGCCCGGGCCATTTCCACAAACCCCGATGTCATTTTGCTGGATGAGCCTGCTTCGGCGCTGGATCCCATAGCCACCCTCAAGCTGGAAGACCTTATGTGGAAACTCCGAGAAGACTACTGCTTGGTGATTGTCACTCACAACATGCAGCAGGCCGCGAGGGCCTCAGACTATACCGTCTTCATGTTGGGCGGCGAGGTCGTTGAGATGGGCTCTACCAGGCAAGTTTTCACCAATCCCAAAGATCCGAGGACTGAGAAATACATAACAGGGAAATT
>DGDN01000001.1:0-18646 GCA_002385465.1 Candidatus Fermentithermobacillaceae bacterium UBA3951
AGATGTGTATAAGAGACAGGAGTAATGGTTCCCACCGCTAATCCTTCGGCTACGGGAGCTATGACCTTGTTTATGTCGACATATTGCTTGACTTCGCCTTTTTGGCCTCTCCTCAAGGTAACGGCGAATGGGCGCTCCGGGATGACGGTCACGGTATCGGACTTACCCTTGAGGACTCTCGCCTGGGCAACCACCTGGCCTTCATCTAGAATGGGGAGAGAGCGGAAGTTCGCAAATGCCCAGTCAAGGAGGCGGCTGGCATCCGCAAGCCTCTGGTCGGGCGTCTCTGCCCCCATGAGCACCACAATGAAACGGGAATCATCGTCCTTGGCCGTCACCGATATGCAATAACCGGACTTGTCGGTGTATCCCGTCTTAAGGCCGTCACACCCGGGATACAAGAGCACCAGCTTGTTGAAGTTGGTAAGCTCGTTCATACCGCCCCTGAACGGCATCTGGTAGATCTTTGTGTAATCCAGAAGGTGGGGGATAGAGACCGCGGCTCTGGACAAGAGCGCCAAGTCCATAGCCGTCGTTAGATGGTTGTCGGCGTCCAGCCCGTGGGAGTTCTGAAACGTTGTATCTACCATCCCCAGTTCCCTGGCCCGCTCGTTCATCCTGGCCACAAAGGCTTCCTCTGTGCCCGAGATATACTCGGCAAGTATCACTGCTCCGTCGTTGGCGGAGGCAACTGCCACCGCCTTCACCCACTCCTCCAGCTCCATAACCTCTCCGGGCTCTGCCCAGACTTCGGTACCTCCCATCTCCCAGGCGTTTACGGAAGCGGCGACTTTGTCGCTGAGACTCACTTTTCCGGCGGCTACGTCCTCAAGCGTCAAAAGGAGCGTCATTATTTTGGTTACGCTGGCAGGAGCGCGCCTTTCGCGCGAGTTTTTCTCGAAGAGCACTTCGCCTGAAACAGCATCCATCACAACGCAAGAAGGCGAGTCACACCTGGGCGGCGGCACGGATTCCGCCGGAGCCGCATGGCCCCGCGAAAAAGCCGGAGTCAATGCAAAGACGAAAGCCAGAATGACCGGGATAAGCTTCTCCGCCGCCGTGCGAAAAATACGGTTTGGGTGCCGGGTCATGTTCATGTGGCGTTCCTCCAAGTGATAGTGTCCATGACTTAGGATTCCCGCCGGGTCTGGCCCCTTATCAATCCCTTCCCAAGGCAAAACGTGTGGTTAACCGCCTGTGCCCGGAGGTCGAAAAGTGCGGTCCGAGCGGCCCGTGAAAAACCGCTTCCGGAGCTATGCCCTGGGGTGGCTTTTCGCGTAGACGTCCTTCAGCCGGTCTTTCGTGACATGGGTGTAGATCTGAGTTGTCGATATATCGGCATGGCCCAACATCTCCTGAACGGCCCTTATGTCCGCTCCGTTTTCCAGGAGGTGGGTGGCAAATGAGTGTCTCAGGGTGTGGGGGGTTATCTCTTTCCTGATCTGCGCCTGAGTGGCGTATTTCTTAACGATCTTCCAAAAGCCCTGGCGGGTCAGGCGTTTGCCGTGGTGGTTCACAAACAAGGCTTTTTCCTTTGCATCGGCCACAAGCTTAGGCCTTGCACCCTCGAGGTAGGTCCTGAGCGCCGAAACGGCTATATCGCCCACCGGCACGACGCGCTCCTTGGAGCCTTTACCCATGCAGCGCACAAAACCCTCCTTGAGGTCTACATCCAGGATGTTGAGATTTACAAGCTCGGAAACGCGGATACCGGTAGCATACAAAAGCTCAAGCATGGCTTTATCTCGCTTGCCTGCCGGAGTGCTCAAGTCCGGTTGGTTCAAGAGGCGCTCAACTTCGCTTACGGTTAGGACTTTCGGTAGCTTCCTCTCAAGCTTGGGCGACGAAAGATCATTGGTGGGGTCCGAAGAAACGTAGTTTTCTTTGACGAGAAACTGGTAGAAAGCTTTGAGGGCAGCAAGCCTCCTAGCAATGGTGGCAGTGGCCTTACCCTGTTTTCGCAGGTACATGAGGTAAGCCACGATGGTCGACTGGGAAGCGTTCTCAAGAGAAGCCGTCGAATCGCCGGATAGGAAGCCGTAGTATTGCTTAAGGTCACGGCTGTAGGACTCAAGGGTGTTGGTAGCGAGCCCCTTCTCGTGCCCCAAGTAGTCTATGAACTCCTGTATCAGGCTTTCCATTCGCGCCATCCTCCCCCCGGTTGGTGTCGGGACTGCCGGAGTAAACGACCGGCCACCGCACGCCTTGTTCGCTTTTCTATGTTTCCCTTGCGTGGGGGAAATATCCTACTTCAAGAAATACCTTCCTGCAAGAGTCTTATGTCAGGCTCAAGCCGTTTATGCAGCCCTTTGAGAGCTTCAAGAGGGGCCCTTCGCGAGGGCCCCTCTCCTCCAATCTCTCGCCAGGCTCTCCTAGCCCAAAACCTCCGAAAGCGGCGTGTAGGGCAAGTTCAGGGACTTGGCCACTTCCTGGTAAGTTACCTTTCCTGCTGTGACGTTCACGCCCTTGGCAAGAGGCGCGTTGGACTTCACGGCTTCCTTGAAGCCCTTGTTCGCCAGAAGGAGACCGTACGGCAGGGTGGCGTTGGTGAGAGCAAACGTCGAGGTGCGCGGCACAGCGCCCGGGATGTTGGGCACCGAATAGTGGACGACGCCGTGCTTCACGAAGGTCGGATTGGAGTGGGTGGTCGTGTGGTCCATCGTCTCAATGCATCCACCCTGGTCGATAGCCACGTCTACCATGACCGCGCCGGGCTTCATCTCCTTGACCATTTCCTCGGTCACCAGCTTGGGCGCCTTGGCGCCGGGGATGAGCACTGCGCCTACAACCAGGTCGGCCTTCCTTACGCACTCGGCTATGTTGTACGGGTTGGACGCAAGGGTCTCAACCTTTGTGCCGAAGATGTCATCCAGGTATCGGAGCCTGTCAAGATTCACGTCAAGGATAGTCACTTTGGCGCGCAGGCCAACTGCCATCTTGGCGGCGTTTGTGCCGACGACTCCTCCGCCGATGATCACTACTTCACCGGGCGTGACTCCCGGCACTCCGCCTAGGAGGACGCCTCTGCCGCCGTGCCGCTTCTCAAGGAAATGAGCTCCGACTTGGACCGACATACGCCCTGCGATCTCGCTCATGGGAGTAAGCAAGGGAAGCGCCCTCGAAGGAAGCTCCACTGTCTCGTAGGCAACAGCATCCACTTCCTGTTCCATGAGGGCTTTGGTGAGCTCGGGTTCTGCCGCCAGGTGGAGGTAGGTAAAAAGCAAGAGACCCTTCTTCATCTTGGGGTACTCAGGCGGAAGGGGCTCCTTGACCTTCATAATCATGTCCGACGTGCTCCAGACTTCGTCGGCAGTGGGAAGGATGGTGGCTCCGGCCTTTATGTAATCCGCGTCTTCTATGCCGCTCCCTAACCCGGCGCCTGTCTCCACAACCACCTGATGACCCTGAGACACAAATGCGTTGACTCCGGCGGGTGTCAACGCAACCCGGTTTTCATCAGGTTTAATCTCTTTGGGTACTCCGACTATCAAACCACTCAACCTCCTTAACATTGAGGACAGCAGCATTAAAATGCCCAAGCATCCAATTCCACATCGGCTGTCAAGATCCTTCAGCGAAGCGCCGCGAGCGGGGCGAAATTGTACCTCGGGGCACAAGCTAGAGGCCGACCGAGCGAGAGAGCAGGAGGGGTGAGACAAACGCCTCGACTAAAGAGGCCGCAAGCAGCCCGAGTGCTACTACGAAGAAGCGCCAGGTATATTCGGCGACCATTTTCCAAAGACCGCCGTAATTCCAGGGCCTCTCCCTCAGGAGACGAACCGAAAATGATACGGAGAGGGCCGATAGGATGAGGAGGCTGGGGACGGAGATCAAGTTGTGAGGCAGCATCCCGGAGACGAACATCGTAAGGCCGCCTGAGGTAACTTCCCTTAGTAGAAACATGGATCCAAACCCGGCGGCGAACCCGCGCACGAACACCAGAATACACGTGAGGGGCGCTCCAATGACGGCCAGACCAAATGCCCAGATGAAAAGGGCCGTGCGGGCGTTCTGCTCCAGTGAGAGCCGGAAGATTGCTTTGGGATCGAGACCGGGGCTACGGACTCCCCGCATAAAGACTTCGAGGTATGCTACCAGTTCCGCCTTTTCATCGGGCGAGAGCACGCGAAGTCCCAAGATGCCCGTCACCAGGCCAAACGTAAAGAGCACAAGCATGAGGAGCAAAGGAGAGAACCTGAGGGTTGTACGCATGCCAATTAGCCTCCGCATCGTCTTGCCATATGCAACACTATGAGGAAGCTAGGCTAGGTTATTACTGGTAACGGCCGGGTGCACCCGAGATCTCGCCGGATTCCGGTTTGGGCTTTCCGGGCGCATCCTCTTCCGTTTCTCCCTTGTCAAAAGGCTTGAGATCGGGCAGCTCCATCTGGCCTGGCCGTGTCTCCGGAGAAGGTGCGACTACAGGCTTGTCTCCCTCCGCATCGCGTGCACCACGCCCGGCGCCGCCTTGCGAAATGCTCCTGTGAGGAAGCACTTCCAATCGACGGTTCATGGCGTTCAAGGTAGCTCTCACACATGCTTCCCGGATATCTCTCTTAACCACAGCGCAGCCCATGAGCTGTTCGTGGTTCCCCCGAGGGGTAAGCAAATCCACCAGGACGCAAACGGCATCTTTCTGCCCTATTGTGAGGGTGGCTACATCGTCGACAAAAAACGCGTTGGGGGGAGTCAGGGTGAGATTGACCGCCATGCAAGTTGCCCTGGCAACCCCCAACAACATCCCAATTTCAGATGAATCGGTCACGGTCTTTCCAACGTAGACCGCAGTCTGGTTCTCGATTGCCCGGTCAAGCGTCACCACTATTTCCGCCTTGCCCGTCCTCCCGTTCGTCTTCACTTCCAGACCTACGTAACGGAGGCGTCCGGGAGAAGCGGGCAGGCTCGTCTGGATCTGCGCGACCGAAACCTTCCGCCGGTCAACCGTGATGTCCCACTGGGCCTTTAGGGCGCTCTGGACATCTCTCACTATCTGCTTGGGGTTTCTGCCCAGTCCGGTGAGGATGTGGATCTCCTCTATGGCTCCCCAGTCGTTTACGACAACCCTTGCCTTCTGAATCTCCGGAAGACAAACCAGGAGAGACTCTATATCCCTCACACTCACCGTTTTCTTTTCGCTCACTAAGGCTCACCCCATTGAGATTGGGACCCAGACTAGGAGGTCCGGGCCATCTCTTCTTTGACCAGGCGGTAACCTCTCCAAAGCGCCTCCTCGTTGAGGGGCAGAAGGCTGTGGTGCCTCTGACTTATCACTTTGGGAAGCACGCTTATGACAGTTTCAACCTTGACGATCTCTCTGGCCCCCAAAAGGGCCCCGAGGCAGACCATGTTGGCGACACGGTCAGAACCCAGCTCTCTGGCTATATCGTTCGCCGGGATCCTGTAGACCTCAATATCCCCTCTTATATCTTCGTCAGGAACAAGCGACGAGTTAACTATCAGAGCTCCGCCCGGCTGCACCATGTTCTTGAACTTATCGTAAGAAGGTCTGTTCATGACCACAGCCGCGGTGGGCTCGACAACAACGGGCGATGCTATCGCGTCATCAGATACGCATACAGCGCAGTTCGCCGTGCCGCCCCGCATCTCGGGCCCGTACGAAGGAAGCCACGATACGGCCTTGCCTTCTTCTTTGCCGGCGTAGGTCAGGAGAGTGCCGATAAGCATGATACCCTGACCGCCGAAACCTGCCATGATAATCTCGTGGTCCACGACTTACTCTCCCTCCCCTGTCTTGAACTCGCCCAGCGGATACTCGGGGATCATGTTCTCTTCGAGCCATTTCAGGGCATTCTGCGGAGTCATACCCCAGTTTGTGGAACAAGTCGAAAGAAGTTCGACCAACGAGAACCCTTTCCCTTCGATCTGATTCTGGAAAGCCTTCTTAATGCCCTGCTTGGCCCTTTGAACATTGGCCGGGTTATGCAGGGAGAACCTGGCCACGTAATAGGCTCCCTTTACCGTCGACAGAAGCTCGCTGATCTTGACCGGGTACCCCTGGGTGCCGGGGTCTCTCCCGAAAGGCGACGTCGTGGTCTTCTGCCCAACCAGGGTGGTCGGGGCCATCTGGCCGCCGGTCATACCGTAGATGGCGTTGTTTATGAATATGACGGTGATGTTTTCTCCTCTCACGGCCGCATGCACTATTTCGGCCATACCGATTGAAGCCAGGTCGCCGTCTCCCTGGTACGCAAACACAATAGACTCGGGCCTCACTCTCTTAATGCCGGTTGCCACGGCGGGAGCTCTTCCGTGAGCTGCCTGCTGGAAATCTACGTCAAAGTAGTTGTAGGCGAATACCGAGCACCCTACCGAAGCCACTCCGATGGTCCGGCCCTGGATACCCAGTTCATCAATGGTCTCTGCTACGAGACGGTGGGCAATCCCGTGGGTGCACCCGGGGCAATAGTGGGTTACCACATTGGTGAGCGACTTGGGACGCGTGTAGACCGGGTTCATTTCTTGGCACCTCCTACCCTGTCGAAGTAGTCGGTCTGGCTCGGAGCTTTTCCGTCTATCATATCCCGGAGGCGACGCTCGACCGAGCGGGGCGTCGGAACTGCTCCCCCGGTCCTTCCGTAGAAGTAGACGGGCTTCCGTCCGTTAACCGCAAGCCTTACATCTTCGACCATCTGGCCGGTAGACATCTCCACCGTCAGGAACCCTTTGGCCCTGTCTACCACCTTCTCGAATGCCTCATCGGGGAAAGGCCAGAGGCTTATGGGCCTTATCAAACCGACCTTCACTCCGTCTTTCCGGAGCCTCTGGATTACGGCAGTGCAGATCCTGGCGACGGTGCCGTAGGCCACAAAGAACCACTCGGCATCGTCTCCGTGGAGGATCTCATACCTTACCTCGTTCTCCCGGACCTTCCGGTATTTCTCCTCGAGCCTCCAGTTGTGGGCGTCGAGCTCCTCAGGGTCGAGGTAGATGGAGCTTATGATGTTTCTCTCCCGCCCCTCGTTGCCCGTAGTGGCCCACGGCTTGTGAGGGAGGCTTGCCGCGTCCAGGACTTCCGGGAAGACCACGGGCTCCATCATCTGGCCGATCATCCCGTCTCCCAAGATCATTACGGGATTCCGGTATTTGTCGGCCAGGTCAAAAGCGGTCGCCATGAGGTCGCAGCCCTCCTGGATGGTCGCCGGCGCCAGGACAATAAGCCGGTAGTCGCCGTGCCCGCCGCCTTTGGTGGACTGGAAGTAGTCTGACTGGGATGGCTGGATGCCGCCCAAACCCGGACCTCCGCGGGACATGTTTACTATGACGCAAGGAAGTTCCGCTCCCGCGATGTAGGAAATGGCCTCCTGCATTAGGCTGATCCCCGGGCTCGACGACGAAATAAGGACCCTTCCGCCGGCGCCCGCGGCCCCATAGACCATGTTTATGGAAGAAACCTCGCTCTCGGCCTGTACAAAGACACCGCCGTGCTCACCTAGCCGTCTCGCCATATACTCGGAGATCTCGTTCTGCGGCGTAATAGGATATCCGAAGTAGAACCTGCAACCTGCGCGGATTGCTGCTTCGGCCAAAGCCTCGTTGCCTTTCATGAGCAAAGATTCGCTCACGTCCTCCACCTCCTCTTTACGGTCTAAAGACTTCTATTACAGCGTCAGGACACATCCTGGCGCAAAGCGCGCAAGAGATGCACTTTTCCTGGTCCTCATCGGGCACGAAAGCCGGATGATATCCGAGCCTGTTGAGTTCGGTTCTCAGCCTGATAATCTTCTTTGGGCAGACACCGATACACAGTTCGCAGCTCTTGCAATGGTCCTCGTTGAAACGAACTCTTTTTTCCACACGTCTCCCTCCCATCCGCCGGTTCATTCTGCGATTTCCCAAGGCTTGAGCAGGTACCGCTCAAGGTAGAGCGGCCGGACCCCGCGAAGGGCCTTTGCCAGTTCTTCCTCTTGCGATTTGAGATGCGCCGGGACTCCCACCATCACTACGGGAAGGCCCAGACGCAGGCCAAGAGCCTCGGCAAACTTCAAGCCGGATGAAATGTGCTCAATTCGGGTGAGCTCGCCCAAATGGGTGTTAGAGACCAGTCCTCCGGGAGGAAGCCCGGCCGAGGACGTAACCCGATCCACGGCTTCTTCGGCTTCGTCCAGAGTCCTGGAAAACGGCCTCATGGCGTTCAAGACAAAAAGCCCCCGGGCACCGGGCCTCAGTGCATCCTTGAGGCCACCCAACACCCTGGCGCCGGTCGGATCGCCGCCGACGTCAACCACAATGTCGCCTTCCCCATGCATGAGGATCCTGCGGATGCCCTCGGGCAGAACAGGGAGGTCGGCATGGCGGATGGATTCCTTAGGCGCCACAACTCTCACACCCTCCTCCAAGAGCCGTTCCCTAACATCCCTGACTCTGAAGTAAGGTGTTACCGCATCAAGATCGACGATGGTTACGGCCCGCCCCTCCCTCGCGAGACGGAGCGCGTAGTTTATGGACACCTCCGACTTACCGCTTCCGTAGAGGCCATAAAATACAGTCACCTGAGACAACGTCACGACCTCTTCTCTTCCGGATATCTTAGAAAGCGCTTCGCAGCGATCGCCGACAAACCCTCTCGGACCAGCGTTCGCGTGCAGTCGTCCTGGGGCACCCTAATTACGGGGCTCCATTTGGACACCCGTTCCTCGATCCCCTCGATAAGGAGGTCCACGGAAACCCCCGGCCCGGTCAGGGCGATCACGCCGGCCCTCCCTTTGAGCGCAGCCAAGGCGCGCCCGATCTCTTTCGAGACCTGGTACGCCATCCCCCTCACGGCACGCACGGCCTCGCCGTTTCCCCGCTTGATCTCTCCTAAGAGCTCAGACATGGAGCCGACCCCGGCATAGGCAAAGACTCCGGAACCTGCCTTTAGATCTTTCAGGATCTCATCCCTCGAACAGGATCCCGCCTTGCCTCTTTCTAGCCAGGAGATAAACGCGGTGGCCGGGGCCGTACCGGCGCTCGTAAACCCGAAGGGACCTTCGCAGTCTATTGGATCCGACGTGGCCACAACACGCGGTCCGTCGTGAGCCGCCACCGATACCTCATCACCCAGGTACACGGTAATTCCGCGGGTAGAGTCAGGATCGAGACCTAGAGACCTGCAGGCCGAGAGAAACGCCTGGCGCTCCGGGAAGGCGTAGTGGACGCCGCGCCTTTCGTGCGAAGGATAGCCCGAAAGCATTGCTTCCTCAGGCAGCATGGCAGAGGACATGGGGTCCACCGCAACGCCGGGTACGCCGGAACCCCGGCAAAACTCAAGGGCACGGACGGTCATCCGGTTCCTGGGGTGCCATGGGGCAAGCCGCATGGCGTCTCGGGCCATGTGTTCATCAATGAGATAGACGCCGGGAGGACACTGGGCGTAGTAACCTCCTGCTATTACGATTCCCGAAGGGCTAGACCCGTACGTCCTCACGAACCATTCGAAAGGGTTATCTTCCGGGGGAAGCGAGCGAAGCTCCGCTTCCCCGCCGGCAATAAGGGCCGCGACCCGGACTTCAGAGAAGCCCGGGTCTATGCTCAATACCGGTGTCATTTCGGCACGTACATTCCTTTTTGTGCAAGGGCTTTGGCAATGCGATCCTCAGCCACCATGTCGGCTGCCTCGTGAGTGCAGACGCCCTTCTCTTCGGCGGTGCTTAGGACCTTGAGCGTGATGTCGTATATGGTCGAGACCTTCCTGAGCGCACGCTCGCGGTTGTAGCCGCCTATGTTGACCTCGTCGGCAACGTTGATGACGCCGCCTCCGTTGGCGATGTAGTCGGGGACGTAAAGGATGCCCCTGTCCTTAAGGGCCTTTCCGTGCCTGGGCTCGAGGAGCTGGTTGTTGGCCGCGCCGCACACGATACGGGCCCTGAGCCTGGGTATGGTGTCGTCGTTCAGCACCGCTCCCAGGGCGCACGGAGCGAAGATATCGCACTCTTGGTCAAATATCTCATCCGGAGACACAGCGACGGCCCCGAGCTGTACCGCTTTCTCGACCTTGTCCGGGAATATATCCGTAACGCAAACCTTGGCACCTGCGTTGAGGAGCCGCTCCACCAGGGAAATCCCGACCGAGCCGACTCCTTGCATGGCCACTTTCCTTCCGGATAGGTCGTCGGTTCCAAAAACCTTCAAGGCCGCAGCCTGCATGGCCCTGAATACTCCAAACGCCGTCATCGGAGAGGGGTTGCCGCTCGTGTCGGAAAGGCCTTTCACGTGAGGCGTCTCGGTCCTGATGATAGCCATGTCATCGGTGGTGGAGCCGACGTCTTCGGCAGTGATATACCTGCCGCCCAGCGACTGGACGAAACGACCGAAAGCCCTGAACATCTCCTCGGTCTTGTCCTTGCGCGGGTCGCCTATGATGACGGCTTTACCCCCGCCGAGGTTGAGACCCATGGCCGCGCTCTTGTAGGTCATCCCCCTGGAAAGCCTGAGGACATCGAACAAAGCTTCTTCTTCGCTCTTGTACGGCCACATCCTGAGGCCCCCGAGCGCGGGACCCAAGGTAGTGTCGTGGATACCGATAATCGCCCTGAGTCCGGAAGTCTTGTCGTAACAGAACACAACCTGCTCATGTCCGTGCTTAGCCATGCTCTCCAGTACTCCCAAAGCTCTCTTCCTCCTTAAATCCTTTGACTTGTAACTCGGAAACCTCTCTCTGCCTGATCCCTTCACTATATGGACAAGCCCTAGACGAGAGCTCGCGCCATAGCTATGGAATTGAGTTTTACCTGGGCGGTATCGGCTCTCGAGATCACCACGACCGGGGCGGCAGCCCCGACAATCACTCCGCCCATGACGGCGCGTGCAAAATACTGCATACTCTTGGCTATGCTATTCCCTGAGACAACGTCCGGCGCGACGAGTATGTCCGCCCGTCCCGGTACTTCTCCCGTCATACCCTTTATGCGGGCCGCTTCAGGGGAGACGGCCCCATCCAGCGCCATAGGCCCTTCCACAAAGGCGCCCTCGAACATGCCTTCCCTGGACATCCTGGCAAGCTCAGCTGCGTGCATGCTGGCTTCGGAATTCGGGTTCGGCACTTCCGAAGGCGCGAGGACCGCCACCCTGGGGGTCTCAACCCCCATGAGGCGCGCGACGCCTATCGCGTTGGACACAATCTGGACTTTCTTGTGAAGATCGGGGTGTAGCACGACGCCGCCGTCCGTCACGAATATGAAGCGGTCGTAACCCGGCACTTCCAGACAGGCAACGTGGCTCAGTATCCGTCCGGTCCTGAGGCCCTCTTCCTTGTCCAAGACGGCCTTCATGAGGCTCCCGGTGCCGATTTTGCCTTTCATGAGGATCCCGCAAGTGCCTTCGCGGACCAGCCGTATTCCCGCCTTCGCCGAAGCTTGGGGATCGAGCGCCTGAACGATGACGGGATCCTGGAACCGCGCTCCCGAGGAGCTCATCGCTGCTTCAATCTTCCCGGGGTCTCCCACCAGGAACGGCTGCGCGAACCCTTCTCTCTCGGCTTCAGAGAGGGCCAAGAGGGCTTCTTCGTCAAAGGCCTCGACCAGGCTGACGCCTACCTTCCCCGTCCTCTTTACCCTCTCGTGGAAACCGTGGAACAGGTGGCTCATCCTATCGCCTCCGTCTCAGGATACACGCGGGCAGGCTCCTCACCGCGTATCACTCGAAGGACTCCGATAAGGAGCGCCTCCATTTCTTCCTCTCCCGGGTAGACCAAATGCCTCCCGAGAAAACCCGTATACTCCATAACCCTGGCCACGAAATCTTCCGACTTGGCCAGTCCTCCCGTGAGGACCACTGCATCGGGCGTTTCGGGGAAACTGGCCGCCATGGCGCAGATCTCCTGGGCCACCCTATAAGCCATCGCCTGCCACACCACGTTTGCCCGCTTGTCTACCCCGGCTCTCATCTCTACCGCTCGAGCATCCTTGGTTCCAAGGTAACCGAACATCCCAGATTGACCGGTAATGCGGCGCCTAAGCTCGCGGCCTTCCGTTTCGCTCAGGAGATCCAGCAAGAAGAGGGCAGGCAGCGTCCCGGCCCTCTCAACCGTAAAAGGACCTTCCTCGTTCGAGTTGTTGGCGTCTCTCATAGCCCCACGGTAGAACGGGCATATGGAGAACCCGCTCCCTAAGTGCGCTACGACCAGATAGAGAGAAGGAAGTTCTCTACCGAGGTCTCTTGAGGCCCTCCTGGCTGAGGCGCGGATGTTCAAGGCATGCAGCAGGCTCTTCCTGGGGACCTCCGGGAGCCCTGACAACCTGGCTTCGGGAGCGTACTCGTCTACAGAAACGGGGTCAACGATGAAAGAAGGTATCCGGCCTTTCTTAGAGATCTCCCAGGCCATAAGTCCCCCAAGGTTGGATGCATGCCGCCCGCCCACTTGGTCCTTAAGATCCTGGAGCATGGCCTCGTTCACAAGGTAGACCCCCGAGCGTACCGGCCTCAAGAGGCCACCTCGTGCCACGATCGCCCTAAGTGAGTCGGGTGCAATAGCGCGTTCTTCGAGAAACCGTCTGACCAGCCCGACCCTATGCGGCAGCTCCGAGATTATCTCCTGGGAACCGGCCCAGGCTGCACCCGAATGGTCGAGGGTCGCGCCGGCAACCAGCGTCTCATTTTGGTACAGCGCAATCTTGGTCGATGTCGAGCCGGGATTTATGACCAGAATAAGGTCCTCGGTCAAGGTCGTCTCTTCTCCCACTACGCCATAGTTGCCCGAAGCCTAAGCACTCCGTTTATCCGTTCCTCCACCATCCGGGTAGCCGCAGCTTCGGTGTTTATGCCTTCACGCCTGGAGATCGCGAATATCGTCTTGAGCAGAGATGGTATTCGTTCTACTTTGAGCTTCGCCCGGTCTCTGTTGAACCCAATGAGCTCGTCGGCAACCTGGATTACGCCGCCCGCGTTCACCACGTAATCGGGGGCGTACAGGATGCCTAGCATGTAGATCCTCTCGGCATCCTCGGGGGTTGCCAGCTGGTTGTTGGCGCCGCCGCAGACAATCCTACACTTCAGAGTCGGGATGGTTTTTTCGTTTAGGACCGCGCCCAACGCGTTCGGCGACAACACATCCGCTTCGACCGACAATATCTCTTCGGGCTCCACATAAGAACCGCCGATCTCGCCGGCAATCGAACGTGCCGCCTCTTTCCGCACATCGGTGAGGACCACGGAAGCCCCCGCCTCAGCCAGGTGACGGCACACTTTGGAACCTACCTTGCCGACTCCCTGGACCGCCACCTTGATACCGCTTAAGTCGTCTTTGCCGGTCACTTCCGATACACAGGCCTTAATCCCTAGGAACACGCCGTACGCCGTGAGCACCGAGGTATCTCCACTGCCGCCATATTCCGCGGGCAATCCAACCACATATTCGGTCTCCGCGCCCACATCCACGAAGTCTGTTGAATATGTTCCTACGTCTGTTCCGGTTATGAACCTACCTTTTAACCCTTCTATGAACCTTCCGTAAGCGCGCAACAAAATCTCGTCTTTGTCTTTTTCCGGATCTCCCCAGATGATCCCCTTGACGCCACCGTGATTGAGGCCGCTCGCTCCCGATTTCAGCGTCATGCCTTTTGCGAGCCTTAGGGCGTCGATCACGGCCTCTTCCTCCGTAGCGTAGGGGTACATTCTGGTGCCCCCCAGAGGAGGCCCGAGGGTGGAATCATGGAATGCCACGATGGCCTTCAGTTTTCCCCCGGCCTTGTCCCTGAAGAACATAACTTGCTCATGTCCTTCCTCCGCCATCTTCTTGAACAGGTCCAAGCACATCCCTCCTCGGTCCTTTTTATCCTTGGACGAAAGCAAGACACATGCCAAGAATCCGAAAGCGACCTAAAGAGCCCAGCATCCAATATAGATTGCGAATAGATTGCGAAGTCTCGCAACCTAAGGGGCTTCCCTTACAAGGCGACCGGGAGCACGGGTTCTCCAGATGAGCAGCATGAAAGACCCTTCATATGTGAAAGATGCTGCATGCACCCGACGGCACACCGCGTCCCGGACTGCGCCTTGGGGACCGGTGACTCAAGATGAAACCGCTTCCTTCTCTTCACCAATGCCGTGCCGCTCGATCTTGTTGTAAAGGCTCCTTACGCTGATACCCAATAGACGTGCCGCCCTGGTCTTGTTGTTGCCGGTCTTCTTGAGTGCATTGAGAATGGCGAGACGTTCGGCGTTATACACTGCTTCTTTCAGGCTTCCGGCGGTGGTGGGTGCAGGCGACAACCAATCCGGCTCGGCCTCCCGGTGAGCGGGTTTTCCGAACCGGTGTCCTTCTACGGTCATGGGGGGTAAGTGCTCTGACAGTATCACGGTCTCTTGAAACTTCATGTTCATCATGGCCCTACCGAGGACGTTCTCCAGTTCCCTAACATTACCCGGCCAGCGGTAAGCCTTGAATACTTCCATCACTTCAGGGCTCACGCTTTCCACAGACCTGCCGTATTCCTGGTTAAGCTTCTTGATGAGCCTGTCGCAGAGGAACGGGAGGTCGTCCGTCCGCTGTCTAAGCGGCGGTATGAAGATGGGGATGACATTCAGGCGGTAGTAGAGGTCTTCGCGGAACTTCCCCTCTGCCACCAATTGCTCCAGGGGCACGTTGGTTGCGGCTATCACGCGGACGTCCACGGGGGTAGGCTTTGAGTCGCCCACCCTGACGATCTCTTTCTCCTGAAGCACTCTCAACAGGCTGGCCTGGAGCGGAAGGGGCATGACCCCAACCTCATCCAAGAAGAGAGAGCCTCCTTCGGCTTCCTCGAACAAGCCCTTCCTGCCGCCTCGTTTCGCGCCGGTAAACGCGCCGTCTACGTATCCGAAGAGCTCGGACTCGAGCAAGCTTTCGCTTACGGCTGCGCAGTTCACTCTCACAAACGGTTTGTTCCTCCTGGGCGAGGCATTGTGGATCGCGTGGGCGAAAAGCTCCTTTCCGGTACCGCTTTCCCCTCTTAGGAGGACTGTCGCCGTGGTAAATGCCACCCTCCGTGCCTGTTCTACCGCTTGCGAGACCAGAGGATTGACCGACACCACCTCTTCGAAGGTGTACTTGGCCTCCAGCTGCCTCACGATCTTCTTCATCCGGTCCAGTTCCTCGGTAAGACGTATGATCTCGGAGACGTCGCGGATGACTCCAACGCTGCCTTTGAGCTCGTCTCCCACAAAAACCGGGTCTACCGAAACCACCACTTGTCTCCGCATGGGCCCCACCCGCATGGGCACGTTCTTGACGGGCTGCCGGGTGCGCAAGACCTGCATGTGCATACTGGGACCTTCGGCGATGTCCACGGTGGCGGGCTTGCCTATCACGTCTTTCTCGGTGAGCCCGGTTAGCCTGGTGTAAGCCTGGTTGATGAGAAGACCGTTGCCGTTTGCATCGGCCACCGAGATGGCGTCTTGAGTAGCTCCGATAATGGCGGTGAGAAACGACTGGATCTCTCGAAGGTTCGTGATCTCTTCCGCCAGCTTCTTGACTTCAGTTAGATCGCGAAACACCGCGACCGCCCCTACAACCTTGCCGCTTTCGTCCCGCACGGGTACCCTGTTCGTGACGATCTCCGTCTCGCCGACCGTCTGCCTTTGGTTCAGTTCGGCCACTCCCGTGGACAGGACTTCATCAAGCCTGGTGGTAGCTATCACCTCTCGGACATGTGAACCGATCGCATCTTTGGCTTTCATCCCGAGGATCTTCTCTGCGGAGGGGTTGAAAACAAAAATGCGCCCGTTGGCATCAACGGCCACGATGGCGTCATGAGTTGCGTTCAGAATAAGGTCTAGGAGTCTCACCCGTGCAGAATCCTGCAAGAAAAGGCACCTCCGCTTGGGAATTCCACAAGCGGAGCGTGTAATCCTCTAATCTGCATTATATTGCACACTGCGCGTACCTGCGGTCTCCCAAGGAGCCGGGATCGGTACGAACCCACTGGCTCATGCGAGGACCCCATCACCTCACGCGCCGAGCCTTAGCCTGTCGGCCACCATGGCTATGAACTCAGAATTAGTAGGTTTGCCTTTTTCTTGGCTGATGGTATGCCCGAATACCTTTTGGATGAATTCCATGTTGCCCCTGTCCCACGCGACCTCAATGGCATGACGTATGGCCCGCTCCACGCGGCTCGGAGTGGTCGTGTATTTTTGGGCAATGGTGGGATAGAGCTCTTTGGTGATCTTGGAAAGGAGGTCGACGCGATCCACAACCATGATGATTGCGTCACGGAGGTACAAATAGCCCTTGATGTGGGCCGGAATTCCCAGTTCATGCATGATGGAGGTTACTCGGGAATCCTGACTCTTGTCTCTCTCCCTAACTTGAGGGGCAGACCTTGTGGAAGTCCCTTCCTTCGACCAAAGCTGTCTGAGCCTCTCGGTCAGTATGCTTAGGTCAAAGGGTTTCAATATGTAATAGTCGGCGCCCAGCTCCACAACCCTATGGGTGATTGATTCCTGCCCGAATGCGGTAAGCATCACAATCTTCGGGCGCGCGGATGCATCTTCTTTGGAGAGTCGCTCAAGGACACCAATCCCGTCCAGATACGGCATGATGATGTCTAGGATCACGATATCAGGCTTGAGCTCCTGAATGGACTCTAGTGCTTCCACACCGTTGTACGCCACGCCTGCGACCTCTATGTCGTCCTGTTTTTCAAGGTACTCGCGAAGTAAGCCTACGAATTCTTTGTTGTCGTCCACTACTAGGACCCGCATTTTCCGCATCCGATGACTCCCCCCGCATTTCGCGACGATAAGACAAGCCGCGTGTACTTACAAACTATTCCAGGACAAATCTTACCATCTGGACCATATTGTTGACAATATGAACCACAATTTTGGTGGCAAAAATTGGATACACATTGTCCCCTCGGAATTTCCCCTGTTCATTCTCATTGGAAAGGCTAAAGACTGAGGTGTCGTTTACGACTACCTGAGTAAGGGCCATAGGAGATTGCGTGGCGAAAGGCCGGGGTGGTCCAGATGAAACCAGGACCGGAGAAACCGGTTGAAGCGACCCACAGGATGGAGTCTTACAAGCGCGAGCTTGTGGGATTGGTCGAGTCGGGTCGCTCGATGATGGACGCAGAGGTACTCCGGTTATCCCGGGAGATCGACCACTGCATAAACCTTATCTGCCGGGAGTCGCTCTACCTGCAATCGTCGCTTGGGGTTGGTGCTCCTGCCGAGCCGGGTTCCGCGAGGCTGGACTCAAGTTCAAAAAAGGCCGCCTCCGCGTCGCCTTCAAGCAAGGCTTCTCTCCCGCTCATCATGTAGGCGTCCCGGGCCATCCATTCTGCGAATGTACCGTATCCCCTGTGAGGGTCGTTCACGAGCACATGGGTGATGGCTCCCACAAGATATCCGTCCTGAATGATCGGACTCCCGCTCATGCCTTGCACAATACCGCCGGTACGGGCAATCAGCCTCGGGTCTGTGACCCTGAGGAGAAAACCCTTGGAAAGGTTTCTGGAGCCCAGGTAAATGTCTTCAATCTCCACCGAAAATCTCTCGATGGAAGTTCCTTCTATGGTGGTGAGGACCTCGGCAGGACCCTTTCTGAGCCTTCCTTGAAGGCCCAAAGGGATCGGTTCGGGATAATGCTCGTTCTCAAGCGGCCCTGACAAGATCCCTGAAATGCCGCACTCTTTGTTTTGTAAGATGGTCCCTATGACATCGTGGCCTTCAACAAACGTACCCAGGACTTCGCCCGGGATCCCTTTTCTCGAAGGGTGAACACCGGTCACGGTGGCGCGAACTATATGGCCCTCATTCATGGACACGGGCTTTCTCGAATCACCTTCGTAGATCATGTGGCCGAGGGCCGTGTAAAGCCCCGTCTTGGCGTCGTAGAAGGTGAGCGTCCCTACTCCGGCCAGCGCGTCTTTCACGAGGAGCCCGATCTGAAAACCGCCGTTTCTGTGCCTTACGGGCATAAGCGTCTTGCGTATGACCGAGCCGTCAGGTTTTTCCACCAGGATGTCAACCCACCGGCCATCTCTCCCGGCCCGGTCTACAAGGAGCGAGAACTCTTCCTTAGTACCAATCTTTTCATCTCCCACAGAGATGATTACATCGCCGGCTTCCAGCCCCGCGTTTCGGGCCGGCCATACCTGGCGACCGTCCACGGTCTCAACAGGCGAGAGCCCCGTGATCACGAGGCCGCTGCTTCTTAACACGACACCTATGGAGTGCCCGCCCGGGACGACCAAAACGGGTTCTTGGACGCTTAGAGACACCCTCCGTATGGGGATAAGACCGAAGAGGCGGAACTCTACTGACGAGTACCCTGTTTCGCCGGTGTCGAGGGCAAGACGCGTGGAGGTGCCGCTCCACGGAAGTAGGTCGGAGATGGGCGCCCCCGGACGGCTTACCGAGATGACGGGCGAGCCTGTATCTATGACAAACGACTGCCCCTTTGTAAGGGTCATTTCAGACGGAAACGAAAAAGCAAGCCTGAAGGAGCCCGACATACATATGGCCACTACCAAAGCACTAAGGAAGACTCCCAGCACCATGCGTATTCTGTGTCCTGTCACCGGAAGCCACCTCACCCTCGCTTGAAAAGCCGACAGGTATTAAGGTTCGCCGGGCAAAGGAGATTTATTAGCGTGGCAAAAGAAGGCCTTTGTTTCCGGTGAGAGGCAGAGGTCATGGACAAAAGGTAACCGACCGGCGCGGG
>DGDN01000001.1:18902-41780 GCA_002385465.1 Candidatus Fermentithermobacillaceae bacterium UBA3951
CGTGTACAAAAAGTAACCGACTGACGCGGGTCGTGTACAAGAAGTAACCGATTGGCGTGGGTTGTGTACAAAAGGTAACCGACTGGCGCAGGTCGTGCACAAAAGGTACCGAACGAACCCAGCGGAGTAAATAGTAGGATTCGAGTGCTTACATCCCGCGGCTTTTCAGTAGCTCCCTGGCGTGCTCCAGGGAAACCGGATCCTCGGTGCCGCTCAACATCCTGGCGATCTCGGGTATCCGTTCTTCGCCCGTAAGCAGCCTCACAGTGGCGTAGGTCCTTCCTTCTTCCTGAACCTTTGAGACCAGGTAATGATTGTCGGCGGCGGCCGCGATTGAAGCCAGGTGAGTCACGCACAATACTTGATGGGTGCGGCCGAGTTTTCTCAGGTTCTCGGCTACGGCTTGTCCTGCTTTGCCGCCTATGCCGGCGTCAATTTCGTCGAAAATCAACGTAGGGACGGGGTCCGTTTTCTCAAGGACGGACTTTATTGCCAGCATGAGCCTTGAGAGCTCTCCGCCTGAGGCGACCCTATGCACGGGCATCGGCGTCTCTCCTGCGTTGGCGGTGAACAAGAAGCTAACCCGGTCGTACCCCCACGGAAACGGCTCCCGCTCGGAATGGATTTCGGCTGAGAAGCACCCCCCGGGCATGCCCAACTCTCCTATCAACGAAGTCACTCCGGCAGACATCTCCGACGCGACCTTCCGCCTAAGCTCCGACAACGACCGTCCCAGTTCCATCATTTTCCCTTCGAGAGCGGACAGTTTGTCCTTGAGCTCAGAGAGAGTCTCATGGGAATGGGTTAGCTCCGTGAGGCGCGCCTTTGCCTTTTCGACGTACTCAAGCACACCCGCAAGGGAATCTCCGTACTTCGACTTAAGCCTCTGGATGAGGTCGAGTCTGTCTGAAACCAGTTTGAGTCTACCCGGGTCGACGGACAAGCCTCTCCTGTATTCCCGCACTGAGTCAAGGGCCGCTTCCAGCTGGAAAGCCGCCTGCTCGAGGACCTCCAGGGCCTGGGAGGCCGCTCCATCTATGGATGCAGACTTCCGCAAACATTCCAGGGCTTCCTCGACCAGCTCCCACGCTGCCCCGCGAGGTCCATGCCCCTCGTAAAGCGCGGCGTAACACCTCTCGGCCAGTTCTATGAGTTTTTCTTGCGAAGACAAAACCGCAAATTCGCGGCGGAGTTCGTCTTCCTCACCCGGACGTACCCCGGCGTCTTCTATCTCCCTGACTTGATAGGCCAGAAGGTCAATTTCCCTCTGTCTTTCCTTATCGTCTTTCCCCAGGTCGGCTATGCGGGAGAGGATCGCTTGCCGTTCCCGGTACAAAAGCTCGAAATCCCGGCGGACCGGCTCAATGGAACTGCGGCTTAAGCCGTCGAGTATTCCCAGGTAATTCTGAGGTCTTAGGAGAGAGTGGTGTTCTTGCTGGCCGTGGATGTCCACGAGGCGCCCACCCAGCTCTTGAGCCAGTGCGGAAGTGGCAAGGCGTCCGTTCAAACGGAGGTATGATCTATCGGGAAGGATGTCTTTCTGGATGATGACTTCTTGCGAACCTTCTAAGAACGGCCTTAGCGGGTCTTCGCCAGCCTCCGACCCGTCTCCACCGTACGAGTCCCGCGGCGACGGGAGACGTTCGCCACGCTCTGAACTCTCTGTGCCCTCTGAGGGCTCGGGCAGAGAGGCCACAAGTTCGATAACCGCCCGGTCCGCCCCGGACCTTATAAGGTCTCGAGAAGTCCGCTGGCCAAGACATGCCATCAAAGCGTCTACGAGCATGGATTTTCCGGCTCCGGTCTCTCCGGTGAACACGGTAAGACCCGGCCCAAGCTCGAGCTCAACGTCTTTGAATATACCGAAATTGCGAATTCTGAGGTATGACAGCATGTCCTATCACAGCCCAGCGATCTTTCTCAAGGAGTCGAGTACCTCCTCAGAAGAAACGCCCTCGCGGACGACCACCAATACGGCGTCATCGCCGGCGACACACCCCAAAATGCCCGGAAGGTTTAGAGCGTCGATCGCCTGACCTACCGCTGCCGCCGTGGCTTCGATGGTCTTCACCAGGATGATGTTGCCCGAACTCTCCATGTCAAGACAACAATCTGCGAACAGCTTCTTGAACCTCTCGCGATATACGGAAGAAGGGTCTCCAGGCATGAGGGCGTATCTGTACCTACCGTCTCCCGAAGGAACCCTCACAAGGTTCAGTTCTTTTATGTCACGCGAAACGGTCGCCTGGGTAACTTTGATCCCTTCTCGAGCAAGGGCTTCACACAGCGCCTCTTGACTGGTCACAACATTTTGCGACACAAGTTCAATGATCCTCATCTGCCTCTTAGCCTTCACTGACAATCCCTCCCGGTTTGGCTTACCGTGGAAGTCTATCGGCACCTTCCTTCAGCTTCCGGCGCAACACATTGTAGAAAGACCAACCCTCGCGCCTAAGGAGTGTCACCTTTGGCCCGGCTACGGCGACCCTCACGATGTCGCCTTTCTCAAGGGCGAAAAACTCCTGCCCGTCGAGGGAAAGGGAAGTCGACTGGCTTGGCTCGACGACCTCGATCTCGCAAGACTCCCGCGCCGGGAGCACTATAGAGCGAGAGTAGAGCGTGTGGGCGCAGACAGGGGTCACGAGAAGCGCTTCAATCGAAGGCTCCATGATCGGTCCGCCCGCCGAAAGCGAATATGCCGTAGACCCTGTGGGGGTTGCGATTATCAGGCCGTCTGCCGAATAGGTGTCAACAATGTTTCCGCCCACCCTGAGAGTAGTGATCGTCATGCGTCCGTAGGGCCCTTTGACCACGCAAGCTTCATTCATGGCGAGACCAGTCCTTATTACCTGGCCGCCCCTTAGTACTGACGCCCTAAGGAAAATCCGCTTATCCTCTTGGTGGCGCCCGGTAAGGAACGAAGGAAGTGTGGAAAACAGCTCTTCCGACTCGAGCTCGGTCAGGAATCCAAAGTGACCCAGATTGACTCCAAGGAGGGGGATTCCCCTGCACCCCAACGCCCGTCCGGCAGCCAAAAGCGTGCCGTCTCCCCCAAGGACAACGGCGAACTTAACCCTCTCGGGCCAGAGCTTAAGCGGCAAGTCGTGCCCGGCCCGTCCGACCAAGACCGAGAGACAAGGCGGAAAGCACCCACGATAGCCCTGGACTTCCAACCAGTCCAAGAGCCGTGCCGAAAGCTCACGGCTCCCCTCTTTGTGGAGGTTTGGATATACACCTATGAGTGATTTTGTCTTACCCGTCATAGGCATCCTTCAAAAAGTGCCGGACCTCTTCCGCGATTGACTCCGCGTCTAGTCCCGACAGCTTCCTAAGCTCAGATTGTGAGCCGTGCCGGACAAAAGCATCCGGCAGAGAGATTGCTGCCACTCGCCGGTGGTGACCAATACCGGCCGCCAAGCTCTTTACGGCCTCTCCCAAACCTCCGGCCGCCACATTCTCCTCCACCACCAAGAGCGGTGCGGCTTCAAGCAGTTCGAAAATTAGATCCCGGTCCAAAGGCTTTACGAACCGCGCGTTCACCACTCCACACGAGATGCCGCTTCGCGATAGGATTTCTGACGCCTCAAGCGCCGGGTAGACAGTGCTCCCGACGGCCAATATGTTCGCGTCGCTTCCCCTCAGCAAGACTTCGCCCTTGCCCGTTTCCAAGAACTCGGGATTTAGAAGTGCATCCCGGTAGGGCGTTCCATAAGCTGCTCCTCTCGGATACCTTATCGCGCACGATTCGGGGACTTTGAGGGCCGTGTACAGCATGTTCACCAGTTCTTTTTCGTCTTTGGGAGCCATCACGACCATGCCGGGAACCGTTCGCAGATAACTCAAATCGAACTCGCCGTGGTGGGTTTCTCCGTCTTCTCCGACAAGTCCTGCTCTGTCAATTGCGAACACGACCTTGAGGTTTTGTTGGGCAACATCTTGGATTATCTGGTCGTAAGACCTCTGGAGGAAAGTTGAGTATATGGCGACAACGGGAAGAAGCCCGCCTTGGGCCAGTCCCGCAGCGTAAGTCACGGCATGGCTCTCGGCAATACCGACATCGAAAAAGCGGTCGGGGTAGATCTCTCTGAACTCGCCCAACCCCGTCCCGTCCGACATGGCCGCCGTTATGGCCACAAGTTCGGGGTGGGCCTTCGCGAATGTGCACATGGCCTCGCCAAACACCTTGTTCCAGGCAGGCGGGCCGGATTTCCGGAGTATCTCTCCGGTCGCCGGGTCAAAGGGCCCCGGGCCGTGGTACTTCTCGGGGTCATTCTCAGCAGGCTCATAGCCCTTCCCTTTCTTGGTGACGACGTGGACTATGACTGGGTCCTTAAGGGCTTTGGCGTCTTCGAAGACACGCTGCATGGCCTCTATGTCGTGTCCGTCTATCGGGCCGTAGTAGCTGAACCCCAACGACTCAAACCATGCTTCAGGAAAGAGGAAGTGCTTGATGCCCCCTTTGAGCCTGCGGAGCATCCGGACGGCAACCGGCCCGAGACTCGGCATCTTGTCGAGGACCTTCTCAAGACGCGCCTTGGCGGACCTGTAAACAGGCGCCATCCTAAGAGCAGTAAGGTAGAACGATAACCCTCCAACGCTTTCGGAGATGGACATCGAATTGTCATTGACCACCACAATCAGCCTGCTCCCCAATCCACCCGCATTGTTCAGGCCTTCAAATGCCACGCCCGAGGTAAGGGACCCGTCGCCTATCACAGCGACGACGTGGTAGTCTTCACCTTTGAGATCGCGCGCCTTGGCGAGCCCTAAGGCGTAAGAAATAGAACCCGAGGCGTGACCCGTGTCGTATACGTCGTAAGGACTTTCCGCACGCTTGGGGAATCCCGAAATCCCGCCCAGCTTGCGTAGCGTGTGGAAGAGGTGATCGCGGCCGGTTATCAGTTTGTGGGCATATGCCTGGTGGCCAACGTCCCAGACGATCTTGTCTTTGGGAGCATCGAATACGGTATGAAGCGCCAGAGTAAGCTCCACGACTCCCAGTGAGGACGCCAGGTGACCTCCATTTTTGGCTACGGTTTCGACAATGCGGTCGCGGATGTCTTTAGCTAGCGCCCGCAGCTCCGTAGGCGATAATCGCTTTAGGTCCCGAGGTGACTCGATGCTCAAGTTTCCTGACATCTACCCTTTCCTCTCCCGTATGATTCTGCGCCGGACTTTCCCGAGGACGAGGACTATGCTTTCAGCGTACTTCAAAGCCAGGGGCTTGAAAAGTGCCTTGCCCCCGACGCTCAACATAGAGGCTATTCCCACGGCGATGCTGGTCGCAACGGCCCAGTCGACGAATATGAACTGTCTTGTCCTGTAAACTAGGGCTACGGCCAAAGCCCCGGCCATTGTGGCCGAAACATCACCCGCCAAATCACTGAAGACGGATGACACTTTGGGCGCGTTCCGCACGAACCATACCGCCTCCCGCGCCCCCGGAACCCTCCTCGAAGCCATGGAAAGGAGCGCCTCTACTTTGGCCCGGGTTCCCGCCAGCCCCACGGCATCGCTTATAATACCAAACATGACGACAAAGAAAAAAAGAGGCACCCCGAATGCAGGCGGGATGGCCTCTGCCAGTCGCTCAAATGTGAGGTTCATGACGAAGCTCAGTAGAAAGGCACTGAGCGCGAAAAAAAGTGTCCCGGTCGCGAAACGTCGTTCTTTCTTCTTTCTGCTCATACCGGTCACAATCGCCTCCGAGGGGCAGCGCTTGCAGTTAATCTTGTGACTTGAGGTCCAGCAGGCTTTCCCGCCGGCCAACCGTGGCTTTCACCCCCGGCGGTTCCCCTTTAAGGCCGGCCTGCCGCGTCGCCGCAGGCAGAGCTGGATCACCACTTAGTTCACACCGCAACCCCACAAGCGCCCATTTGAGACAGTCTAGGAGTTTTCCTCAAAGGCCCCCATCTCTAGCCTTTCTTGCAGCAAACGGGTTTTCAGGAGGGACCTTCCTACCCGGCCACTCAAGGCAGGCCATTCCTCATAGGGATTGAACCGCTGGGACGATTGCCCCGCCGAAACCAGGGCTTCACCTACATGCCGTTGTAGGTTTCCCTGATTTCCTCTTCCCTAAAGAGGCCGGAAGCTGGGCGCAACCGACACTGCTTTAGGGCGAACCGGTATGGCCCGCGACGGATTTTTAGCCCCGCCTTTGAGATGGGCAAGCCTACTAGAATACTGCGCCCACCCGGAGCGTACCTTAAATTATACTCTACCTGGGGTTTTGTCTCAAGGGGACCTACTGTCCGGTCGACACATGAACGCGTCCCAAACACATCCCTGACACGTCCTCGGCGCGTTCCAAGCAACCCGACGCATCTTCAACGCATCGCAGACGCATGTTCGGCCAGTTCAGAATGGTACATTTCTTGCGGGTTGATGGGAGCCCAACGCACATGAAATGCTAGACGCTTCCCCCATATCATGCATTTTATGTCAGTTAGCAACTGCAATCAGTCCACAAAATGCGTACTTCCGCTACGGAATGGGGGGCTTTTTGCCGGATCAAGGCAGGGTATAGCACATAAAATGCGGGATAAGGGCGAGTCCAGCCTTAACTCGGCGAGAGGACCCAACGCGCCGCAGGGCATCACACGCCACCGGAGGATCCAACGCCGCAGGGGATCAGAGGCCGAAGCAGGATCAGTCGCCGCAGAGAACAAACGCCGCAGGAGGTCATACGCCGCAAGAGGTCAAACGCCCCAGGAGGACAAACGCCGCAGAGGGACAAACGCCGCAGAGAACAAACGCCGCAGAAGGACAAACGTCCCAGGAGGGTCAACGCGTGGGGGCTAAACGCCCAACCTGGTCACGAGGTAATGATCCGCCAGCCTTGCCAGCAGCCGGCCTGAGCCTGCCAGTTGCTTACATCTCTGAAATCCCATAATGGCCTCTTCCCGCGCTTTTTCTAAAGAAATCCTCTTTAGCAGAGTGTCTTTGTCTTCTTCAACGCCGCCTTGAGCCGCGTCTTCGATGTCATCTAAAATCTGGAATGCGAAACCAAAATGCATGCCCGCTTCAGCGGCCCGCTCGACGGTCGCGGCCGGAGCTCCGGCCAAGATAGCCCCCAGCTTAGCTGCCGTCTCAAACAGCCTGCCCGTCTTCAACCTGTACATGAGACGTACCCGGTCGGCCAAGTTCTCCGGGTCTGCCAGGTCGCCCGGGCTGTCCGAGTCGGACGGACCGGCTGCGCCTGCTCGGCCGTTTGCGGAAGGCCCGCCAGGACACGCTCCGCGCCGGATCGCCTCCGGCTGGAGGTCAAGGACCTGTCCACCCACCATACCGGCCGCTCCCGCCCCGTAGGCCAGAGCCTTTATTCCCTCGACAACCCGGTACGGCGGAAGATCGGAAGAAGCCGCAGTCTCGAACGCCAGAGTCAATAAGGCGTCTCCGGCCAATACTCCCATCGCCTCTCCGAACTTCTTGTGGCAAGCAGGGCGTCCCCGGCGCATCTCTGCATCGTCCATACACGGTAGGTCGTCGTGCACAAGGGAGTATGCCTGTATCATCTCAATGGCCAGCGCGAAGTGCATGGCGTCTCCGTCGCCGCCCAGGTCTTTGTACGTGGACAGGACGATGGCGCCACGAAGCCGCTTTCCGCCTTCCGCCGAGTAGACCATGGCTTCGCGGATTAACGGAACGTCGCAAGGGTAGCCGAGTAGGGCTCCCTCCATGGCCTCATCTATCGCCTTCCTCAGGCATTCGAGCTCTCTTATGAAATCCTCCAACGGACAGACCTCCAATGCTTGCATCATCCGGCAGGCGGCCCAGGTAATAGAGCCGTCAAACAAGGTGAGCGCCAACTAACCTTCGAGGCTTCGTTCCTTTGGCGCACCGGACTCCTTGGGACCCGCGAGGATCTCTTCCACCTTTCGTTCGGCCCTATCGAGGATGCTCTCCAAACGCCTGGCCAACCCTATTCCTTCCTCGAATTTAGCGAGTGATTCTTCAAGTGAAAGCTCCCCGCTTTCCAAGAGCTTGACTATCTCCTCCAGCTCTTTGAGAGCCTTGGCGAAATCCATCTCCTCAGGCACGCTCATTGTCATCCCCCTTGTCTTTGCCCTGCATCAAGAACTGCTCTCCCTGCATCAGGGGCTGTTCATCCCGTATCAGGACCTGCCCGCTTTCTCATCCTCCGCTTCGCCGGTCTTAGACTCCTCAACCCGGCAGACCAGCGAACCTTTCATCAGAGAGACCTGGACGGCAGTGCCCCGCGGCGCCTGTTCCGCGCTCCTCACGATCACCCCGTCGGGCACCCTGCGAACCAGGCTATACCCACGGGAGAGCACTCTGAGCGGGCTCAGGGCATCCAGCTTGGCATATACATTGGCCAGAGCGCTTGACTTCTTCTCCATTATGGCGGCCATGGCGGTCTCAAGCTCACGGGTAGATCGTACGAGAGATTCCCTCCATAACGTAAGGAACCAGTCGGGCCTTTCCAGGGCGGGCCTCCCCCGCAGGAGGCTCAGTGTCTGACGGTACCCGCCTATCATCTTGTAAATCTCGTTCCTCATGTCTTCCCCGTAGCCCCTTACCAGCGACAGTAGGTCCTGAGCGGCCGGCACCACCAGTTCTGCCGCTTGCGATGGAGTAGCGGCCCTTGCATCCGCAACAAGGTCGGCCACCGTCACGTCTCTCTCATGGCCCACGGCAGAAACCACAGGCACCTTGGAGGCATAGATGGCGCGGGCCAGAGCTTCATCGTTGAAAACGAAGAGGTCCTCCTGGGAACCGCCGCCCCGCCCGATTATGATGACGTCTAGCTCCGGGACTTGGTTCAATATGTTGATGCCTCTTATGATGCTTTGGGCGGCGCCTTCTCCCTGGACCTTTGCATCGACCACGACAAAAGATACTCCCCTGAAGCGGCGTCTGCCTACGCTCACGATATCTTTAATGGCCGCTCCGCGGACCGACGTTACAAGACCTATCTTCCGCGGGAAAAAGGGCAAAGGCCGCTTCCTTTCTTGACGGAAAAGCCCTTCCTTCTCAAGCTTCTCCTTGAGTTTTTCAAGGGCGGCATACAGCGCTCCGAGGCCCGAAGGCTCCATGTAGTTCACGTATACCTGGTAGACCCCGTCACGCTCAAACACCGATACACTACCTGCAGCTATGACCTCGGCGCCTTCCGACGGAACGAAGGAAAGCCTGAGTGCGTCACTTCGCCACATAACGGCCTTAACGCTGGCCTTTTCATCCTTCAGGGTAAAGTAAAGATGGCCCTGGTAGTTGCGGAGATTGCCAATCTCGCCCCTCACCAGCACTTGCCGGAGGAAATCGTCTGACCGGAAAAGGTCTCGCACGTAGGCGTTCAGCTCGGATACGGTTATCGCCTTGTTGGGATCCATGAGCGGCGAATCACCTCTTTGATGAAGGATACCGGCCATCTCCTGGCCGGTATCCGATTTTTTCCGCCTATGGCTAACTTCGAGCCCTACGGGCCCCATACCTCCTAAGGCCGCGAGGGGGAGATAAGGCGCTAATGATTACCACTTATCCTGCGGCCCGGAGAGGAACTCGTGGATGTCCTTGGCTGCCGCCTTTCCTGCACCCATGGCCAGGATGACGGTGGCGCTACCCGTCACGGCGTCTCCGCCTGCCCAAACCCGTTCCCTCGTGGTCCTGCCGGTCTTCTCATCGGCGATGAGCCCTCCCCACGAGTGGGCGTTAAGACCGGGGGTTGTCTGCGAGATAATGGGGTTCGGCGAAGTGCCGAGCGCCATAATGACGATGTCGCAGTCCATGACAAATTCGGAACCGGCTATGGGCACGGGCCGGCGCCTTCCGGACTGGTCGGGCTCGCCGAGCTCCATCTTCACGCACTTTAGGCCCTTTACCCAACCCTTTTCGTCTCCTATGACTTCAACCGGGTTGGTGAGGAAATGGAACTTGACGCCCTCTTCCTCGGCGTTCTCAACTTCTTCGGCCCTCGCGGGCATTTCGGCGCGGCTACGCCTGTAGACAATGGAGGCCTCTTCCGCTCCGAGCCTGAGCGCGCACCTTACGGCGTCCATGGCGACGTTGCCGGCTCCGACCACTACCACCCGTTTCCCTCTCTTCACCGGAGTGTCCCACTCGGGGAACAGGTAGGCCTTCATCAGGTTTATCCTGGTGAGCCACTCGTTGGCCGAGTAAACACCGTTTAGGTTTTCGCCCGGGATACGCATGAACATGGGGAGCCCCGCGCCGCTCGCTACGTACACGGCCTCAAAACCATCATCAAAGAGGTCCTCTATGGTGATGGTGCGTCCGACCACCACATCGGTCTCGATCTTCACGCCCAAGGCCTTTACGTATTCAACTTCGCGCCTCACGACTTCCTTGGGGAGCCTGAACTCGGGAATCCCGTAGATGAGGACGCCGCCGGGTTCGTGGAGCGACTCGTAAATGGTCACCTCATAGCCCAACTTGGCAAGGTCCCCCGCCGCGGTGAGCCCCGACGGGCCCGCTCCTACAACGGCCACTTTCTTCCCATTAGAGGCCGGCTTCTCGGGTGTCGCGGCACCGTTCTTGGCTTCCCAGTCGGCGGCAAACCGCTCCAACCGCCCGATGGCGATTGGCTGTCCGGTCCTAAGGAGCACGCACTTGGACTCGCACTGGGACTCCTGGGGGCAAACCCTACCGCAGACGGCGGGCAGACTGTTTGTCTCCTTGATAACGTCAATGGCTTCTCTATACTTCTTATCTTTGATGAGCCCGATAAACCTCGGGATCTGGACCGATACGGGACAACCCACGACACACTGGGGGTTTCTGCACTGGAGGCAGCGTGCGGCTTCGGCCAGCGCCATCTCCTCGGTGTATCCCATGGCCACCTGGGAGAAGTTTCTTGCCCGCTCTGCGGGATCTTGCATCGGCATCGGCGTTCTCTGTTTCACGGCCATTACTTTCCACCTCCGCACTGGCAGCTCTCTACGGCTACCTTCTCTTCATCCCTGTACATCCCGGCCCTCAGCCAGGCTTCGGCCCAGTCAACCTCATGGCCGTCAAACATCGGTCCGTCTACGCACACGAACTTGGTCTTACCACCTACGGTTATGCGGCAGGCCCCGCACATGCCCGTGCCGTCGACCATAATCGGGTTCATGGAAACCCAGGTCTTGAGCCCGTAAGGCCTCGTGGTTTCGCACGTGGCACGCATCATGGGGATTGGCCCTACCGCGACCACCTCGTCGCACTTAAGTCCGCCGTCGATAAGTTCCTTGAGCTTGTCCGAAACAAACCCCTTAAAACCACGGCTTCCGTCGTCGGTGCAGATATGAAGTTCATGAGAGCACGCCCTCATCTCGTCCTCCAAGATGATGAGGTCCTTGGAGCGGGCTCCGATGATGCTAATTACTTTGACTCCACGCCTATAGAGCTCCTTGCACTTGGGGAGAATAGGTGCCACGCCTACTCCGCCTCCAACGGCGACCACCGTCCCGCTGTCGGGAAGCTCGGCTGGGACTCCAAGAGGGCCCACCAGGTTGAGGATTCTGTCGCCGACCTCGAGTTTACCCAGGAGAATGGTGCTAAGGCCGACTTCCTGGAAAACCAAGGTGACCGTGTCTTTCTCACGATCAAAGTCGGCGATGGTCAAGGGGATCCTCTCGCCGTTTTCCCTTACGCGGAGGATGACGAATTGGCCCGGCTCGGCCTTGGCCGCGACAAAGGGATTCTTCACAACAATGAGCTTCGTGACTGGGGTAAGGTTCTTCTTCACCAGTATCTCGTTCATCCGGCTGCCTCCCACTTTTCTCTTTGCGCCTTAAAGCACCACTTAACATTGTACTAAACTTCACGCAATATGCCCATAAGTACGCCGTTCACAAACCGGGGACTTGCGTGAGTACTAAACTCTTTGCACAGTTCAAGCGCTTCATTAATGACGACCTCGAGAGGCGCCTCTTTGACATACAAGACTTCGGCCACGGCCATCCTCAAGATAGCGAGGTCGACCTTGGGCATTCTGGAGAGGGCCCAACCTTGAGAAGCGCGGGATATGAGGGCGTCGATCTCGCCTACGTGGTTTACGGTTTCATAAAAGAGACGCCTCGCGTATTCGAGGCTCTGAGGCGCGTTCGATGGGACGAGGCTTCCGAAAAAGTCGTGAGCGATGTCTTGAAATATGGTCTCAAGGTCACCTTCCTTCATGCTTTCCCAACAAAAAAGCGCAGAAAGCGCAAGGACCCTGGACTCATGCCTCTTGAGCGTTTTCCTCATCTTGGTCAATGGAAATCCGGTCTCCCCGGAAGCTTCTCTTCCAGGAACTCCCTAATACCCCTTCCTTCATCGTCTATCCACTTGCCAATATAGTACCCTAGAAATGTAGCCGTCCCCAGAACCAGAGTCTTCCACAAGCCGAGGGAGATGAGGCACACACCGCACAGAAGCCCGAGGGCTGTGCCAATAGACCTGCCCGGATGCTCCTTCATGTACTGGAGGACTCTCTCCCATACCTGTGCCATGCGGAAGTACCTCCTACCGTCTTGAGTCCAGCGAAATATCAGATACGGTGACCTTTACCGATTCAACTGCCACGCCCACAATATCGCGGACATAGCTCGCCGTGGTTTTTTGGATCTTGTCGGAGAGGTCGGGCAGGTTGGCATCCAGAGCGGCCTTCACGTCCAGAGCAACCCATACGCCTGTCTTTCCCTTGGATAAGTACACTCGCGTCTTGACATCCCTGACTCCCGGGATTTTGGAGACTACCCTCGACACCAAGCTCTTGACCGCCACCAGGGAAATCCGGACTTCTCCCATGTCACTATCGTGAATGACGGCTTGGTCGGGCACCCTCTTGAAGGCGTAGTAGATAAACCTGAGCCCCGCCAAGAAGATGAGAGACGATACGACCCCAACGGTGGTCCTGCCTGACGACGACATCATTATGTTTCTGGTCCATACCGCCGGACGTTCCCACCCAAAAGTCAAGAGTAGGGTAAGGAAAGATATTACCGTTAGAGCCAGTGCATAGAGGCTTAGAACCACCCTGTCAAGTATCCCCATATAGCCACCCCACCGGATTATTGGTCTTCCGCGTCGTAGTTCGCCTGCTCTTGGAACGTTACTCCTTGAACGTGGATGTTGACTTGAGTCACCTTGAGATCGGTCATGCTCTCCACAGACTTCTTGACCGTCTCCTGTACCTTATACGCGACTTCCGGTATGCGGGCTCCGTACCTCACGGAAAGATAGAGGTCCAAAGCCACTTCGCCGCCATTCGATATGACACGGACTCCCTTGGTGGGGTTCTTCCTTCCAAGGATAGCTCCCCCTAGGTCGCCAACAATACTGCTGGACATCCCGGCGACTCCTTGCACCTGGCACGCCGCCGTGCTGGCTATTGCTCCGATCACATCGTCGGATATCTTGACTTCCGATTCGGCCCGAACGCCGGTATCCACCCCGGCAGGTTGATCTCCAGACACACATTATCCTCCTAAGCCGGCTCGCTAAACTTCTTGAGCCTCGGCGTTATATCTCACGAGCACCAACCACACGCATTCATTATACAAACTGTTCCAGTTAACCTGCAATGCGAGCCACGAGGCTCACCTAGATGTCTCGCGGCATGTCCCCGCGATCCGAGCATTTTCATTCACAGGAGAACACGGTGATCTTGTCGAGGCCGAGTTTGGTGACTTTCCTCACTGCCTCTCCGATTTGGGCTACGTCCCGTTCGCTCAAAGTCCTTGTCCTCACAGCCACGGTGCACGCATCGGGCGATAAGAAGACCAGGGAATCCCATCCTTTCGCCTTGAGAAGCCCCTCAATCTTGAGCTCTTTTCCCATCGTATCCACCAAGAAGAGGTACTGGGCATGGGCGGCGTCCCTAACCTCTTTTGACGCTTTCGGGTCGTTCATCACGGCTTTCACCATGTCGACCTGCTCTTTATGGGTCTTTTCCCTATCCAGCCTGAACTCAACGAAAAAGTCGGTGTCTCCGCCTGTCATAGAACTGGCGGGCACGGCCCCTTCGTCCGAAAAGAACAAGGCGAACTGAGACCACTTGGAGACTACGTAGTAGATGAGGGCTCCCAGGAGCAAAATGTACAAGACGGTTTTCCAGTTTGCTCTCTTAAGGATGCCTGAACCGGCCGTCCCGCTCGAAAAGCTTGCAAACCTCACCCTACCTTCCTCCTTTCATAGGAGCTACCTGGATCCTGTATAGGGGGATGCCCAAGAGCGCTTGGGCTGCCCGGTATATGTCCTCCTTTATGCCGGAAGATGAAGCTCCTTCGGCTACTATGAGGCAGCCTGCGACTTGAGGGAGGATTGTCTTCTCGATCAAGGGAGCCTCTGATGAACCGAAGCGGCCGCTTACGGGCTGAGACACCTCGTTTTCCGAGATGTTTTGCCTCATCTGTCCGCCTTCCAAGGTCTCGGTCTGGGAATTCATAGACCTCGTCACGTTCTCCGCATAAACATTTTCGGGACCTGACGACAGCGTTACTTTGACCCTGACCTTACCGACACCGCGGATAGAACCTATGGCCTCCTCAAGGGCGGCCTCTATGCTCCTTGCATGCTCAGTGAGTCCGGCGACCGCGGCATCTTCGGCGGCCCTCATCTTCGGCCGTGCAGTTAAAAAAGTGCCTGCCAGTATTAGAGCCACTCCGATGAGCCCCAGTATCACAAGTCTCAGGGTCTCGGGCCTGAGAAGCGCCTTCGTGTGCACAGCAGTTTTCACTTCCTCTCACCTCTTAAGGACCAAGGATTGATATCTCCACCTTTTCTCCGGGAATGCCGGTGTAAATCTCGATAGCCTCACGAAATGCCGCCAGCCGGTCTCCGGAGGCCGGCATAACCTCTACGTCCACCCTATCCAGAGAAAACCCCCCGTCTTTCGTGCTTACCGAAACCGCCTTTATCTCAACCCCGCACTTCTGGCCCAGCTCTTCTATGCGGCGGGCCGTCTCGTTACTGTAAAACTCCCCGAGGGAAAAATCGCTGAAAGTCTCGCTTGCGCTTCGGGGAAGACCGGGGGTGCCTGTTCTCAAGATCCCCGCCAGAGGCGCGATGACGCACAAGAGGAGAAGCAGCTCGGATACGAATTTAGCCTGCCTCATTACCGACTTGGGGACGAGGAGCATAACAGTAGACGCGAATACAGCGAGGAGGAATATTCCCCGGGCCCATTCTCTTACGGATTCCAAAGCTCACACCTCCCTGAAGGACAATCGCTATACGGGCCGAACTGCCTGGGCAACCAGGGAAAGACAGATAACGAACACAAAACACGTAACAAACACCGACATGGCGAGGAGGGCGATCCCGTCTGCCATGCTCTTTAGAGACCTGCTGACCGCATTGCCGCAGAGAGGCCCCAGGACGGCCACCGAGAGCTTCCAGACAACCAGACAGGAAAGTATCTCAACAAGAGGTGAAAAAAGCGCACCAAAAAGGGCTATGCAGCCCGCTAGCCCCATGGCGGACCTCAAGCTGTACGCCGAGCAGAAGAACATATCCATGGTGTCGCTCACGAGTTTCCCGGCTACGGGGATAAAGGTGCCGCTCATGTACTTGGCGGTCCGGTAAGCCATTCCGTCGGCCAGGGCTGACGCCGCCCTCTGACTCTGGACCGCCCCAACGAAACACGCCATGAGGAGCCCGATTCCTACGAAAGCCACCTGCCTGAGCATGGACGCAATACCCGATGCCCGTTCACCTCCCCCTAGATTGCCGGCCATATCCAGAGCTATGGATGTGTATATCATTGGAAAAGCCACATCCAGGACAAAAACGCTGGCCACGGTACCCATCCCAAACACGAGGGGATGGAGCACTCCGGCCGTGACCGGCATGCCCGAAACAAGCGATAGACCGGAAAGCGCGGGTATAAACGCGAAAAACGCAGCGCGAAGATTCTCCATGGCCGTTCTTGCTATCGCCAGTACGTCGCGAAAAGAAAGCACGGCCAGGGCAATCAGGGCAAGGTGAGACGCCCACAGAGCCAGTCTGTTGACTCCGCCCGGCGAAATGGTCGTAGCGAGGATCTCCAGGCATGCCATGGCGACGCCTATGAGCACGATTTTCCCGAGGATCTTGGAGTTTGCGAGGAGGCCGCCCGCCACGGTTTTTGTGAGCATCCTTCCCAAGTCGCTTAAGGGAAGGCCCTTGCCTGTCAAGATGTCGGTGACTATGTTCCGCCAGCTTAGTTCACCGTCTCCAACAATCTCCCGGAACACCCGGTCAATTGGATTGGTGACACCGGAATCTTCAAGGTTCCTAAGTGAAGACCTCCATATTTCAGCGCCCTCTCCGGCACCTCCGGCTTCCCGGACCTCTCCCCCGGGGGCCTCAAGAGGACCTCCGGGCGGCGCGAACGCGCAAGAAAGGAAGGCCAGGAGACCAAATATCAAGGCGAGTGACCCGAGAAAACCCTTCCTGCCCATTCCCCTCACCCTTACGACATTAGCGTCCTTATGACGTTCAAGACTTCCTGGACTATGGGCAGGGCCGATACCAGGATCAGTATCTTCCCCGCCATCTCCACCCTCGTGGCCACCATTTCCTCGCCTGCATCACGGCAGATCGAAGCCCCCAGGTCGGCTACATAAGAGATGGCCAGGACTTTCAGGATGATCCCGAAATAGAGGGGCTCAATACCCGATTCGGTGGCAAGGTTTCCGAAGACGGCGATAACCGATGATAGCCGTGGCAATATCACAAAAAAGAGCATGAGTCCGACTACGAGCGAGAGGCCCAAAGAAAGCTCGGGCCGTTCTTTCCTCACAAGGAGCAAGACAACGCTGGCTACAATGCCCAGTCCGACTACCTGGAAAATGTCCACAGGAAGCACCTCATGGCAATTGGAATGTTGACCTTACCGAGTCAAAGAAATCTGCCACCAAACCCGTGACAAGCGTAAGGACTATGACTATTCCGGTAAGAGTGACCAGCCACGCGTACTCCTCTTTGCCTGCCTGCTTGAGGACTGAGTGCAGCACTGAGACGATTATCGCCAGTCCGGCGATCTTGAATATTAGATCGACGCTCAGCATGATAAACCCCCTCGTCTAGATGAGCACGATGACGGCGGCAAGTCCGGTTAGAACTCCCAAGTGCCGGTACATCCTGGCCTTCTTCTCGTATTCACCTTCCACCGAACGCAAGAAGGACCGGACTCTGTCTATGGACATGTCTATAAGCCTTATTTGCTCCTTATGACCGCTTGTACCCAGGGTCTTGACCAGCTCGCCGAGAAGGTCCCGGGCAAACCGGGGTAGAGCCTCGAGGCCGGTTTCCTCCAAGACAGAAAGAAACACATCTTCCGGAGTGCGCCTCCCGGATATCCCGGAGCGGTCGCCCATAAGGCAAAGGAGCTCGCCTACGGTCCCTCCTGCCCTCTTGCCTGCGGCGATCATGGCCATGGGAAGCGGCCGCAACATGTAAGAGACTTCCGATGACAGAGCACTTAACGCGATCTCAAGCCTCCGGAGCTCCCGGACCTCCTCCTCAAGAGCCCGGGCTACACCGGTACCCGCCGCTATAGTCGTCCCCAGGACAAAAAGCGCCCCCGCCGCTTTCAGGAACACCCAAACTACCTCCCTAAGGTGCCGTCTCAGGCCCCTCCGGCGTGCATCCGGGTAGGCCTTCAAGGCGAGTGGCCCGGCAGGACCCTACGCCCTGGGCATGTCTCCGACGTACTCGACGGTCCCCGGACCCCGTCGCCTGGAGAGGACAACGGCTTTATCGAAATAGCCTTCGGTAATGAGCCATCTGGAATAGGGCCGCATTCTGAGCTGCTCCAGATTGCTTCCGTGGCATGTGGCAAGCACGACCGCACCACCCGAAATGGCCGCCGCAACGGCCTTCGCGTCTTCTTCGCCCCCGATTTCATCTGTGGCCACAACCTCCGGTCCGATGGAGCGCATGACCATCATGATCCCCCGGGCTTTTGGGCACCTGTCCAGCACATCTGCGCGGGGGCCTACGTCATGCTGGGGGACTCCTCCGTAGCAGGCCGCTATCTCCGAACGCTCATCGACGATGGCGACCTGAGAAGGGCGGATCCCCGCCTCAGGCATCCCCCCGCTTGAGATGCGGCAAAGGTCGCGGAGGAGGGTAGTCTTCCCGGCCCCCGGCGGCGACACGATCAGCGTTGATGAGAGCCGCCCGTCGGGACCGGCCAGCTCCCTAGCCAGCGCGGTGCCCGCACCACGTACCTCCCTGGCGATCCTGAAACACAGGCCCGACACCTCGCGCAAACGCACCATCCCGTTTTCCCACACGGCGGCCTGCCCGGTAAGCCCTACCCTGTGCCCTCCGGGTATGGTAATGTACCCGCTTGCGAACTCGCTTTCCAGCGCGTAGTAGGAACAGTCGCTGATTAGGGACAATGTCCGCGTAATCTCCTCGCGGGTGGGGACGAGGTTTGGAATGCGGGTCCCGGACCCATCCAAGAGGACGTCTCTTCGAGGCAGGACGACACAAACGGGAAGCCCCGCCCGGATCCGCAATTCGGTAACCGGCGTACCGCGTGGCAGGCCGGCCAAGATCCCCCGGCGGAGGCGGTCGGGGACTAAGGGGAGCACCTCGCGCTCGAAAGCTCCCCAACCTGGATCTTCCCGTAAGGGCAAGAAGTCGACAGAAGTCCTGTCAACTTCCCGAGGCGCCAAAACAATGCCTGTTCTCGCTGGAGAACCCACCGGTCCTTCACCCTCCCGTTGTCATAACATATTTTGGAAAGAGGGGCTGTATGACTGGAAGACCGGGTGCGAGAAACAGGGTCCCTGAAAACACGAGAGGCGCCCGGTCGGGCGCCTCGTCTAACAGCTTCGTCTTATCTGGAACCGGGGGTATCCGCTCCGTATCCTACGGGCTTAACCTCCGCACTAGTTCGGGCTACGTCCGGCTCTCGCCGCGCGGCCGGTCATCATCCTCGTCGTCATCGTCGCACAGAACATCCGATTCGTCACATTCGCACTCAAGTTCTATATCCAGGTCTTCATCGTCATCCCACTCGATATCGTCCTGGGAAAACGCTTCTCCGCACTCAGGGCAGATTATCTCAGTTTCGGGATCGTCCAGGACCGGTGCTTCTATCTCCAGAAGCTCACCGCAATTGGGACACTCGATCTCAATGAAGTCCTCACCGTATACCTCTTCTTCAACATCCGACAAATCCTCGTCGATCGACTCCACATATTCCTCTAGATCATCCTGGGCCTCTGCCAGTTCTTCGATTGCCTGAGCCATCTCCTTGAGCACGTCTGAAATGACTTTTATCGCCTTGCCTTCTTTGGTGCTGTCCGATATATCCAGGCCCTCAACGAGTCCCTGGAGATACGCGACCCTCTCCTTAAGCTGAGACATCTGAACCCCTCCTTTGTTATCGACTCCCTGCTCAACTAGTCAAAAGCTGACTTTCTACCCTATCGAAAAGCGCGAGTAGAAAACGCTAGACCCTTTCGATGTAGGTGCCCGTCCGGGTATCCACTTTGAGGACATCCCCTACGTTCACAAAGAGCGGCACCTTAACCGTGGCACCGGTTTCGAGTTTTGCGAGTTTGGTGCCGCCTGTCGCCGTGTCCCCTTTGAAGCCCGGTTCGGTCTCAACAACTGCCAGCTCGACGAAATTGGGGACTTCGACACCAATCACCCTGTTATCATAGCTCAATACGACGACGTTCATGTTCTCCTTGAGGTAATTGGCACCATCGCCTATGTCTTCCCGCTTTACGGTGATCTGCTCGTATGTCTGGTTGTCCATGAGCGTGTAGTCGTCATCAACCGAGTAGAGGAACTGGGCCTCCCTGCGCTCAATGTGAGCCCTCGGGAGCTTCTCGCCTGCATTGAAAGTCCTTTCGAGCACGGCTCCCGTTATGACATTCTTGATCTTTGCCCGCACAAAAGCGGAACCTTTTCCGGGTTTGACGTGCTGGAAATCGACGACAATCCAGGGCTGGCCGTCAATCTCAACCGTCACTCCGGTGCGGAAGTCATTTGTGGATATCATGCGGACACCTCACTAACGGTTTAGGAGCTTTCTATCACGATGAGTTCCTTCGGGCTTGCGGAGAGTATCTCCTTGCCGTTTTCAGTTATTACAACCAAATCTTCGATGCGGCACCCCCCGAACCCGGGTATGTAGATACCGGGCTCGACGGTTATCACCATTCCGGGCTCCAAGAGGGTTTCGCCCTTCTTCCCGGCGCTGGGCCCTTCGTGCACTGCCAAACCAACCCCGTGGCCCGTTCCGTGACCGAAATACTCACCATATCCTGCATCTTCTATAACCTTCCTCGCCGCGGCGTCTACCGCTTTCCCGGGCACCCCGGGCTTGGCCGCCTCCAGGCCTGCGAGCTGCGCTTCCAACACGATCTTGTAAATCTCCTCGTGCTTCTTGTCGAGGGGACCTATGACAAAGGTCCTTGTCTCATCGGAGCAATACCCTTCATACCTTGCCCCGAAATCGAACGTGAGGAAGTCGCCGGGTGATACCTTGTTGAGAGTTGGACGCCCGTGGGGAAGAGAAGACCTTTGGCCGCTCACCACTATCGGCGGAAAAGCCAGGCTTTCTGCCCCGAGCCTTCTCATGGTAAACTCCAGCTCCATAGCCAGTTCGCTCTCGGCGGCGCCTACCCTTATGGACCTTGTGACCAGGGAAAACGCTTCGTCGGCGATTTCCTGAGCCTTAGCTATAAGGGATATCTCTTCCGGGGTCTTCCTCATCCGGAGATCCTCGACCCAGCCTGCCACGCCCTTCAGGGCGACTCCTTCAAACCTTTCCGCCATTCGCTCATAAGCGGCGTAAGTGACTTGGTCCTTCTCAAAGGCGAGGGAACGAACCCTTTCCTTCTTGAGGGTGTCTTTCAAGGGATCGGTATCCAAACTGGTTTGTATCACTTGGAAATCTGGGGCTTCGCTTGTCGCCTGCTCCGTATACCGCGAATCGGTGAATATGTATGAGGAGTCCTCGGTGATAAGGATCTGCCCTGCATCCCCTTTGAATCCCGACAGATACCGCCAGTTCAGGTATGTGGTGATGAGAAACGCATCTACGCCTTCGCCTGCCATTTTCTCACGGATCTTTGCAAGTTTAGCCTGAGCCCCCACGAACCCACCCCCGGCCTTGGGAATTTTTACTTGCCAATTCTACCACAGAGGGGACCCGTCCGGCGACTCACCGGGCGGGTCCCCGGAACAAAGATCTTCCTTAGGCGTAGAACGGGTATTTCCCGGTCAATTCCTTAACCTCTCCGGCGATCTTCTCAGCCTTGGCCTCGTCGCCTATGGACGAAAGGGTCTCGTCAATAAGCCGCGCGATCACCTTCATATCGGCTTCTTTCATTCCGCGGGTGGTGACCGCCGGAGTCCCGATCCGTATCCCGCTTGTGATCATGGGCTTCCTGGTATCGAACGGAATGCCGTTCTTGTTGACCGTGATGCCCACCTTGTCGAGAGCGACCTCGGCGTCTCTCCCGGTGATGCCCTTAGAGGTGAGGTCGACAAGCATGAGATGGTTGTCGGTTCCACCCGACACCAACCTGTAACCCCGTTCCATGAGCGCTTCGGCCAGCGCCTTGGCGTTCTTTATTACCTGGTTCTGGTATTCCTTGAACGACGGTTCCAGGGCCTCTTTGAAGGCGACGGCTTTGGCGGCAATTACGTGCATGAGCGGCCCGCCTTGAGTGCCAGGGAAAATGGCCTTGTCTATGGCGGTGGCCCATTCCTTGGTGCACAAAATCATGCCGCCACGGGGTCCCCGGAGGGTCTTGTGGGTGGTGGTGGTCACGAACTGGGCGTGGGGTACGGGAGACGGATGGAGTCCCGCTGCCACAAGCCCGGCTATGTGCGCCATGTCGACCATGAGAAGGGCTCCCACTTCATCGGCGATTGACTTGAAAGCGGCAAAGTCTATGGTCCGCGGGTAGGCACTGGCTCCGGCGACAATGAGCGCAGGCCTTGCTTCCTTGGCTACCTCGCGCACCTGGTCATAGTCGATGCGCTCGGTCTTCCTGTCGACACCGTAGGCTACGAAGTTGTAGTACTTCCCGGAAATGTTCACGGGGCTACCGTGGGTAAGATGGCCGCCGTGGGCAAGGTTCATACCGAGGACGGTATCACCGGGCTTCAGGCAGGCAAAGTAAACGCCCATGTTTGCCTGCGCTCCCGAATGGGGCTGGACATTGGCGTGGTCTGCCCCGAAGAGCGCTTTGGCCCTGTCTCTTGCCAGGTTCTCGGCCACGTCTACAACCTCACAGCCTCCGTAGTACCGCTGGCCCGGATATCCTTCTGCGTACTTGTTGGTCATGACCGAACCCATGGCCTCAAGCACGGCTTCGGTGACGATGTTTTCCGAAGCGATGAGCTCGATGACGCCCATCTGCCTCTTTTTTTCATCCTGAATGGCGGCGTATATCTCAGGGTCTACATGAAGCAGCGATTTCACTTGTATCCCGCCTTTCTTTAGTGTGGGATCCGTTATCTCGCAAGAAGGTGGATGGGCTTCGCGCTCACCCCGTGCATGGCCTCAAACATGGCCTCGGGAAGCGTCGGGTGAGCATGGATCATGTTCGCGACCTCCTTGGCCGTCATACCGGCTTGCATCGCGAGCGCGGCCTCGTGGATAAGGTCGTCGGCGTGAGGTCCGAGTATATGGACGCCCAAAATCTTGCCGGTATCGGCATCACCGATCACCTTCACGAGCCCCTCGGTCTCGCCGATGGATAGAGCGCGGCCGTTGGCGCTGAAGGGGAACTTGGAGACCTTCACGTTGTAGCCCTTCTCCTTGGCTTGCGATTCCTTGAAGCCGACCGATGCACACTCGGGGATGGAGAACACGCATGCGGGAACCACAGAGTAATCCATACGAGCCTCCTGGCCGAATATGTTCTCCACCGCCACGATGCCTTCCATGGATGCTGTCTCTTATACACATAT
>DGDN01000028.1:0-30119 GCA_002385465.1 Candidatus Fermentithermobacillaceae bacterium UBA3951
CCCGCTAGGGACCATGGCCATCGTATTGGGAGGGCATGTCAGGGTAGGTTTTGAGGACAACATCTATTACTCGAGAGGAGTACTTGCCAAGTCCAACGGAGAGCTGGTCGCGCGCATGGCGAGGCTCGCCCGCGAACTGGGGAGGAGTGTCGCTTCGCCCGCGGAAGCCAGGAAGATACTGAAGCTCATGGACAACTAACGAAAGATTCTCCGTCTACGATTGAACCATATTGAAAGGGGCGCCATCATGAAGCTGTTTTTGGACACCGCGAACATCAAGGAGATCAAAGAAGCTGCCAGCTGGGGAGTGATCTCGGGAGTCACCACCAATCCCAGCCTCATCGCCAAGGAAAAGCGCGACTTTAGGACCGTCGTAAAGGAGATCACCGAGATAGTGCCCGGGCCCATCTCGGCCGAAGTGTTATCGGAGAAGGCCGACGATATGATCCCCGAGGCCAGGGAGCTAGCCAAGATCGCTCCCAACGTCGTCGTCAAGATCCCCATGACGGCGGAAGGGCTTAAGGCGGTAAAGGTGCTTTCCAAGGAAGGTGTGAAGACCAACGTAACTCTCGTCTTTTCGGCCTCCCAGGGGCTTCTCGCATGCCTCGCCGGCGCTACATACGTAAGCCCGTTCCTGGGGCGGCTTGATGACGTGAGCAACGAGGGCATGGATGTAGTCACCGACCTCGTAATGATTATTGAGAACTACGGGTTTAAAACCGAGGTCATCGCGGCGTCCGTAAGGCACCCCATGCACGTGGTAGAGGCGGCAAGGGCTTCCGCCCACATCGCCACGGTGCCTTTCAAGGTGCTCGAGCAGATGGTCCGTCACCCGCTCACAGACATAGGAATAAAGAGGTTCCAGGACGACTGGGCGAAAGTCCAAAAGGAGCTGGGAGCCCTTTGAATCTTGACTGGCCTTAATGCGTATGATAGGTTCGAGTAGGAAAGCGAGATTCCGCCTACCGATGTGTCCCCAGGAGTTCATGCGTACCCGGTAAACGTCTTTCGGCTTGCCGATTTCGATATGTCCTTCCAAACGCTCGGGCAGCGGACTCTAGGTTTGCCGACGCCCATAGGAGATGTGACGCAATGCCAAAGGAAGAAACCAAGGAGACAAAAAGCGCGGACGTGCCTCAGGGAGCGTCCAAGTCCAGGAGGCGGGTGAAAGCAAAAGTGAGCCCAGAGGACAGTCCGGCCGGCGAGGTTAACGAGAAAACCCAGGCCGCCGAGACCCTCGAAGAAACGCCTCCAGCGAAACGCCCCCGCAGAACCAGAAAGACCGGCTCCGAAGAAGCCACGCCTAAGACCGGTGAGGTTCACGAAATCTTAGAGCAGGAGGCTAAAGAGGAGCAGCCCGAGACCCCTAAGCGCACTACGAGGGGACGTGGAACGAGGCGGAAAGCCAAGCCACCCGACGAACCGGAAGCAACGGAAACGACCGAGCCTTCCGCAGTTACCGAACCTCCGGAGCAAGAACCCGAAAAGCCTGCAAAAGCAAAAACCACCCGTCGAACTAGGAAGAAGTCTGCCGAGACCGCTGAAGCTGTTTCACCGGCGGACGCCCCGAAGGAGCCCGCTCAGCAGGATGTGGCGGAAGCCCGCGAGAAAGCGGCCCTTTTGCAGCCTGCCCTCGAAGAGACGGTGTCTCAGCCCGTTTCTCCTGAGCCCGTGACTTCCGAACCCGCGGCTCCCGAGATGGCGGTAGAGAAGCCTCATGCGCCCGCACCTCTGGTTGCAGAGCCCGTCGCGCAGGAACCGGCTCCCGGAGATGCGGCTCCCCGGCCTGTGGCAGAGGAAGCGGCTAAGCCTCTTCCTGCAGCTCCCGCTGAAGAGGCGCCCGGCCGGCATGCGGCCAAGAGCGTCCCCGGAGAGGGAGTTTCCGCGGAGGTTACTCCACAAGAAGCAGCGTCGGAAGAGAAGCCCGCGGCCGAGCCGCCGCGAAGGCCCGCACCCGACAGGTTTGGGCGCACCATCAGCGACAGGCCGTTTCCTGAGAGATACCCGTATCAAAGTGGTGTGACAGAGAGGGCTTCGTCCGTGTCGGAACGCCCGCCTCAGGCAAGGGCCGACGTCGAAAGGCCGGTTTCCAGGCTCACTACCCGTGCTCACCAGGAGAGGGTTCAGACCGACCGTGGAGAGCGCCAGCAATTCCAGCGGGTTACGTCCGACATGCCTAGGTTCAAGTCGCCCGAGCAGGTCGATCACCGGCCTCCTGCGGAACAGAGGCAGGTGGACGAGCGTGACTACCGCCAGGCTCCCACAAGGCAGGAACCCCCTGCCGACGTACTCTACGTGCGTCCGGCCAAGGCCTCGCGTGCCAGGCCTGATTCGGGGCCGACCATGAAGGAACTCGCCAACATGACCCTGGTCGACCTCCAGCGACTCGCCCGGGAGCTGGGCATCGCCGGGTATTCGAGCCTCAGAAAGAAGGAACTTGTTTTCGAGATCCTAAAGGCCCGCACCCAGGCGGGGGGACTCATTTTCGCCGAAGGCCTTCTAGAGATCCTGAACGAAGGGTACGGCTTCCTAAGACCCGCGTTCTACTTCCCGAGCAAAGATGACATATATATCTCGCCGTCCCAGATCCGCAAGTTCGACCTAAGGACCGGAGACCTCGTGTCGGGACAGGTACGCCCGCCCCACGACACCGAGAGATATTACGGGCTCCTCCGGATAGAAGCCATTAACGGAGAGGATCCCGAGACTGCCCGGGAGAGGCCAAACTTCGAGGGCCTTACGCCGATTTTCCCCAACGAACGTTTCAAGCTCGAGACCACGAGGGGGAACACTTCAGGACGGCTCCTCGACCTTGTGGCGCCTGTCGGGAAGGGTCAGAGGGGACTCATTGTCTCGCCTCCTAAAGCAGGCAAGACCGTCCTCCTCAAGAACATCGCAAACGCCATAACGACGAACCACCCAGAGACTTACCTGATGGTCCTCCTCATCGACGAGCGGCCGGAAGAAGTCACCGACATGCAGCGTTCGGTCCACGGGGAAGTGATCGCCTCGACGTTCGACGAGCCCCCGGAGAACCACGCCAGAGTCGCGGAGATGGCCCTTGAGCGTGCCAAGCGCCTCGTAGAGACCGGGAAGGACGTAGTGGTACTCCTTGACAGCATCACCAGGATGACAAGGGCTTACAATCTTATAGAGCCCAGCTCGGGCAGGACGCTCTCCGGAGGTATGGACCCGGCGGCGTTCAACAAGCCCAAGAAGTTCTTTGGCGCTGCCCGCAACATTGAAGAAGGCGGGAGCCTGACCATACTGGGTACGTGCCTCATCGACACCGGTTCCAGGATGGACGACGTGATCTACGAAGAGTTCAAAGGTACCGGCAACATGGAGGTCCACCTTGACCGGAAGCTCTCTGAGCGAAGGATTTTCCCGGCAATCGATATCAAGAGGTCGGGCACGCGCAAGGAGGAGCTCCTGCAGCCCAAGGAAGAGATCGAAGCCATGTGGCTCTTCAGGAAGATGACGAACGACCTGGAGCCCGACAAGGTCTTGGAGGCCCTTATAGACCTCCTTACCAAGACTCACAACAACCGGGAGGCCCTACCGATCCTCAGGAAGAGGCTGGCGTTGATGAGGTAGCACAAAGCGTGCTATACTCTTTCTGTTTGCTTTAGGGTTGCTTTGAGTCTGTCTTGAGATTGCTCCTGGGATTGCACCAGGATTCCCTGGGGTCAGGCGCTTCTGATTCTGCCGGATCCTTTGAGAGGGCCACATACGTTTTGAGGTGATTCGCATGAAGACCGGGATCCATCCGAATTATGAAAAGACGACGATTAACTGCGCTTGCGGCGCGACATATGAAGTCGGTTCCACCAAGAAGGGCGTTAGGGTAGACATCTGCGCCAAGTGTCACCCGTTCTTCACCGGCGTGCAGAAGATCATCGACACGGGCGGCCGGGTCGAGAGGTTCCGGCAGAAGTACGGGTACATCGAGGGTGAGAAGAGAGAGGACACTCCCAAGGAAGCCCGCTAGCTAGGCACTACATGAGGCAGGGACCTTTACGGGTTTCTGCCTTTTCATTTTCCTGTAAAATAGTGTGTGGTATGCGTAGAGAGTTTAGTCCCAGGGTATGCGAGGCTACAGGCGATTCGAAAGCGAGTTTGGGGGTAGACGTTGTGGCCGGTCCGCCTTCTTACGGAGGTCAGGCGGTAATAGAAGGGGTTGTAATGAGGGGCCCGCGGTTTGCTTCCATGTCCGTGAGAGACCCCGGCGGTGAGATTGTCTCTTTCGTAAAGAAGGCCGACACGCTATCCCGAAAGAGCGCTCTCTTGCGTCTCCCCGTCGTTAGAGGCGCCCTATCATTCTGGGATTCCCTGTCCTTGGGCGTCGAGATGCTCATGCGGTCTGCGGACATCTCGTTTCCCGAAGAGGAGAAATCGTCAAAGGGCGCTCTTGACCTTAGCGTGCTGATTGCCGCGGTCTTGGCCGTCGGCCTTTTCATCGTCTTTCCGGCGGTGGCCGCCCCTTATGTTGCCGCGGCGCTAAAGGTGACCGGGACCTTTTGGGCGAGCCTTGTCGAGGCCTTCGTCCGCGTCTTAGTCCTTGTGGCCTACGTGGGTTCCATATCGAGGTTGAAAGAGATAAGGCGGGTGCTTGAGTACCACGGCGCCGAACACAAAGTGATATGGGCTTGGGAGAACCATTACCGGGAAATAAACGACAGGATCTACCTGGACAAATGGGGAGTCCCCGAGATCAGCGAGTTCCTCGCGTCCAAAGCGCGCTTTGAGTCGAAGCTCCACCCGCGCTGCGGTACCAGCTTCCTTTTCATAGTGGTCCTTGTCACGTGGGTGGTGTTCCTATTCATCACCCCGCAGGGAGTAGTGAATAGGGTGGTGGCGAGGCTTGCGCTCCTGCCTCTCACCGCAGGACTGTCATACGAGTTTCTTAAGGCTTCAGCCACGAGAGAGGGCGGTTTCTGGCGCCTTCTGAGAGCGCCGGGGATGGGCCTACAGGCCATGACCACCAGAGAACCCGAACCCGAACAACTTGAGGTTGCAGCCGATAGCCTGGCCCGGTTGGTCGAAGCCGAGAGGGGTGGTTTCAGATGACCCACGAATACGATGGTGCGAGTTTCGCGGGCAAGCTCGACGGGCTGGTAGAGCACTACGACTTTCTTTCGGCCGAGCTGGAGAAACCCGAAGTCTTCTCCGACCCGAAGAAGTGTCGCGAGATCGCCAAAGAGAGAGCCCGCCTTGAGGATACGGTGGCCTTGTACCGGCGATATCTACGTGTCCTTGAAGATATAGCGGGAAGCCGTGAGATATTGGAGACCGAAGAAGACCGGGAGCTTAAGGAACTGGCGGAGGAAGAACTGGCTTCTCTCGAAGAGACCAAACTTCAGCTGGAAAAAGAGCTCAGGCTGGCCCTCATTCCCAAAGACCCGAACGACGACAAAGACGTGATCATGGAGATCCGGGCCGGGACCGGCGGGGAGGAAGCCGCCTTGTTCGCGGCGGAGCTCTTCCGGATGTACGGGCGTTACGCCGAGGACCGGCGGTGGAAGATGGAGATCCTCACCTCCAACCCGACCGATTTGGGCGGGTTCAAGGAAGTCATCTTCGCCATAGGCGGAAAGGGTGCATACCGGCGCCTCAAGTTCGAAGGCGGCGTCCACAGGGTGCAGCGCATACCTGCAACCGAGTCGGGAGGACGCATCCACACGTCCACCGCAACAGTGGCCGTGCTTCCGGAATCAGAGGATGTAGATGACATAGACATCGACCCCGACGACCTCAGAATTGACACCTACTGTTCTTCCGGAAAGGGCGGTCAGGGCGTCAACACCACTTACTCGGCGGTCAGGATAACCCACCTCCCGACGGGCGTGGTGGTGACATGTCAGGACGAGAGGTCCCAGCTCCAGAACAAGGAGCGTGCCATGAGGATCTTGAGGTCGAGGCTCCTGGCCATGGCCCAAGAGCAGAGAAACCGGGAGCTCACGCAAGCCAGGAGGTCTCAGGTGGGGACGGGCGAGCGCGCCGAGAAGATCCGCACCTACAACTTCCCGCAGAACAGGGTCACGGACCACAGGATAGGTTACACCACCCACAAGCTGGCCGAATTCCTGGACGGGAAAATCGACGAACTGGTCGATGCGCTTCTCGAAGACGAAGATAAGAAGAGGCTCGAGGAAGCATCACAGGTATGAACGTAGGCAAGGCGCTCTCTTTCGGAAGGCGTCGTCTGGCAGGAAGGTCGGAATCCTTCGCCCGGGATGCGTCGCTTCTCCTCGCATTCGTCCTGGGCGAGCCGCCTGAGTTTGTCCACCTGCACCCTGAAGCCTGCGTGAGTGAGAACCTCTTCGCCCTATACACGACCCTCTTGGACAGGCGTGCATCCGGGGAACCAATCGCCTATATCAGAGGATTTCAAGAGTTTATGGGACATAACTTCTTGGTTGACCGGAGGGTGCTGGTTCCCCGTCCGGAGACCGAGCATGTTGTGGACACCGCGGTTCGCCTTTTGACAGAAACGTCGGAGGCTTCGCCCTTTGTGGGCGACATCTGCTGCGGCTCGGGGGCAATAGGCCTCTCAATCGCCAAGGCTCTTCCGTCCTCCAGAGTGGTGCTTAGCGATGTTTCACGTGGAGCGGTCGGTCTAGCACGGGAAAACGCGAAAAGGCTCGGTTTGTCGGGGAGAGCTGCGTTTCTTGTTGGGGACCTTGTCACGCCGCTTCTCAAGGCAGGGTTCGCCGGCAAGTTTGACGTTGTGACTGCCAATCCGCCGTACATCCCCACGGGAGAGATTGAAACCCTTTCCCCAACGGTGCGGGAATATGAACCCCGGCTGGCCCTTGATGGGGGAGAATCCGGGCTAGAGGTCATACGGAGGATATCCACGGAAGTGCCCGCTGTCTTAAAGCCGGGGGGGCATTTGGTGATGGAGATAGGCGCAGATCAAGGAGATGCCTGTCAGGATATTATGATGGAGGATGGAGAGACCTGGAGAGAGATTCAGGTCCTCAAAGATTACGCAGGCAGGCAACGGGTGGTCGTTGGAAGAACTCGTGGTTGTAGCTAAAGGGCACTGTGCTTGCAGGGGCCCGTTGCAGGACCGATGAGTATTTCCGGTTTCATGAGGGTTGTCGGGAGGTCCGGCGTCCATGGAAACAAAGATCGTAAAGGTTGACCCTTTCGGTAGAGACGAGTCCTTGCTGATCCCGTGCGCGGAAGTCCTGCGCCGCGGGGGACTGGTGGCTTTCCCTACCGAGACGGTGTACGGCCTGGGCGCCAATGCCCTCATGCCCGAGGCGGTGAGCCGCATATTTGAAGCCAAGGGCCGTCCGCAGGATAACCCCCTTATCGTCCATGTTTCAAGGCCGGAAGCGGTCGCTCCGCTTGTGAGAGACATTAGCAAAGCGGCTATACTGGTCATGGAGGCTTTCTGGCCCGGGCCGCTTACCCTGCTCTTTGCCAGGTCAGACCTGGTTCCACCGGTTGTGACGGCGGGCCTTCCGACCGTGGCCATCAGGATGCCCGACCACCCGGTTGCCCAGCGGCTTATTGACCTCGCAGGGGTCCCTGTGGCTGCCCCTTCGGCCAATTTGTCGGGGAAGCCGAGCCCCACGACTTTCGAAGATACGCTGAAAGATCTCAAGGGAAGGGTGGACATCATCGTCGACGGGGGACCCTCGGGTATAGGAGTTGAGTCGACGGTCCTGGACATCTCGGGCCCTGTCCCAAAGATATTGCGCCCCGGCGGCCTCTCTCTCGAAGACCTCCGGAGCGTCTTGGGAGAGGTAGAAGTGGCCTCGGGAATACCTTCTCAGGGACCGCCTCCTTCACCCGGCATGAAATACAGGCATTACGCCCCCAAAGCCCCTGTATTCCTCGTGATAGGGAGCCCCGAGGAGCAGGCTGAGGCCTTGAGGCTCCATGCGGCGAAGCACCTCTTGGCCGGGAAACGGGTGCTCATCCTCTCTTCCAGCGAGAACCTTCCGGCATACGCAGCCCTCAAGGAGAATTGGCCTGAGAGTCTGACGGTCTTGGAGCTGGGGCCCAGGGAGGACCTGGCTCGCGTGGCTTCGAGGCTGTTTTCGGGATTAAGGCACGGAGATGAAACCGGCGCTGACGTCATACTCTCAGAGTCTTTTCCGGAAAAGGGGCTCGGGCTTGCCATCCAAAACAGGCTCGAGAGGGCGAGCGGGGGACGGACGATCAAGCCGATTGCCGAGCCGCCTCATAAATCGCCTGCCAGACCGGAGATGAATGTCCTCCTGGTTTGCACGGGCAATACGTGCCGGAGCCCCATGGCGGAAGTCTTGTTGCGCGAAATAGGGAAGGCCGAGTGCCCCGAGATAGGTTTGAACGTCATGTCAAGAGGCACGGCGGCAGCCGGCGGCATGCCCGCGACGCAAGAGGCAATGCGGGCCGTGGCCGAGCGGGGGCTTGACCTATCTGAGCATAAGTCCAGGATGGTTTCGGAGAAGGACCTCTCGTGGGCAGACCTGGTGATCACAATGACGAAGGCCCACAAGCGCACCCTCGTAGAACGCTATCCTTCCTATTCCGGAAAAGTGGCGACGTTGTCCGAGGCATCGGGCGGCGCCGTAGGGGGAGACGTGAGCGACCCCTTCGGCCTCGGCGATCCCGCGTACCTAAGGGCCAGAGATGAATTGGAGGTTGGCCTCAGGGCCGTTTGTGAGAGAATAAGACGGGTTACGTCAAATCGGGATGGAGGTAAGCAAGATGAGGATCGCTCTGGGAAGTGATCACGCCGGTTTCCGCCTCAAAGAGGAAGTGGCCGGGATGGTCAGGGAAATGGGACACGAACCCATTGACCTGGGGACGTACTCAGACGAATCCGTTGACTACCCGGATTTCGCCGTGAAGGTGGCGGAATCGATACTCGCCGGAGATGCCGATCTCGGCATACTCGTTTGTGGGACAGGCCTCGGTATGGCCATGTCTGCCAATAAGGTGCCCGGGATAAGGGCTGCAGCGGTATCCGACACGTTTTCGGCGCGGGCCACCCGAGAGCACAACGACGCCAACGTGCTCTGCATCGGAGCACGCGTCGTAGGGAGCGGCCTCGCCCGCGACCTTGTGAGCGCCTTCCTGGGAGCCTCCTTTGAGGGAGGACGCCACGTGAGGCGGGTTGAGAAAATGAAGGACATCGAGAAGAAGTTTGGGGGTGCACGCTGAATGGACGCCGTACGCGAGGGTAACGGGACGGAGCTTGACCTTAACCGGATAAAGCAAGAAGCGTATCGAGCAACCAAGGGGCTCTTGGAGGCCGCCAAACTGCGGCCCGGCCAGATAGTGGTCCTCGGGTGTTCCACCAGCGAGATCCAGGGAAAGCGGATCGGTTCGACGGGAAGCACGGATGTTGCCGCTTCCGTCCTCGACGGGATCCAGGAGGCCCTCGAAGGCACCGGAGTCCACCTGGCCGTCCAGTGTTGCGAGCATCTCAACAGGTGCCTCGTTGTCGAGCGGGAAGTCCAGGAGAAATACGACCTCACCGAAGTCACGGTCCTGCCGGTCCCCAATGCCGGGGGTGCCACTGCTTCCACTGCGTTAAGGAGGTTCCCAGACCCCGTAGTGGTTGAGACGATCCAAGCCCACGCCGGCATTGACATCGGAGACACGCTTATCGGGATGCACCTAAGGCCCGTGGCGGTTCCCGTAAGGATAGACCAAAAAACGGTCGGCAGCGCCCACCTCACGGTAGCGAGGACCCGCCCCAAGCTGGTGGGCGGAGCCAGAGCCGTGTACGCCTGGGATGAAATCGAGGAGAAATTCGGAAAGAGTCCGAAAAAGAGCTGAAACCTTTAGAGACCCGGAGGAGTCAAAGTAATGGCGGAACAGAAAAGACCGTCCTGGGACGAGTATTTTATGGAACTGGCCGAAGTGGTCGCCAAGCGTTCCACGTGTCTCAGAAGGAATATCGGGGCCGTGGTTGTAAAGGACAAGAGGGTGCTGGCAACAGGTTACAACGGGGCTCCTACGGGCTTGGCCCACTGCAGCGAAGTCGGGTGCTTGAGGGAGAAACTCGGCATTCCCTCCGGAGAGCGCGTCGAGATGTGCAGGGGGCTCCATGCCGAGCAAAATGCCCTGGTGCAGGCAGCCAGATACGGCATCGCCCTTGAGGGGGCCGTCATCTACTGCACCAACCAGCCTTGCGTGACTTGTGCCAAGATGCTCATAAACGCAGGGATCGTCAAGGTGATATACAAGCATCCGTATCCCGACAAGCTGGCCCAGGACTTACTGGCCGAATCCAAAGTTATTGTGGAAAAGTTCCGGGAGCGCTGAAAAAGCGCCCTCGTGTGCCTGAGAAGCCGGTACCGGCCTGTCATCGCCTACGCGACCTACTGAGTCCGGGGGCGTAGATTGACTGGTAGGACAGGCTTCTGTACAATGACGCAGGTAGAAGGGCCTATCAGCGGGAACGGGAGGAGGGGCGCTCGTGACGTTCGACAAAACTACCGTCGCTTTCGGTCTCGCTTTCCTTCTTTCTTATGGGCTCACCCCTCTTATCCGCCTGATCGCCAAGAAAACAGGAGCCATGTGTTACCCCAACCAGCGGAGCGTCCACCGGGTTCCCATCCCGTACCTGGGCGGCGTTTCTATGTACCTGGCTTCGGTCATTGCCATGTTTGCCGTTAGAACCGGAGAAAACACCGCCTTTCCCGCCGTGGCTCTCGGCGGTCTGGTGATCCTTATAGTCGGCCTCGTAGACGACCTCTGGCCGCTAAAACCCTGGCAGAAACTCATAGGCCAGTTCCTCTCAGCAGGAGTAGTAGTGAAGCTGGGTGTGAGCATTTCATTTCTGAAGAACCCCTTCTCGGGCGAGTTACTCCTTTTGGGGGCCATCGCTTTGCCCCTCACCCTCGTGTGGGTGGTGTCGTTCGAAAACCTCATAAACTGGTCGGATGGATTGGACGGCCTTGCTGCCGGGATAGTCGGCATCACCTCGACTGCCATGATCTATGCCATGAATAAGGCGGGAGCTGTGCATGTGGCTCCGGAAGCGGCGGCCCTCGCAGGCGCGGCTTTCGGTTTTCTGCCTTTTAACTTCCACCCGGCTTCGATTTTTATGGGAGACGCAGGCGCCATGTATCTTGGACTCGCCTTATCGGTCCTCTCGGTGCAGGGGCTCGTGAAATCCGCCGTGGCCATGTCCATCTTGGCCCCTATCCTCACCCTCATGGTCCCTATATCGGACATGGCTTTCTCCATCTTGCGGAGGAAGCTGTCCGGCAGGGCCGCGTCTCAAGCCGATAGAGACCACATACACCACAGACTGCTTGAACTCGGGATGAGCCAGAGGCAGGCCGTTCTGGCTATCTACCTTGTCAGCTTGTGCTTCGGCGCGCTGGGCCTCGTCTCGGGTTTTGTACCGCTGAGCACAGGAGGCCCTCTCGCCGGTCTGGCTGTCCTAGGCATGTTTGCCGTCGCTTACAAGGCAGGTCTCCTGAGTCTCGGTTCCAAAAAGACCGGGCAAGACCGCAGCCGGCGAGGTTAAGAGCTCGGTGTGGCGGAAAGGTTGAGGTTTGTGGGTAGTTTGAAAGTAATATCCGTTTTCGGTACCCGGCCTGAGGCGATCAAAATGCTGCCGGTTGTGAGGGCGCTCAAGGAGCGCCACCCCCTCATCGAATCCAAGGTCCTCGTTACGGCGCAGCACCGCGAGATGCTTGACCAAGTGCTTGCGGATTTCGGTGTAGAGAGCGATTACGACCTTGACGTCATGAGGCCCAACCAGACTCTGGCGGAGACAACCAAGCGAGTCCTCGAGGGCCTTACTCCCGTGCTCGAGAAGGAACGGCCTCACCTCGTCCTCGTCCACGGAGATACCACGACAACGGGAGCGGCGGCTCTGGCAGCCTATTACCTCAGGATCTCGGTGGCGCACGTTGAGGCGGGTCTCCGTACGGGGGACAAGTACGCTCCTTTTCCCGAGGAGGTAATGCGGAAGATAGCCGACATCATAAGCGACCTTCATTTCGCTCCAACCGAGAACGCAAAGGGAAATCTCTTGCGGGAGGGCTACGACCCCGGCTCCATATTTGTGACCGGGAATACAGCCGTCGACTCGCTCCTAATGACGGTAAGAAAAGGCTACCGGTTCAAAGAAGAACGCCTAAATGAGATAGATTTCGAATCCCAGAGGAACATCCTTGTGGAAGTGCACAGGAGGGAGAACTTCGGGGAAGGGATGGAGAACATCGGGAGAGCGCTCGCCAGGCTTACCTCCGAGCGCACAGACATACGGCTCTTGGTCTCGGTCCACCGGAACCCGAAAGCCCGGGAGCCCATTCTAAGGCACCTCAAGGGCGCCCCGAGGACTGTTCTCTTCGACCCCATCGACTACCCGGATTACGTTAACCTCATGAGCCGGGCGTATCTCATAATCACCGACTCCGGGGGCGTCCAGGAGGAGGCTCCTTCCCTGGGAGTTCCCACTTTGATCTGCAGGGAGAAGACCGAACGCCCCGAGGCACTGAGGGCCGGAACTACCCTGCTCGTGGGGACAGATATAGAGACAATAGTAGACACGACTTTCGATTTGTTGGACAATAGGGCAAGGTACGAACGGATGTCGCAGGTAAAGAATCCTTTCGGGGACGGGCGCGCATCCGAACGGATCGTTAAGGCCATTATGTTCAGGTATGGACTAGCGCAAGACCGCCCGGAGGAATTTTCCGCGGGAGAATAGAAGAACACTTGTTGTAGTCTACAGGGCGGTAGTACACGTTTTCTAGAGTCGTAAGAAGGAAGTGTCCGGCGGTACCAACCGTTTCCGCATAGCAGGTGTTTTGTAGCAAGACGTTCAAAAGAGGAGGGGGGTCCGGGCCGGCCCAACCAACGATGGGACCGGTCCCGTGGCGTTTACATGGCCAAGAAGGAACTGGACGCGATCCTTGAAGCCGAGCGAAAAGCCGCAGAAATTGTAGAATCCGCCAGAACTAAGGCTAAGGAAATACTGGCCGCAGCCGATAAAGAGGCCGAACGCCTCCTCCAGGAAGCCGTCGAGGATGCCCAGTCCAAAGCCAAGTCCTTGCTCGATAGCGCTTCTGCATCTTCTCAAGCCCTGGAGAAAACATATCTCGAAGAGGCCGAGAAAGAGATCGCGTCTCTCAGGGAAACTTACGGCTCCAGGCTTCAAGATGCGGTTCAAACGATAGTTTCCAAGGTCAAGAAGGCCTTATAGGGAGGGAGCCGGTAAGAAGGCGCCACCGGGCGCATCCGGCGTGGTCATGGCCGTTGCAAGGATGAAGAAAATCACCATATACGCCACCAAGGAGCTCAGGGGACCCATATTTGAGCGCCTCCGCGACCTTGGGATCTTCCACATAACCGCCGAGTCGTCAAGGCCCAGGTTTCTGGGGGTGGACGATGAGGTAGAAGACGTACCGGCGCCGGAACCTCTCGAGATACCCGAAGATATTTCAGACTCCCTTTCGAGACTTCAATATCTTAGGGACTACTTCGAGAAGTACGCTCCCGTTAAGCGGTCGTTCATAGACGGTTTTACCGGCAAGAAGCCGGAGGTCTCTCTGAACTCGCTCAGGCAGCTCACGGCCGGTTATGACGTAGAGGCAGTGTACGATAAGGCCAAGGCTCATGAAAAACGTCTGGAGGAGATAGCCGAGGAGCTTTCAAGGCTCCGCGAAGAATCGAGGGCCCTCTCGCCTTGGGGTTCCCTGGACATCCCTCTTGACATGGTGGGGCCCACGGAGCTTTGCCACAGCGTTCTTGCGGTGTTCCCCAACTCGGTCTTGGCGAAGCTTCAGGAAGGGAGTGCTTTCGGGCCGGTTTTCCACGAAGTGCTGTGGGAAGAACGCTCAGAATCCGGGGTATGGCTTATTGTCTACGGTGCTTCTTTCGCCGACGTTTCCTCGCTTGTGGCGACCCTGGGCGGCCGCGTAGTGACTTTCAAAGAGTCCCGTGTTGAAGGCGCGACGGTGAAAGACAAGCTTCAAGCGCTTGAGGCGAGGATCCGGGAGCTCGGGGAGGAAAAAGACGGCATCATAGCCGAAGACCGCGAGCTTTCTTCTTCCATGCTGGACGTCATGGCTCTAATTGACTACTACCTGGACAAAGAGAACCTGGAACGGCTGAGCCGCACCGTGCCCAGAACGGCTTTTACGCTGGTCATCGAAGGGTATGTGAGAGAGAAGGACCTTCAGGCACTCGAAGACGGGCTCAAAGAGTTCACGGAGATGGAGCTTGTGGCCGAAGATCCTTCTCCCGGCGACGATGTCCCGGTCCTTCTCGAGAACCACCCGATAATAGCGCCCTTTGAGGTCATCACGAACATTTTTGGCTTCCCCAAGTACGATGAAATCGACCCAACCCCGTTCTTGGCGCCGTTCTTCTGGCTGTTCTTCGGGATATGTCTGGGCGACGCCGTCTACGGGATACTTCTCACCATCGGATCTTGGTGGTTCATAAAGAGCCAGGGACTAAAGTATCCGGCAGACAAGCTGCCTCGCCTCCTTATGTATTCGGGGATTTCCACCTTGCTGGCAGGAGCGGCGACCAACAGCTGGATGGCGGACCTCTTCTCCGTGTTCTTGCCGGGCACGGCCATCGAAAGGTTCTTCTCCAATCTTGCGCTTCTTAACCCCATTGAAGACCCGCTTACCATGATGCTCGTCTCGTTTGGCTTCGGCATCATCCACATATGGGTTGGAATCGGCGTCAAGATGCTGTCTAGCTTCAGGCAAGGTGACTATGCGGACGGCATATGGTCGTCGGGTTCATGGGTTGTGTTCCTGCCCGGGCTCGTCCTCTGGGTGCTCTCTAAGGCCGGCATGATCCGGAGCCAGATCCCCTTCTACATCATGGTAGTAGGGGCCCTCATGGTCATGTACGGCGCGTCAAGAGGCCAGAAGAACATACTCCTCAAGCCGTTCTCGGGAATCTACGGCCTGTACGGTATAGTGTCGTACTTCTCCGATACCCTTTCGTACTCGAGGCTCCTGGCTTTGGGGCTTGCCAGCGCCATCATCGGTGTCGTGGTAAACAAGATATCCGAGCTCGTATCAGGCATGATCCCGTACGTCGGCTGGGTCCTGGTGCCGGTGATCTTGGCCGGAGGACATATTTTCAACCTCGTCATCAACGTCCTCGGAAGCTTCATACATGCGGGGCGACTTCAGTTTGTCGAGTTCTTCACCAAGTTTTTCGAGGGGGGAGGTACACCGTTCAGGCCTCTTAAGCGCGTGAGCGAAAATGTTTCTGTTCAAGCTGTTGATTAAGGAATGAGCAAAAGTCAGGAGGGGTCGGTTTTGTTCGGAGGTAATGCTAACGTCTGGTTTGCAGCAGGTATGGCCATTATTCTGGTGGCCCTTGCGATAGGGGTGTTCTTTGGTCCTGCTCTCGGAGGGAACGGCCTTGCCCTGGTGGGTGCAGGAATAGCAGTTTTTGTGAGCGGAATCGGGTCGATTATCGGTACGGGAATAACCGGAGAAAAGGCCGCGGCGATCACTTCTGAAGATCCCGAGAAGTTCGGGCGCCTCTTGCTGCTCCAGGCTCTTCCGGGCACCCAGGGCATCTACGGGTTCCTAGTTGGCTTCTTGGCCATCTTCAAGATGGGCGGGTTCTCCGGCGTCTTGCCACTGGACATCACCCAGGGATGGCAGTTCATCTTCGCGTGCCTCCCGGTCGCCATCTCATGCCTCCTCTCAGGTATCTGGCAGGCCAAGGTTTCTCTGGCCGGCATGGATATCGTAGTTAAGCACCCTGAGGAATCGGGTAAAGCCCTCATCATGCCAGCTATGGTTGAGACCTACGCGGTTCTTGGACTTCTTGCGTCGGTCCTCTTGATCATGTTCGCGGTCAATGTTTAGGGGGCCGTCTCGATGCCTCTTGAGGATATCCTCACAACGATACGAAACCGGGCGGAGGAAACCGCAAAAGAGATCTTGGATGACGCCAATCTTCGCGCTAAGCGGCGTGTTGACGCAGTGCGCGCAGAAGCCCAGGAGCGGGCGGCGGGTATCCTGAGCGTCGCGGAAACCGAAGCCGCCAAGATCGAGGCCGCGGCGAAGACGAGAGCCGCTGCAAAGCAAAGGCAAGCCATCCTCAGGGAAAAGCAGTTGCTTATTGAAGGGGTCTTCGCCAAGGCCGGGGAAGCGCTCGCCTCTATGCCGCCCGGAGAGTACAGAGAACTCATCCTGGAGTCATTGGCCCGTTCGGCCGAAGGTAGCGAAACGGTGGTTTTGGGGCCCGAAGACCGCGAGCGGCTGGGGCCCGATTTCGAGGTGGAACTTAACAAGAGACTCTCTTCACAGGGCAGAGGTGGAGCCGTGAAGGTGGAGTTCGCCGGGAGTTCCCTTGGGGGCGGATATATCCTAAGGAGCGGCGGCGTGTCTTTGAACAGCACATTCCCGGCCCTTGTGAAGAGATTTGAGGACGAACTGGAGATCGAGGTGGCCAAGACGCTCTTCGGAGAAGGAGAGTAAGAGGCCGCCTACGCCAAAGGTGGGTAGACGTTGAACGAATTTGCCTGGGCCAGTGCCGTCGGCCACATTAGAGTGAGGGAGAGGGAGATCCTGTCTCGCGCCGACCTCATGCGGCTCGTCGAGGCCGGAGACTTGGAGCGTGCCCTTCTGGCCCTTCGAGACAGCTACTACGGGCCGTTCGTCGCATCGGCCAGTCCACCCGAACACGGAAACGCTCTGATCGAGGCCCTCTCAGAGGCTTACAGGTACGCCCTCCAGATCTCTCCCGAGCCAATGATCATCGTTGCCTACCGGGCGCGAAACGATTTCCACAACTTGAAAGTGCGGGCAAAGTCGGTCCAGCTGGGTGTTCCGTTGGATAAAGAAGCCCTTTCATCCATGGGGAATTTGGACCCTAGCCTTGAGCCGGGCGAGATCTCTACCGAGGCCGCGAGGCTTTTCGGCCTATCGATTAACAAGAAGGAGATCGCTTCCTTCTGTGACGCGCTTGGACAAACTTACGCGCAGGCGGTCGAGCTTATCGAAGAAAACCGTGCGACCACCCAGGAAGGGCTTCTCTCCTTAAGAGTCGACAGCCTGATTGACCGCGGATTCTATGCCTGGTTCTCGAAGGTGTTCAAGCGGTACGGCTACCCGGGACTCAGGGGCTTTCAGAGGGCCGAAGTAGACCTTCTCAACCTGCGCATGTCTTTGCGGGGACTCAGGATGGGCCTCGATCCGGCGGTGTTCCAGGAGGTTGTGCTCCCCGGAGGCGATATCCCTTCGCACAAGATACTGAGCGCGTACAGGGACGGGCTCCTTGGCATGCAGTCGGTTTTCAAGGGCACTCCTTGGGGCGACCTGGCGGCTGCCGGGGCCCGGACTGCGGAGAAGGGAGAATCCCTCACCAAGTGGGAGAGGGCATGCGACAATGCACTAATGGGCGTGGTTAGGTCGGCAAGGTACTATTCCATCGGCCCCGAGCCGGTGTTCGGGTATCTTTTCGCCAAGGAATCCGAAGTCAAGAACCTTAGGGTAATCCTTTCCGGCAAACAGTCCGATCTGCCCGCGCAGGAGATAGCCGAGAGGTTGCGTGAGCCTTATGTCTAAAGTGGCTGTCTTGGGTCAAAGAGATGCGGTGCTCGGGTTCAAAGCCTCTGGAGCCGTTGCCTTTGCGGCAGACGACGCCCGCGAGGCCAGAGAAAAACTGGGCAAGATCTTGGAAGATGATTTCGCGGTGCTCCTTGTGACCGAGGAGATGGCCGAGATGTTGAAAGAAGAGCTCCGGCCGCTCTATGAGAAGCCGAAACCGGTCGTAACCATTTTGCCCGACGCCCGGCGGCCGAGAGGGCTTGGGATGGAGCTTTTGAAGAAAAGAGTCGAGCGGGCAGTTGGAGCCAACATCCTGCTCAAGGGAGAGGAATGATGCGGCTGTGTCTACTACCCAGGTGAAAGGACAGATAACGAAAGTATCCGGGCCCCTGGTGATAGCCTCGGGCATGGCCGGCTCCCGCATGTATGACGTGGTGCGAGTCGGGACCATGGGGGTCGTTGGAGAGATTATCGAGCTTAGGGGCGATACCGCCTCCATCCAGGTCTACGAGGAGACTTCCGGCGTGGGCCCCGGGGAGCCGGTGGTTTCAACGGGAGCGCCTCTTTCCGTCGAGCTCGGACCCGGCCTTATAGGTGCCATTTATGACGGAATCCAAAGGCCCCTCAACGTCATCGCAAGTATGGCGGGAAGCTATATCGCGAGAGGTCTTGAGGTCCCAGGGCTAGACCACGAGAAGAAGTGGCACTTCGTGCCGAGAGTGAAACCGGGCGACAGAGTGTCTGCCGGGACGATCCTCGGCGTGGTCCAAGAAACCCCTCTCGTTGAGCACAGGGTGATGGTCCCTCCGTCGGTGCCGGAGGCTACCGTAAAGAGCATCAATGAAGGAGATTTCACCGTTGTTGAGACCGTCGCCGTGCTGGAAGCCGGCGGGAACGAGATACCCGTTGCCATGAGGCAGAGGTGGCCGGTCCGTGAGTCCAGGCCGGTTTTGGAGAAGCTCCCGCCCAAGGAACAGCTCGTAACAGGGCAGAGGGTCATCGATGCCTTCTTCCCCATAGCCAAAGGCGGCACGGCCTGCGTTCCCGGTCCTTTCGGGAGCGGGAAGACGGTAATCCAGCACCAGCTGGCAAAGTGGGCCAACGCCGACATCATTGTGTACGTCGGGTGCGGCGAGCGCGGAAACGAGATGACAGACGTCCTCCTTGAGTTCCCCGAGCTCAAGGACCCGCGCAGCGGCAGGCCTCTTATGGAGCGGACCGTGCTTGTCGCCAATACCTCGAATATGCCGGTAGCTGCGCGTGAGGCGTCTATCTACACGGGGATCACCCTCGCGGAGTACTACCGCGACATGGGTTACGACGTGGCCATCATGGCCGACTCCACATCTCGCTGGGCGGAAGCCATGCGTGAGATCTCTGGCCGTCTCGAAGAGATGCCCGGCGAAGAAGGATATCCCGCGTACCTGGGTTCAAGGCTCGCCGAGTTCTATGAAAGGGCCGGGCGGGTCAAGGTGCTGGGCCAGGGCGATACCGAAGGCGCGGTGTCGGTTATCGGCGCAGTGTCGCCTCAGGGTGGCGACCTCTCTGAGCCCGTCACCCAGGCCACTTTGCGTATCGTCAAGGTTTTCTGGGGCCTGGACGACAGGCTCGCCGCGAGGAAGCACTTCCCGGCAATCAACTGGCTCACCAGTTATTCTTTGTATACCGAAAGGCTAGATGAGTATTTCAGGGCGACCGCAGGGCCCGATTTCCCCGAGATGCGGGACGAAGCCATGTCAATACTCCAAGAGGAAGCCGAATTATCGGAGATCGTGCGTCTGGTCGGTATTGACTCGCTGTCGCCTAGGCAGAGGATGATCCTGGACACCGCCAAGTCGCTCCGCGAGGACTTCTTGTACCAAAGCGCGTTCCATGAGGTGGATACCTACTGCTCTCAGAGGAAACAGTACGGAATACTTCAGGCTATCCTGACGCTCCACCACAAGGCGCTCGAGGCCCTCGATGAGGGGATCCGTATCGAACGGATAACCTCTCTGCCGGTCAAGGAGCAGATAGCCCGGGCGCGAGTTACTCCCGAAGAAGAGTGGGACGCCACCCACCAGCGCATTATGGCGGCCATTTCGGCCGAGATCGAGGCAGAATTAGCAGGCGTTAAGGACAGGAGATAAAGAAGGCATTGGGGGAATTTGGGATGCCGTTGGAATACACGACCATATCAGAAATAGCAGGGCCCCTCGTAGTGGTGGAACAAGTCCGCGAGGTCCACTACGATGAGCTTGTGGAGGTAGAGACGAGAGACGGACAGATCCGGCGGGGACGCGTCTTGGAAGCCTCTACCGGCAGAGCCCTTGTCCAGATATTCGAGGGAACTTCGGGACTGGACGTTACGGGGTCCAAGGTGAGATTCCTCGGGAAGGTTCTGGAGATCCCCGTATCCCCTGACATCCTGGGAAGGATCTTCGACGGGGCAGGGAACCCCATCGACGGGGGTCCCAAAATCATTCCCGAGAAGAGGCTGGACATTAACGGCAGCCCCATCAACCCGTTTGCCCGGGCATACCCGTCTGAGTTCATCCAGACAGGCATCTCGGGTATTGACTGCATGAACCCGCTGGTCCGTGGCCAGAAGCTTCCCGTGTTTTCAGGCGCCGGCCTACCCCATGCCCAGCTGGCGGCGCAGATCGCTCGCCAAGCCACCGTTCTTACGGGGAGCGAGCCCTTCGCCGTTGTCTTCGCTGCCATGGGCATTACTTTCGAGGAAGCCGATTACTTCATGACAGACTTCCGCCGCACAGGTGCCATCGACAGGGCAGTGCTTTTCATAAACCTCGCCAACGACCCGGTTATCGAGAGAATCGCGACTCCGCGTATGGCCCTTACCGTTGCAGAGTACCTTGCTTTTGAACTCGAGATGCACGTGCTTGTAATTCTAACCGACATGACGAACTACGCCGAGGCGCTCCGGGAGGTCTCTGCGGCCCGAAAGGAAGTACCTGGCAGGCGCGGTTATCCGGGGTACATGTACACCGACCTCTCTCAGATCTACGAGCGCGCAGGCCGGATACAGGGGAAAAAGGGCTCAATCACCCAGATCCCGATCCTGACTATGCCGGAAGACGACAAGACTCACCCGATCCCCGACCTCACCGGTTACATCACCGAGGGTCAGATCATCTTGTCGCGGGAGCTTCACAAGAAGGGCATCTACCCGCCCATCAACATCTCCATATCCCTTTCGCGGCTAAAGGACAAAGGTATCGGAAAGGACAAGACTCGCGAAGACCACGCAGACGTTTTGAACCAGCTTTCGGATGCCTACGACCGTGGTAGAGAAGCCCGGGAGCTCTCGGTTGTCTTGGGCGAAGCGGCCCTCAGCGAAACAGACAAGCTGTTCCTCAAGTTCGCCGATGAGTTTGAAGCCAGGTTCGTGAAACAGGGAGCCAACGAAAACAGGTCCATTGCCGAGACCCTGGATATCGGTTGGGACCTCATGACCATGCTGCCCATAAGCGAGCTCAAACGTATTTCCGACAGAAACGCCGAGAAGTACCTGAAACCCAGGATATCCGAAGGCGCCGCCCCGGCGGCCGAATAGGAAGGAGACGGGGCTTTGGAACTCAGGGTTAGCGCTACCCGTCAGGAGCTTACGAGGCTAAAGAACCGGGTAAGGATGGCCGCCCGGGGCCACAGGCTCCTTAAGGATAAGCGGGACCAGCTCATGAAGGAGTTCATGGCCATCGTTCATGAGAACCAGCGGCTTCGCAAAGAGCTCGAGAGGCGACTCAGCGCGGCTTACAGGAGTTTCGCCCAGGCGCGGGCACTTCTCAGCCCGCCGGTTCTCGAGGAAGCGCTCATGGCGTCAAGTGGACCCGAAGAAGTGTCCATAAGCTACAGGCGCATCATGAACGTCGTCGTCCCCGAAATGGATATCCGGGGAGCCGGGGAGGAAGGCGAAGAAAGGACCGAAGGGGCGGCGTTGGGAGCGATGCCAGAAGCCGCGCCGGGAGCATCTCAGCGAGGTGCGCCCGGGGAATCCAGAAAGCGCGCGGTGAACCTGGGCATTCCTCCGTACGGGCTGGCATCAACCTCGTCGGACCTTGACGATGCAATCAAGGAGTTTCAGGGCATCCTTCCCCTGCTCGTGAAGCTATCGGAAGTTGAACGTAAAATCCAGCTTTTGGCCGATGAGATAGAGAGGACCAGAAGAAGGGTAAACGCCCTGGAATATATACTCATCCCTGAGCTGGAAGCCGCCGTCAAAAGCGTTGAAATGCGCCTTGAGGAAATGGACCGGGCCAACGCGTCCAGGCTCATGAAGGTCAAGGATATCGTAAGGGCACACTGAGAGTATTCAAAAAGGCTGATGAGTGGCTGGATTGCTAATAGGACACCATTTTTTCCGGGCATCATGGCAAGAAGCAAGGTAGAGACTAAAGGCAGGCAGAGAGAATAGAACACCGGATTGAAGAAATTAACGAAGTAAAGTCGGAATCACTTTTCGAAAGTTAGGTTTTTTCGATAAGTGTTCTGGGCCCTGAATTTAAGTTCAAGTAGTTCGAAGTCGAAGTCCAAAGTGAGTTCTCAGCTTCGAGTGAGCTTGCCAAATGAAGTTCCAATCAAAGCCTTCTGGGCGGACATGAGGAGCCGGTATCTTTGAGTCTATTAATACGAGGTGGCAAGCCCTTACGGGGAACAGTCAGGTGTGACGGAGCCAAGAACGCCGCGCTGCCCATCATGGCAGGCGCGATCTTGTCAGAAGATATTTCCATAATCGATAACGTGCCGCATCTCCGGGATGTTGAGACCATGTCCAATGTACTTAGATCCATTGGCGCATCGGTGCGTGTAAGGGGCAATTCGGTCCTTATCAATCCCGGTAAGCGGCTAAGAAACGAAGCCCCCTACGACTTGGTGAGGATGATGCGGGCTTCGTTCTTGATTATGGGGCCTCTGCTCGTCCGCCTGGGTGTTGCTTCGGTGCCTCTTCCCGGAGGATGCGCCATCGGCCAAAGGCCGGTTGACCTCCACCTCAAGGGATTCCAAGCCATGGGGGCCGAGATCTCTGTGGAAGGCGGTTTTGTGAAAGCCCGCGCCGACAAGCTTAAGGGAGCCGAAATCTACCTTGACGTCCCATCGGTCGGCGCCACCGAGAACATAATGATGGCCGCCGTTGGAGCCGAAGGCGTTACCGTGATTGAGAATGCAGCGCAGGAACCCGAGATTGTCGACCTCGCAAACTTCCTGAACTCAATGGGAGCCGAGGTGACCGGAGCGGGTACCTCACGCGTGAAGGTGGAGGGTGTCAAGAAACTTACCGGCACCCGCTACAGCATAATCCCCGATAGGATCGAAGCTTCTACTTATCTAATCGCGGGGGCCATTACGCGGGGCAAAGTGATGGTCGAAAACGTAATCCCGACTCATATCAGGTCGGTGCTTGCCAAACTCAAAGAGTGCGGCGCATATCTACTTGAGGGCCCTAGATCCGTTGAAATCGAGATGCCCTCAAGGCCAGCCCCGGTCAATATCAAGACGCTTCCCTACCCGGGGTTTCCCACCGATGTACAGGCTCCTTTTATGTCCCTCTTGGCTCTCGGACAGGGCACGAGTCTCATATCGGAAACGGTTTTCGAAAATCGCTTTAACCACGCCGAAGAGCTTATCCGCATGGGCGCCAAGGTCAAGATCGAAGACTCAAACGCGATTGTAGAAGGAGTGCCAAAGCTGAGCGGTGCTTCTCTTCAAGCCACGGATCTTCGGGCAGGGGCTTGTCTGGCACTGGCCGCCCTTGCCGCCGAGGGCCAGAGCGAGATCTTCGGCACCGAGCACATATACAGAGGATACAGCGATTTCGCCACCAAGCTGCGTCTTCTCGGCGCGGACATTGAGGAGAGCGGGATTCCAAAACGGTCCTACGCCAAATCATAGGGTGCGGTTCGCTACCATCAGCTTACTGGGAGTCCCTCTAAGAAGCCTTCCTCACGTAAGAAGGAGATCGCCTTGTCGACCTCTGCCTCAGTATAGTCTCGGTCGGGCTTTAGGCTCTTGATCGAATCGAGCATTTCATCTGTTGACACATGGCATTTCAGGAGGAAAAACACAGTTGCCAGAAGTTCAAGGGTTCGAGAGTCAAGTTGACTCATTTCCGCGATAAGATGCTTGAACATAGGCGAAAGAGCAGGATTCGCGTACTTCTCGAGAAGGCTACGACCTTGCTGCGTCAGTGAGCAACAAAGTGCGCTTCCCTGGCCCGCTTGTTTCTCTTCGGTTACAAACCCGAAAGCCTTCATTTCTTCTATCTCAATGGCCAGCTGTTCCGAGAAGGGACCATATAGGTGATACCTGAACACTTCAGTGAAGGGCCAACCCCTTTGCTGGGCGAGGAAGACCATCTTCTGAAGCTTCTTCCGTCCGGCGATGCTGCCACCTGCGAAGTCAATAAGCCTAAGCACTTCGGCGTAGTTCTCAAACACACGTGTCCCTCCTACTTCAGTTTTTCTCGAAAGATCCTGCGGCAATCCTCGTCAGGAAGGTAGACGCGAACTTTCGTTATCCTTTGGCCAGCCACCGACCTGACAGCAGCCGAGATTGTTGATATCTCCACATACTTTCCGGTAGAGCGATCCAACACCAGGATGAGAGGTCTTTCATCTTCTTCCTCTTCGACTACCGTATAGTATGAGTATGGCACGGTGGAAGGAGTGTCAAGAAAGACATAGTAATCGGTCTCCTTATACCCCTGCTTGTATACCACTTCTTTTGCGATCTCACTTATGTCCGGTCGAGAAGTGGTTTCTACGCACTTGAACGGACGTCTGTATAGGAAGCGACCTGATAGGTCACTGAGCACCTTATCTTCGGAACCCGCCCATTCCTTCACTGCTTGTATGACATCCTGGTCGTCAACGGCCAGATACTCTGAAAGTGACACCTTGTCACCAAGAAACGGTTTCATAGAGTTTGGACAGACATCGAGTTTTTCCTCTGCGCTTAGCCATTTTGCTCTCTTCCATATTGCCTGGAGTAGTATGTCAAAGCCCCTGGTAGTCTTATGAAAGTAGATCTGCCAGTATGCGAAGTACCTTGCGAATATGAATTGTTCTGCCAGATACTGATCTCCGAACGCCAGCTGATTCTGCTGTACGTCGAGAGTGGCAAGGACCCTGTCGACGTCAAACCTTCCGATCGAGTTGCCTGTTGCCAGCGCATCCCTGAGAAGATAGTCCATCCGGTCCGCATCGAATTGGCTGGAGATGATGTGGTGACAGAGCATGCTTGTTGGACCACCGCGTATTATGCTTGCTACTCTTTCGGGCAGACTCGAATCTATCTCCCTCAAGACAGAGAAGATGCCTGATTCTTCTGAGGTGATCGCTTCGATCGTCCATTCCTCATGGCCCTTTCCCGTGAGCTTCCCCTCCAACGCATGAGAGAACGGGCCATGCCCCACATCATGAAGTAGAGCCGCCAGTTCGCCGGCCAGAATTTCTTCAGAGCAAGGGCACCTGTCGATCGATTCCAGGCGGTCAATGATACTACGGAACAGGTGATAGACGCCTAATGAGTGTGCAAATCGACTATGCTCTCCTCCATGATACGTGAGTGATGTAGTGCCTAATTGGCGAATACGCCTCAACCTCTGGAACTCCTTAGTGTCCACAATGCGAAGTACTGTATCTCGAGGCAGACTAATGAAGCCATGAACTGGATCTCGGAAGATCTTGGGTTGGGTGGCTACCACCACTTACTCTCCTCCCGCCTAGGAGGTTCTACTCCTCAACGATGAGTCCCTTCTTACTTCCCTGACAGGAAGATAACAACAAACGCATGTTCGCGTGAAGCTAATTCCATTACCCCATTAAGCGCTCTGAGTTGAAGTCATAATCGTTTCCTATCAGCCATATTATCAAGCGTCACGAGGAGGTACGGCGCTTGAAACGGATCCTTTACTTCCTGCTCTTCGTCTTTGGCGTATATCTTGGGCTCCCGGGACCTCGCCCTCAGGGACCGGTCTTCCCTACCCGTCCTCAAGGAGCCGACCCCATCCTCCGCATCGACGTCTATCATGCAGAGAAAGGGACCGTTGTAAGGCTCGACTTGGAAGACTACGTAAAGGGCGTTGTGGCTTGCGAGATGCCTGCTTCAGCTGGCCTGGAAGCCCTCAAGGCCCAGGCCGTACTGGCACGGACTTACGCTTCCCGCAAAATGCGCATCTTGGGAGGCGCTCCAACACGCCAAGATGCCGACGTGACTTCGGACTACCGCCAGGACCAGGCATGGGCGCCGGTTGAAGAGCTCAAAGAGCGGTGGGGCGCAGTAGGCTGGTGGCTCAACTGGCCGAAAATCGAAAGGGCTGTCGAGGAGACCCGCGGCCTCATCCTCACGTATAACGCCTCTCCGGCCGAAGTAGTGTTCCATTCAACATGTGGAGGCAGGACTGAGGCGTCAAAGGATGTGTGGATCAAAGATCTTCCCTACCTCCAAAGCGTCACATGTGATTTTTGTAGCCATTCGCCCTACTATAACCCGCAAACAGTGACGATTCCCCTCTCGAAGGTGTCCTCTGCCCTGGGAGGCCTTGGTGTGTCCGTACCCGTTTCTACGTTGGCATCAGGAGGTTTTCCCGTCGTCTCGCAGGTTTCACCGACCGGCAGGATCAAGGAAGTACTTGTCGGTGGAGAGCGTATCCGCGGTCTCGAGTTCCGGATGGCTCTGGGTCTGCGCTCCACTAACCTGTCTTGGGCGATTCGCGGAAACAACGCCGTATTTCAGGTGAAAGGTTACGGACACGGAGTGGGCATGTGTCAATACGGAGCCGACGGCATGGCCAAACAGGGCCGCAGCTACAGTGAAATCCTCAGCTACTACTTCCCGGGTACCAAGGTCACCGCGATATTCGAGGAATAGCTGTTGTCGACGGTCATGGGTAGTTGTGGAACAGAAAACGCAGTTCCTGGACCTTCTGACGGGAGAGAGTCTCCCTCCAACAGTTCGCGGTCGTACCGGGAGAACCGGAGCACCCTGATTCTTCCTGCACATGAAAGCACGCGAAGCGAGACCGCTTGGTTTTGTTAGCGATTTCATTAGCGGTTCCCGTCGTACACTGAGAGGCTGCGGAGACCGTGGGATCAACTGCATTCCTTACCTCAAGCAACACCATGAGCGAAGGCGATAGCCAGACCTTCACCATACATCTAAGAGCCGCGTGCATTAGGACAAGACCTGTCACGAATGTCTGGCGCCTGACCTGCGTATATCCCGCCCATATTATGGCAACCATACCAGCTGGGGGGTATCTCAATGGACATAAACAAACCGTCCGGGAACGGCGCGTCCTGCAACGGTTCGTCCCGCTGGTACAGGAGGCGGGCGAATGCGGAACGCAGATGGCAGGCGATCCTCAGGGCCGCGATAATCGGCGCGTACTGCGTAGTGCTCCTCGTCGCAGGCCTTTACCTGGGTTACAAGGGCAGGGAACGACCCGAACCGGAGTACGCCTCGCTCCCCGGAACGAGCGAGGCCCAGGAACCCGCGCTTCCCGTCAGCGAAGGCGGTGCATCCGCGAGTTCGGAAGACTCGCCTTCTTCTCCCACACCAAGCACCGTTCACGCCACAACGCCCGCGGCATCTGACGAGACCGTAGCGCAGACACCCGAGATGCAGGAAGCACCTCAGGCACCGAACGGTGGCACAGTGTCCACGACGAGCAGTCCGGAGGAAGCGGCAGTTCCAATTATGAACGAGGATAAGCCCGCCTCCGGTACGGGCGCCGAATCTCCCACATGGCCGGTCCAGGGAGAGATCGTAGCCGAACCCAGGTGGGTCTTCTCGGATTACATGGAAGAGTGGCGCTATTTTCCCGGCGTTGAGATCGCCGTTAACCCCGGCACTCCCGTAACCGCGTCCATGTCCGGCAAAGTCGTATCGGTCCGCATAGACCCGGACCTCGGTACCGTCGTCACCCTGGAGCATCTTGGCGGGATGACCACTGAATACGGACGGCTTTCTGGGTGCATCTTAGGCGTTGGTGACACAGTGAAGCAGGGTGAGGAGATCGCTCGAACGGACGGCACAACGTTTTACTTCGCCGCCAAGGTAAACGACGAGGCTGTCATGGTGACGAAGTACTTGACGCCATAGAAACGCAGCCGAATCGCCGTACCGCGCTACCCAACGAGCGCTTCGGCCGCTCCGTGATTTCAGGCGGTTCGAAGCATGGCCCCTTGCCCATCGCCACTCTGTTTCGCCACACTGTGAGGTTTGCGCTTCACCGACCGAATTAACTCAGCACTAGAGCATAGACATATTAGCGTAAGACGCAGCGAGGGGGCCCTGCCATGAACGACGTAATTTGGAAGCGTGCGATTGAGATAGGCGAATTCATAGGTCAGACCCACGCCACGGTTCGGGAGACCGCGCGTTCGTTCGGCGTGTCTAAGAGCACTGTCCATAAGGATGTTACCGACCGGCTGCCCAAGATCCGCCCGCAACTGGCCAAGCTGGTCCGAGAGGTTCTTGACATGAATAAAGCAGAACGCCACATAAGAGGGGGTGAAGCCACGAGGAGGAAGTATCAAGCCGAACAGGCCGAACAAGCGCTCTAACAAGCCCTTTAACAATTACTGCAACAATCCTCTAACGGCACTCCAAGAGAACGACGATATAGCCCGGGGAAGCCACCTGCTGGTTCTTCGGGCCTTCGATTCTTGAGGAGTGCATACCGATGGGTAGACGCGTCGGGATCGATCTGGGGACCTGTTCGGTCCTTGTTTTCGTGCGAGGCTTGGGAATCGTAACGAGAGAACCTTCCGTTGTCGCAAAAGAAGTGTCCACGAACAAGATCATCGCAGTCGGTAATGAGGCCAAAAGGATGCTGGGACGGACTCCAGGGACCATCGTTACGGTCCGCCCCTTGAGAGGGGGAGTCATCACCGACTACGATGTGACTCTGGCCATGCTTCGCCATTTCGTAAGACAAAGCGTTCCGTGGTTCCCACCCACTAAGCCAGAGCTATTGATCGCAGTTCCCGCGTCAGTCACCCATGTGGAGCGCAGGGCGGTCTTGCAGGCGGGCAAGGAAGCAGGAGGCGGCAACGTCCATATTCTTGAGGAACCGCTCCTGGCGGCCCTGGGTGCCGGGTTGGATATTGACGGGCCTTCCGGGCACATGATTGTGGACATCGGCGGGGGCACCACGGATATTGCCGTCCTGTCTATGCGCGAGATGGTGACTCAGGCATCAACCAGGGTCGGCGGGGATGCGCTTGACGATGCCATCGTCCGTTATGTCCGCAGAGAGTACAACCTCATAATCGGCGAGCAGACCGCTGAGAAAGCCAAGATGGCAGTGGGTTCGGCGTTTCCCACCGAAAAGACAGAAGTGGAGATAAGGGGCCGCGACCTGGTCTCAGGGATGCCGCGCAGTCTCGTGCTGGACTCATGGGGAGTGCGCGAAGCCATGAGCGATCCTCTGGCTATAATTGCGCAAGCGGTCCGAAGTGTCCTGGACAAGACTCCTCCGGAGCTCCTGGGGGACATAATCGAGCACGGTATAGTGCTGACCGGCGGCGGGGCTCTACTCAAAGGCATTGATGAGTCCATCCGGCGCGAGACTGGGGTGGCCGTCCACGTCGCCGAAGACCCGGTATCCTGTGTTGCCGCAGGCACCAAGACGGCTCTGGAACAGTTAAATGTCTACGGACGAAAGCGCAGGATGGCGGGCAGAGACTAGCCCTTCTCAACTCTTAGCTTAACTCTCGTCTCAAACCTCCGATATCTAGATGGGGGGAGAGATATCGATGCTTCGAGGCATCATTTCGGGCGTCACTGCGATGCGTGCCCAGGTTACAAACCAAGAAGTAATTGCAAACAACCTGGCTAATGTAAATACCGCCGCCTACAATAGGGACACAATCGTGTTTTCGAGCTTTCACGACGTCCTGACCATGATGTTTCGCGGAAACGACTTTCCGCAGGCTATCGGGGGAATGTCTTCAGGCGCGGTCGTTCACGATGTTGAGACAGTGCGGTCGGTTGGGCCAATTGAGAATACCGGTGGACTGATGGACGTCGCCCTTCCGGGCGGCGTCTATTTTGCAGTGGAGACGCCTTCGGGCACTCGGTACACCAGGCGTGGAGACTTTGAGATGTCAGCCGATGGGTACCTTACCCTGGGTGGATACCGCGTATTGGGCCGCGGCGGCCCGATCCAGGTAAACGAGTACAGGTCAAGGGCCATTAGGGAAGATGGGGCCGTCGTCTGCGACGGCGTTGTGGTAGACACCCTGAATGCATACACCTTCGCCAATGAAAGCGCCCTCACCAAGGAGGGGACATCGCTTTTCAACGCAGGCAACACCACTCCCGTGCTCCTGGATAATCCGGTCCTTATAACCGGAGCCCTGGAGAAGTCCTCGGTTGACCCTGTAATCGAAATGGTGAGCCTGATAACGGCCATGCGCGCCTACGAGGCTGCGCAGAGAGCCATTCAATCCCACGACGAGACCCTCGGCATGGCAGTCGAGAGAGTAGGTCGCGTGTAGGAGAGGAAACGGGGGATAGAGCATGTTAAGAGCGCTTTGGACTGGGGCTACGGGGATGACTTCCCAGCAGCTCCTTATTGACACCATCTCCAACAACCTGGCCAACGTGAAC
>DGDN01000028.1:30385-37602 GCA_002385465.1 Candidatus Fermentithermobacillaceae bacterium UBA3951
ACGGTAGCCGGCACGGCGTATACCAGAGACGGGTCTTTCAGGTTGGATGCCCAGGGACGTCTGGTGAACGCCTCCGGGTATGTTGTCACCTCGGACGGAACGGCCATTGAGATCCCCAGGAACGCTACCGACCTTGGGATTTCCGAAAACGGCGTAATCTTCGGCAGGGTCGACGGAGTGTTTGAGGAATTCGGCCGGCTCCAGATAGCGGTATTCGCCAACCCGCAGGGCCTGGAAGCTACGGGAGGCAACTTGTTCAGAGTCACTCCCATGTCCGGTGAACCGGAGCTCCTTACCCCGGGAGAGGACGGGGCAGGTATCCTGCGAGGCGGCTACATAGAGACGTCTAACGTTGAAATCGTGACCGAAATGGTCAATCTGATAGTGGCTCAAAGGGCATTTGAGCTCAACTCAAAGACCATTGAGACGGCGGACCAGATGTGGGGCATCGCCAACAACGTCAAGCGGTAGGAGACCAACCAGGGAGAGTAGTTGCCAGGCTTTTTTGTAAGCGCCGCGCTTACGCCGCGTACTGAAGGGTAGTACTCAAGCAGACTGTTGAAAGAGATTACTGAAGGAGAGTCCCGGCTGTGAAGGTTCAAAACGCTATCCAAACGGCAAATGTCCCCGAGCCGGACCGGGGGAAGAATGACTCCAAACTGTATAAGACATGCCAGGATTTTGAATCTGTATTTCTGTCAATGATATGGAAGGAAATGCAGAAGTCATCCGGTGTGGACCTTGGACTGTTTGGAGCCTTTGCCGAGGGAGCGATAGGCCAGAGCTGGGCAAGGTCAGGTGGGATCGGCCTGGCGAAGGTAATGTTCAAGAACATGTCGAAACATCTCTCGGACTGACTCTTTGAAAAATCGGCGCCCCCTTTTGGGTCGCCAGTTCGGGAGATGGTAAGTGTTGGATCCAAGTAAGTACCCGGCCCCTGAGGAGATCCTCCCTCACCGGCCGCCTTTTCTTTTTGTCACAAGAATTGTCTCCATTGACCCCGAGAAGGGCGCAGTGGCAGAGTACGATGTCCCCCACGATCTTTCCATCCTCCGCGGGCATTTTCCGGGGCATCCTATCTTGCCGGGCGTGATAGTATTGGAGATGCTTGCGCAGACAGGAGCCCTGGCCATCCTGTCCAGAGAGGAGTTTAAAGGAAAGCTGGCGTATCTCGCAGGCGTTGAATCCGCGCGATTTCGCCGGCCTGTAAATCCGGGGGATACACTTAGGGGCGAGATAACGATGGACTCCATGCGCCTCAATATCGGCAGGGCGCGGGGGACAGTCACTGTGGAAGGCGAGGAGGTAGCGAGGGCTACCATCTTGTTCGCCATGCAGAAGTGAGAGCGAAGAGCCAGGAGCAAGTAGTCGAAGCAAGCCGGAAAGTTGAGGGAGGTGTTCTCGATGCCCACCATTGGAGAAGGGGTGCGCCTGTTTACCTCGGAATCCGTCACCGAGGGGCATCCCGACAAGGTTGCCGACCGCATCGCCGATGCAATACTAGACAGGATTCTCGAGAAAGACCCCGTGGCCCGAGTAGCGTGTGAATGTATGGTCAAGACAGGATTTGTTCTGGTGGCCGGTGAGATTTCCACCGAATGTTATGTGGATATGCCCCAGATAGTGAGAAACACGTTGAGAAACATCGGCTACACAAGGGCGAAATTTGGTTTTGACTCGGAAACCTGCGCTGTTCTCACGGCGATAGAAGAACAATCGCCGGATATAGCCCTGGGCGTTGACAAATCCCTTGAATCCAAGGAGGGCGAAATGCCCGATACTCTTGGCGCGGGCGACCAGGGAATGATGTTCGGGTACGCCATCGACGAGACTCCTGTCTTCATGCCCATGCCGATATACCTGGCCAACATCATGGCCAGAAGGCTCGCCGAAGTAAGGCGTAACGGCACCATCCCTTACCTGAGGCCTGATGGAAAGACACAAGTAACCCTCGAGTATGTTGATGGAAAGCCGGTGAGAGTGCATACGGTCGTGGTTTCAGCCCAGCACGCGAGCGACGTTGGATTGGATGAGGTGCGTGAGGATGTCCTTACACACGTGATAAAGCCCGTCATACCTCCGGGGATGATGGATTCCCGCACAAGAGTGCTGGTTAACGCCACGGGACGGTTTGTGGTGGGAGGCCCTCAGGGGGATTGCGGGCTTACCGGACGCAAGATAATCGTCGACACCTACGGCGGGTTCGCGAGGCACGGCGGCGGCGCTTTTTCCGGTAAGGACCCTTCCAAGGTGGACCGCAGCGGAGCCTATGCCGCTCGGTATGCAGCAAAGAACATCGTGGCCGCGGGCCTTGCCAAAGAGTGCGAGGTTCAAGTGGCATATGTAATCGGTGTGGCCCGTCCGGTTTCTCTATTCGTTGACACCAAAGGTACCGGAAAGATCCCCGACAACCGGATTCTTGAAGCCCTTACGAAGTCCATGGACTTCAGGCCGGCGGCCATAATCGACCGGATGGATCTCCGAAAGCCCGTTTATGAGGCCGTATCGGCGTACGGACACTTTGGTAGAAGCGACCTCGATCTTCCCTGGGAGAGGCTGGACCTCAAGGATGAACTGCTGAAATACGTCTAGACCACTGAGCTTCCCCCCGGGGCATCTTCATACAATGCTCCGGGGGGAGGCGGCATGCAACCGCAGAAAATCGCGCTTTTGGTAATCATGATCCTCAGTGCCGTAGAGCTTCTGTCGAGTCTCGGTCGTCCAAAGAGGGAAGGCCCAATCGGGCTCAAAATACTCGTAAAGGCAAGAGATTATCCTCAGTTGGCGGAAGGACTTGTCCGATACCTCTTGTGGGAACTTGCTGTTTGGAGAGGGTTGGACGTAGAGGTGAGCCTTGAGATCGAAGCTCCTTGCGGGCTTTCCGAGGAAATGCAGGCAATCCAGGCAATCTTGTTGGAGGAGGGGCTGGTTGGACCGGCTCACGATCTGCAGCCCGACCTGATTTTTGTCGTATAGCACATACTGTCTGATTTTCATGAGGGCAGTAGAACAAGGATAACGGTGCAGCGCTCACAACTCACCGAGATGCTATGAACGGATAATACGAAGGGAGGCCTTGGGGACCGTCAAGAGGATGGAAGTATGGTCTCGCTTGAAGCGGCTCGCCGACCGGCTCGCGGACCTCATATACGGCCGGCCTTCTCAATGCGCTCTCTGCGGAGAGATTATGCCCCGGCGAGGGGGGCTCCTCTTCCACCGGGAAGATGCGGAGAGCCCCTTCTCCCTTGACGACCGGCCCGGTATCTGTGATTCCTGCTTGGACAAACTTTCCCATCAAATGTCGTGGGTCTGCGAGGTATGTGGGGCTCCACTCAGGCCGCCCCTTAGGGTGTGCCGCGACTGTCAAAAGTGCTTCTATACCTTCGACGGCCAACGGTCAGCGGCAATATACGACGGACACGTGAAAAGCGCCATAATTAGGATGAAGTACCAGGGTGAAAGGTGGCTCTCGAGACCGCTCGGTTGGCTTGTCGCCAGGGCAGCCGGTGAGTTTCTGCCCGTGGACCTGGTAATCCCTATCCCTCTGGAACCCGGAAGCCGCATCCGCCGTGGTTACAACCAGGCGCTGGACCTGGCGAAGGAGGTCTCGAACCTCCTGGGGGTACCCCTTCTGGATATCCTCTCACGCCACAAACGCTACTCACATCAAGTCGATCTTGGACGAAGAATGAGATGGGGGAACTTGCAGGAATCGATGGTCGTAAACCACGAGTTAAACTTGCGAGGTCAGAGATGTCTCCTGGTGGATGATGTCACAACTACCGGAGCCACTCTGGACGAGGCGGCCAGGGTGCTCAAGAAACTCGGGGCGGAGAAGGTTTACTGCGCGACGGTCGCGAGGACCTTGCGTCACTAGGAGGGAAGCCGTGTGAACCGCGATGTTCGGAACTGCCGTAGGTGTGGGAAAATCATGATCTATGTAGGTATTCCTCTATGCGAAGAGTGCCTAAAGAAAGAAGAAGAATACTACGAGGCTGTAAGGCGTTATCTCGATGAGCACCCGAGATCGAGTGTAAGGGAAATCAGTGAAGCGACCGGTATCCCTGCAGAGGTCATCATGAAATTCGTGCGGCAAGGATCGCTCGTGGCCTTGGAAAATGTGAGCGGTATGCTTGCCTGCGAGATATGCGGAAAGCCCATCAAGATGGGCCGGGTATGTCCGGAATGCGCAGAAGCGCTGATGTCTGCGACGGGCAACATTTCAAGAAGGCCCGGCGGCGAAACTGGGATCTCAAGCAGCAGGACTCAGTCCAAGATGTACAGTATGGATATGATAACAAGGAGAAGAGGTCCACGGCAGGATAACTAAGCTAAATCACCGAACAGGTTTTTCGATTAATAACGTGGATAGACGGGCAATCGAAAAGGGATGATGTTACATGATGATATCCAGGGCTCAGATTGGTCAGATCCTGAAGATCTACGGATCGCAGGCTGCCCGGTCTTCGTCCAAAGTTGCTTCGCCTCAGGATCCCACGGCGAGGCAGGATAAGATCGTGCTTTCTGCCAGTCAAGAAGACCAGATGAGAGTCCGCCGGATTGTCGACGACATTCCCGATGTTCGCCTGGAAAAGGTCGAGGCCCTCAAGAAGCAAATAGAAGCGGGCACATATAAGGTTGATGCTTCCGAAGTAGCCGACAAGATGCTCGGAAGGCTGCTGGCTGACCGCATAAAATAGCCCTCTCCAACTAGGAGTGCTCTCAATGACGGAGTGGACCCTTAGCTTCGTATTGCGTGAAATAGCATCGGCGATGGACAAACTCATCGATCTTGCCGGACAGAAATCCGAGGCGATCGTGGACGGGGACATACCCCGCCTCAACGAGGTGACGGCGGAAGAAGAGGAGCTTTCCCGGAGCCTCGCGGCCCTGGAGGAAGAGAGGCTACGGCTCGTAGGTTCGAGCGACCAAGGAGACCCGGAGATTGACAGGTTGCGTCAATCGCTTCGCGAGAAAGCGGATAGGATCGAAGTGCTGAACGAGCGGAACCAGGAGCTCCTGAGGCAAGGGTTACGGCTCGTGGAGTTCGAACTGAAACTGCTCCTGCCTCAGCCTTCGTACAGCGGAACGCCCGCGAAGGGACCCGTGGTTTTCGACCACAAGGTCTAGGGTCTACGGGGGGAATTCACATGTCAACCTTCTCCATGTTTGAGATCGGAAAATCGGCTCTAATAGCCTCCAGGAAATCAATGGATGTCACGTCCCACAACATAGCCAATGCCGCCACGCCTGGTTACTCCAGGCAGGATGCATTTCTTGAGCCTATCATACAGAGACAATCACAGATGATCTCCGGAGTGGGGGTTAGGGTCAGCGACGTAAGGCGGACCAGGGATGTATTTGTCGACGCCGTCCTGAGAAACGAGATCGGCAGAGAAGCGGCATATCTGGTCCAGCAGGAAGTACTGGATCACATCCAGACCGCTGTAGCTGAACCGGGCGACAACAGCATTCGAGGGGTCATAGATTCCTTCTGGTCGGCCTGGCAGGACCTTTCGGCAGACCCCGATTCTTCAAGCGCCCGCGCCCAGCTCATGGAGCGAGGCCGCTCCCTGGTTGATATGTTCAACCATCTCGGAACCCAGCTGGATTCGATAAGCCACGATATTGATATCCACATTGAATCCCTGGTTCTCCGCGTGAACGACTTGGCCGAGAGGGTGGCCGCGCTGAATGTGGAGATCGCGAGAGCCCTCGCCCGGCAGGAACCCGCCGCAGATCTCATGGACCGCAGGGACTTGATCCTGGACGAGCTGGCCGAGCTCACGGGAGGTACCGTGTCGTACACTGCTGAGGGGAACGCGGTCCGGTTCACCATCGGGGGTTTTCCCATCGTAGACAGGGACAAGACCTACAAGCTCGAGGTTTCACTAGCGGGGCCCGACACTGAGTTTATGTGGAAGAGCTCTGAGGGAGATACCCCTCAGACGATTGCCAACATGGGAGGCCGGCTGGGAGGCCTCAAGACGGCAAAAGATCACCTCGTGCAAGATTTCAGGCAGAAGCTTGAGGCGCTTTTCAACAATATTGTGCTGAACGTGAACGCAGTGCACGAAGATTGGCCGCCTCCCGGTGACGGTATCCCGTTCTTCACGTATGGCTCAACCGGCCCTCACCTCGGGTCCGTAGAGGTAAACCCGGATATAGTTGCGGATCCTTCGAAGATCCTGGCTACCCTGACGACTCCCGGTGACGTAGCCCACAAGATCGCACGGGTCCTGGCAGACGGGGAAGACCCCTTTGATCAAACAGTGACCACAGAACCGTTCGTCGAGACATGGACTTCCATGATAGGCGAGTTGGGTGCCAAGGCCCAGAAAGTTGAGACAGGGGTGGTCACGCAAGGGCTCCTCGTCAAGGAGCTCCGGAACCGCAGGGACAGCATAAGCGGAGTATCGGTCGATGAGGAAGTCGCCCAGCTCATCCGCCAGCAGCACGCCTTCAGTGCCGCAAGCCGGGTGATAACAATAGCCGACGAAGTCATCGATACCATAATCAACAGGATGGGACTCGCCGGGCGATAAACCCTCGGAGGGGGCGTACTGAATGAGACTCACGGACCTGTCCATCGAAAGGAATTTCCTATACAACGTAGGCTTCTCTGAGAGGAGGCTCCAAAGACTTCAGGACCAAGCTTCTTCTGGGAAGGTCTTCAGCCGCCCGCAGGATGACCCGATCGGAGTTCAGCGCTCGATCCTTCTCAGGCACCAGCTTGCCGAGACCACCCAGTACCTTAGAAACCTCGATAGGGCACGTTCCTGGATGGAGCATGTTGAGGTAGGTCTTGGACAGGTAACCTCTGCTCTCGAGCGGGTTTACGAGTTGGCGGTATCCGCAGCCACCTCAACGACGCCGCCCGATGCAAGGAAAGCGGTGGCCATGGAAATTGAAGAACTGAGGCAGGAGATTAACAGCATAAAAGAACTAAAGATTGAAGACAAGCAGGTCTTGGTGGGCGACATACCCACTTGGAACGTTGGAGACGGAGTTACTGTGACGTCTGATGATCAGAAGTTGCTTCTTGAGGCCATCGACGGTCATCTGGACGCTTTGGTGATAGCCCTCAATGACGACGATACGAGTGGAATAACGGCCGCTATAGACTCGATCTCTCAAGACATTGAAGATGTCTTGTCCGCCCGGGCCCAGAACGGCGCCCGCATTCACCGCATTGACGCTGTCTCTTATACACATCT
>DGDN01000108.1 GCA_002385465.1 Candidatus Fermentithermobacillaceae bacterium UBA3951
TTGCTGTCTCCCGCGCAACGGCCTCCGAGGGACTGGTCAAAAGTGGGTGTGAGGCAGACGGGTTCTCCGCCTTGGGCCGGCACTTTCCAGAGCTTCGAGAAGGTCGGCCCGCCGTGCTCCATCTTGTGGCCGCCGTAGATGATGAACTTACCGTCGGGTGTCCACCGCGGGCTGCCTGAGGGGCCCTCGCTCTTGGTGACCTTGCGGGGTTCGCCGCCTTCGGCACCAACAACCCAGATGTCTGAGAACCAGGGTTCGTAGTCAGGATCGGGCATCCTGTTGGACGTGAATGCTATGTACTTCCCGCAAGGCGACCACACGGGGTTCCCGTTGTCATATTGCCCGGGGGTTATGTGGACAGCCGGCCCCTTGCCTTCGGCGTCGATCATGAAGATGTGGTTCCTGCGTGTCGCACTTATGAGCCCCATGGCCATGTCTGCCTTGACGCGGAGCCTCGTGACCAGGGTGGGTTCTTCTTTCCGCTTCTTCTCCCTGGCTTCCCTTTCTTTCGCGTCCAAGGGCTTCTCGTAGTCTTCCGGCTTATCGTCCAGATCGATGGACGCGCTGAAGGCTATTTTCGTGCCGTCAGGCGACCACACAGGGTTCCCGGCGCCGTAGCGCATCTTGGTGACCTGCATGGCTTCTCCGCCCGAAAGGGGCATGACGTAGATCTGCCGCCCGTTGCCTCTATCGGAGACAAAGGCCAATTTGGTACCGTCAGGCGACCACCTGGGCGCATTGTCGGACTTGGGACCCGACGTGAACTGCCTGGGCTCGCCGCCGCCGGTTGGCACGACGTAAATATTGGACCGGTACTCTTTGGACTTCTCGTCGATGTGCGACCTCACGAAGGCGATTTGCTTGCCGTCGGGTGAGATCTGCGGGTCTGAAATGAAGACAAGTTTGTAGAGATCTTCGGAAGTAAGTCTCCGCTTCTCTGCCATCGACCCCAACCTCCTTGTGTGAACCAGATGGACTTTCTCAAGATTCTTCATCGGCCATGCCACAAGTACCTTCTGGACACGAAAGAAATGAGGGGGCCGATTTTTCCGGCCCCCGTCCTTGCCGTAGAAGGCTTCGTATACCCCCGGTGCCGGGATCTGCGGCAGGGATGAAGAACGGGCTGCAGAAGTTGTTAACATGGCCCTTAAGGCTTTCAAAACTCCAAAGTAATAAGAAAAGAGCGGAGGTCGGCACCTTGACACAGCTAACGGCGCAAGAAGGGTTCAACTGGATTGAGAAACATAAGGCCAGGCTAACTGAAATAAGCGACAAGATTTGGGGCTATGCAGAACTCGGGCTCCACGAAGAGAAGTCCGCCCGCCTCCAGGTGGAATACCTCAGGGAAAACGGCTTCCAAGTGACGACCGGCGTTGGCGATATGCCCACTGCCTTTGTCGCTACCTGGGGAGAGGGAAAGCCCGCGATCGGGTTCCTCGGCGAGTATGATGCCCTTCCCGGGGTTTCTCAGAAAGCCTCTCCGGCAAAGGAAGAACTGGTCCCCGGAGGGGCGGGCCACGGCTGCGGGCACAACCTCCTGGGAGTGGCCGCCATGGCGGCCGCCATAGCCCTCAAGGAAGAGCTCTCCAAACGGGGCCTCCCGGGGACGGTCATGTACTTCGGATGCCCGGCCGAGGAGAACTTCAGCGGAAAGGCGTTCATGGCACGCGACGGTGTGTTCGACGGCCTGGACGCGTGTCTCACCTGGCACCCCGGTTCCATGAACATCGTCCGGGGAGGAAGCTCTCTGGCCGTGAACTCAATGAACGTCACCTTCCACGGGATCTCTTCCCATGCGGCGGGAGCGCCTCACCTCGGCAGGAGCGCCCTGGACGCCGTGGAGCTCATGAATGTGGGGGTGAACTACCTGCGGGAGCACATCATAGAGAAAGCAAGGATTCACTACGTGACCACCAACGGAGGTCTCCAGCCCAACGTAGTGCCCGCCAAAGCCACGGTCTGGTATTACGTCCGCGCGCCCAAGAGGGAGCAGGTTGAGGAGATCTACGAACGCGTCCTCAAGTGCGCGAAGGGCGCGGCCATTATGACCGATACCGCCTATGAAGTTGAGCTGCTTGAGGGGATCTACGAGGTGCTGCCCAACACAGTACTACAGAGAGTCCTTGCCGAGGCGATGGAAATCGCAGGTCCGCCCGAGTTTGCAGAGGAGGACTACGACTTCGCCAGGGAGATAGCCAAGACGTTCCCTCCCGGTCAGAGCGAGGCACATTTGAAGGATGAGACCTTGCCCGAAGAGATGAAAGAGAAGCTTGCCGGCAAGGTTCTAAATGATGTTGTCCTGGGACATCTCCCTGTACCGCGGGATTCCCGTGGGTCTACAGATGTGGGAGATGTGAGCTGGTGCGTCCCAACAGAACAGTTCACCATGGCCTGCACGGCCCTCGGAACGCCGGGACACTCGTGGCAGTACACGGCTCAGAGCGGCATGCGCATAGGGCACGCGGGGATGATCGCCGCGGCGAGGACGCTGGTACAGGCTGGCCTTCAGCTTATGACAAGTCCCGAGACCCTGGAAAAGGCCAAGGCAGAGTTCACCAAGCGGCTGGGCGGGAAGCGATACGTGAGCCCGCTGGCCCCCGACATGAAATTGCCGTTTCACCAGTTTAGCAAGTAGGTACCGCGCTTAGACGGCAGGTTGGCGAAAGATATGGCTGCTCCTTGCGGCTCTTTGTGTCGCGCGACAAACAGAGTCACGGTGGAGCGCAGTATCACGGGTGATATGCAGGGATTTTCGTGGGTTGGTAAGGCCGGCTCCGGTCAGGCGAGCCGGCCTTGCGTAATGCCTTGTTTAGTCTCAGGAACCTCATCCGGTATGCTCAGGACGCAGCGTTCTCGTCTCCCACGGTGTCGCGAGTTCCCTTTACAGCCTACATGGATTCGGACTCCTTCGCTTTCATCACCCAGTCGGGGTCCCTAAGCAGGGCCCTTCCTATTCCAATTAGGTCGGCGTGACCGTCTTTGAGCACCTTCTCGGCGAAGGCGGCTTCCGTTATCCCGCCAGTTACCATCACCGGTACGCTGACGGCATTCTTAATGGTGGATGCGGCCGGCACGAAGTAGCCCGGACCGGCGCCTGCGGGTCGCGATCCCATAAACCCTCCGGAGACGTCGATTAGCGCTACGCCTGCGTCTTCCAGCATCTTCGCCACAACGGCGGCATCCTCGGGCGTAAACCCGCCTTCTATCCCGTCGACGCTTCCGAGCCTCACGAAAACTGGGTAGTCTCTTCCGACCAGAGCCTTCACTTTGGCTACAGTCTCCAGGATGAACCTGGCCCGGTTTTCGGAAGACCCACCGTATTCGTCGGTCCTCGTGTTTGTCAAAGGCGAAAGGAATTGGCTTCCCAGGTACCCGTGGGCCGAATGGATCTCCACTGCATCGAAGCCCGCAAGCCGGGCCCTCTTGGCTGCAGCCGCGAAGAGGCCCTGGACTTCTAGGATCTCTCCTTTCGTCATCCCCCTGGGCTTTCTCTCCGACCGGGGGTTGGGTTTGTCGGACGGCCCGACGGGCTCGTGGCCCGTTACCTCCGGGTTCCCTAAAGCTCCAACGTGGTTTAACTGGATCGCTGCGACTGCCCCGTTTGCCCTTATCGCCTGGGCGAGACGCTCGAATACCGGAACAGCGTCGTCGCTTTCCAGTCCCAACTGGCCCTTGTGGGCTTTCCCCCGTTTTGTCACGTATGTGTGCTCTACGATCACCATGCCGACCTGCTTCTTGGCCCGCTCGGCGTAGTAGGCCACGGTGGTGTCGCTGGGGAGCCCCGTGTCCTCTCGCGATCCTCCCGGACCTTCTATCGCGGTGGCCATGGGCGGCATGACTATGCGGTTTCGGAGCGTGAGGTTTCCAATCTTAATGGGCGAGAAAAGCAGTGACATCAGCATCCCTCCGGGTTTTGGCTTGGAATCAAGGCCGGTCATTGTCGTACAAAGATGGGTCCACATCTGTGAGCAGGGGAGATAGGCGCCCCATGTAGTAGATATGCAGCCGGTGCAGTGCTCTGGAGCAGGCGGTATAGAGCACCTGCCGGTCCTCGGGATGACCGTAGGAGCCGTCACCGGCGTCGTATATAACGACCGCTTCGAACTCCAGACCTTTGGCGAGATAGGAGGGTATTACGAGAGCGCCCCGGATGAACTTCCGCTGGTGTTTGGTGACCAAGCGTATTTTGAGTTCATCTTTCAAGGATTCATAGGCTACCCAGCTTTCCCGCGCTGTCCTGCAGATGACGGCGATTGACCCGAAACCTTCCTCCTGAAGCCTTCTTATGTCATTGGCGATGGCTTTGGCCAGCGAGTCCCGGCCTCCGGCACGCACAATGAGCGGGCGTTCTCCGGGCCGTTCAATCGCTTCGACGGGCTGGCCTTCCTCTAGGATAGCCTTGGTGAACTCGGTGATCTCTTTCGTAGACCTGTAGCTCCTACTGAGCCGCACGAGTTCGGTATCCTTGCCAGCCCCGAGGCCAACTATGGCGCCCTCGTAGCCGGTCCTTCCGTCCCCGGGCCGGCTCGCCGGGCTCAGGGTTTGGTTCAGGTCTCCCAGGACCGTAAAGGAAGCGTTGGGAAATGCCATCCTGAGCACCTTAAACTGGAGAGCCCCGTAATCTTGGGCTTCATCAACTATGACGTGCCGGACACTCGTGGATTGGGGTAGCCCCTCAAGGAGGCCTTTAAGGTAGAGGAGAGGCCCCAGGTCTTCGTAGGGGATGACTCCCGAACTCAGCCGTTCCAGAGTATCCCTACGCACGGCTTCGATGACGCCGTCCGGAAGTGCCGCCGTCGGGCGGAGCCCTTTCACTTCAGTCTGTGAGTTCGGCGAACAGAAGCCAGGGGAGTTGCCAACGGCGGCCTCGCCAAGCAGCCTGGAGAGCAACCCGGGCTCCGCGTAAAGCCTCTTGTAAGCTTCCTCGTGGTCTAGAGGTTTCCAGGAGCCTACAAGGTTCCGCAAAGGTTCAAACTCCTGGGATGCCCGGGCGGCCGCCCGTTCCTTGATATCCCTCTGGAGCAGGTGGATTTCCTCGGGGTCTCTTGCTATCTCCCTGCGGAGTTCCTCATACCGCCTGGATTGAGCACGGTCGAGGATCCACCTCATCCTGCGCTTGGCCTTCTCGATCCTTTTCAAGAAAGGGAGGTAAGTGTATTCTTTGAAAACCAGTTCGGAGGCTTCCTGCGCAGTCATGAGCACCCGGCCGCGAAACACGAGGCCCGGGAAGCCGAGGTCGCCCGATGTGATATGCCGGGCGTACGATTCGAGGACTCGCGCGAACACCTCATCGGACTTGAGCCTTATTCCTGCTGAGCGGGTTTCGGCTGCCTTCTTGCCCCTCATGTCCAATAGGTATTCAAGCTGGTCTGCGAAGTCTTCTAGCCTGTAAGGGAAATGCCTGGTGCGGGATGCGTCGCCGTCGCCCGAGACGTCGCCTTCTTGACCTCCGGGTTCTCCATCCCCCGATGGCTCTGGAATAAGGAGGTCTCTCGCGAGATCCGCGAAAGACAGCTGCACCAGCGGTTCTTCACCGAGCTCCGGGAGAACGGGGGAGGTGTAGTCCTCGAAGATGCGGTTTGGAGTGATCATCAAGATGTCCCTGGACCTCATTTTCTCCCTGTGTTTGTAGAGGAGGTATGCGGCTCGATGCAGGGCAATGGACGTTTTGCCGCTGCCGGCGCATCCCTGGACGAGGAGCAGGCTCTTTCCTTCCTGACGGATAACCCGGTTCTGTTCCCTTTGGATGGTGTTGACGATGGCCTTCATCCGGTCGCCGGTGGCCTTGCTCAGCGTATCCTGGAGGATCTCATCGAAGATCGTGAGGTCGTTATCGTACATGAGGAGGATTTGGTCGTCTTTGATCTTGAAGTGCCGCTTCAAAAGAACTTCTCCGAAGACGGTCCCGGCAGGCGACTCATACTTGGCCTCTCCGAGTTCAAAATCGTAATACACGCCGGAGATGGGCGCTCTCCAGTCGAATATGAGGTGCTCGCCGGTATTCCGGTCGGTAAGAGAAGACGTCCCGATGTAGATGGAATGCACTGTTTGGCTTGGCCTACGACTCCCGGTTATGCCTGGCCCGGACGTCTCGCGGAAGTCTATCCTCCCGAAGTACGCGGATCGGGCCAAACGCTCGAGCTGCTTGAGTTTTTGAAGACTTCGCCTGTACATGATGCCGGCGAGCCTCAAGCCGCTCATACCTCCGGCCAGGTCAACGAGCTGGCTGAAAGACTTGGGGACGGAGAAGTACTCGTCAGATATGTAACTCTGGGTCCCCGTCACCACCGCTTTGTTCGTCTGGACTTCGTGCTCGGCTTCCGCGATCTGGTCCTCGATCTCTTTCAGGACCTCTTGGAGCCGCTTCAGCTCTCTCTTAGTTGCTGTGGTCTCGGTGTCCCGGTCTACCACTCGACGGACCTCCCCGGCAGTTACTCCTTACGCTCCGGATCCTCAGATGGATTCACTTTCCGGTATAACCCATGCTTTATGAGATCAGCGTATTCCTCAATTTCTACCATAGCCGAGGGCAAACTGGAAAGACCTTTGTCAGGCGAGTCCACGGCTGCTTCCAAGTATCTCTCGCTCAAGGCACCAAAGACGAGGAGGATGTATCGTACTGCCTTCCCCGGATCGACACCACTCCGGAGCCCTGAGAAGTCTATCCTGCTCAGGAACACGGGCATGAGCCGCTCTCCAATCCGGTTGAGCCTGGCTTGTATCTCAGGCCTAATTTCCTTCGGCGCTTCCATAATCCCGCCCAAAGTCATTTTGTATATGAGCGGTTCTTCCGCAAGCATCCTGGTTTTCAGGCTTGCCCATGTCACAAACCTGTCCACCGGGTCTTCCGGCAAGCTGCCCAGGTTTTTCAGAAAGAAATCGACCAAGAACTCGACGGAATATTCCAGGGCAGCCAGGTACAGGTCTTTCTTACTTCCGTAATAGTGGAAAAGGAGACCTTTGGAGGCTCGGGCATTCCGGACTATAGCATTGGTGGATGCCTTTGTATAGCCGCTTTCCGCAAACTCCCGGATGGCCGACATGAGTATCCGGCGGCGGCTGTCTTCAATATTCTGCTCAGCCCCGGCTCCGGACACGGGCTTTTCTTTGCGGGGCTCCGCAGCGGGGTTGGATTCCCGATCGTGGAGCCGTCGTGTCAAACACGGACCCTCCTCACTCTAGACGGCGATGTCTTTCTTGGAGTAGACCCTGTATGCACCTGCAATCGACGCCAGGATTACGATGGCTGCCAGTGCCACGGAGACGGGATCCACGCCGCCCCGCGGGAGTATATCGGCAGGGAAGGCCCACTTGAACGGAGTGATGAACCTCAGGAACGAAGCCTTTTCGGAGACATCTGATACGATCTGGAGCGCATAGAGCCCGAGAACGAGTCCAAGGGCAGCCGAATAGACCGTGCGGTTCTGGGTCACGAAGACCGACCCCAAAAAGCCCAAGGATGCGATGGCCAAAATAGCCAAGTAGGTCATGCCGCCTAGGGCCCAGAACGTGGCCTTGTCAAAGGACGCCTGATAGCGGAGCATTGTCGCATAGCTTACCGACCATGTTATGCCCGTGAACAGAGTCACGTAGATGACGTACACGGCCAGTTTCTGAGTGACCACGGACATCCTGGTGATTGGCCTCGAGAGCAGGAACTCAACCGTCTTTTCGCTTTCCTCCTTTGAAAGCAGGCCGGAGCTTAGGAGGGTAGAGTACATAGAGCCAAAGAGGATTATGAAGAGGTGGACCTCCATCCCGAAGTATCTATGCACCATAACCAACCGTGATCCGGCAAGAAACGTACAATCCCCAAGGGGGGCGATATGCATTCTTTGTACCGTTTGCAGTTGCTATCTCCCCAGAAATGAACCATTCGAGTGGGTATTGTGCGTTTTATGCACCGTTTGCAGTTGCTATCTCCCCAGAAATGAACCATTCGAAGTGTGCGTTGTGCATTTTATGCACCGTTTGCGGCTGCTAACATGCAAAAAAACGAACAATGCGACCAATGTGCTATTTGTTCAGACTAGCACACAGAGTTGACATAATATTTCTACCGAAGTAGACTAAATGGGCCGGTACGCGGAGGATACTCCGCGAGTCAGGCGCATGAGGCGCTTTGACGCCTTCCACCGGCCTTGCTATTATTGTGTGGGTAAGCAGGTCAAGTGGTCGCGGGCACGGTCTGGCCGTCAAGGTTTGGACCGCGCCTGAGGAAAGTCCGGGCTCCGCAGGGCAGGGTGCTGGGTAACGCCCAGCGAAGGTGACTTCAGGGAAAGTGCCACAGAAACATACCGCCCCGGGAGCCGCCGGTTCCGCGCCATGAGGCAAGCCCAGCCTCGGAGCCATAATGGAACCTGTGGCGAACAGGGTAAGGGTGAAAAGGTGGTGTAAGAGACCACCGGCAGTCGGGTGACCGGCTGGCCAGGTAAACCCCACCCGGAGCAAGACCAAATAGGAGGGCGATGACGCGGCCCGTCGAGCCCTCGGGTATGGTCGCTGGAGGAGAAGGGTAACCTTCTTCCAAGATGGATGACCACTCTTGACAGAACCCGGCTTATAGGCCTGCTTACCAACTCTTTTTCTTCGCAGGGCGGTGCGAGATGTTTTCAGTGGAAGGGCTCTTGGAATACGGCCCCCTGGGTCTTTTCCTTGTAGCCTTTTTCGAATCCACCGTGTTTCCCATACCACCGGATGTGCTGCTCCTTCCGTTGTGTCTCATGAACCCCCGATTGTCTTGGTGGTACGCGTTTCTGACGACTGCCGCGTCCATCTTGGGGGCGTTCCTTGGGTACGCAGCTGGCCGGAAGGCAGGACGACCCGTCGTAGAGAAGTCCTTCGCCCGCGAGATGGTGGAAAAGGTAGAGGTACTGTTCAAGAAGTACGGAGGATGGGCAGTCGGTATTGCCGCCTTTACGCCGGTTCCATACAAAGTCTTCACCTTTGGCGCAGGAGTCTTTCGCGTACCGCTCTTGACCTTCGCGGTGGCTTCGGTCATCGGGCGCGCTGGAAGGTTTTTCCTGGAGGGGGGCATGGTTTATTTCCTCGGCGAGCGAGCCAGGACTTACCTCGGCCGGAATTTCGAGTTAGCCACATTGGCACTCACTGCAATCCTGCTTGTGGCCGTGGCCATATATCCCAAGGTGGACGCGTTTCTGAGGCGACGCCGCGCGGTCGACCACCCCGTATTCCGGAGTCTTGGCGGACTCCTCTCCCAGGCGCGATCAAATCTGAACTCGGTAAGGTCACTTGGCATCAGGTTCTTGGCAGGACTCACCGCTTCCGCAGTCTTGTTCCTACTGATCATTGTCTTCCTATGGGATCTCTCGGGGTCTGAACGCGTGGTCCTAAACCGAAGCCTTACGCCCGTTTATGAGCGGCTTTCAGGTTTGTTGGGAGTGCGATCCGGCGCAGGCTTCTGGAGTGTCTGGGGTTCGCCGTGGGTCTGGGCACCTCTGATGGGCGCCGGGATTCTTAGATGGGTGTCCTGGGAGTCCCGAAGGAGATCGCACGGTAGATCCCATGAGTTCGGCGGATCTGCAGGGAACACACTCCGGCTTGTATCCTGCACTTTCAGAAGCTTTGTCCGGGTAGCTTCTTTGGCGGCAGTGGCTTCCATCTCAGAAGTTGTTTTCGGTGGCTATGTTCACCGGATATACGGGACAAGCCTGTCGCTACCCCGGGGCTACGCTTTTCTAGCACCGTATTTTCTAGTGTTCGGTACCTACCTTGTGTCAAAGGGGACCCCGAAGCCTGTCCAGATTCTCCTTCTGGGAATCGTATCCGTATTGACTGCCGGAAACTCGGCCCAAATGGTCATATCTTTGAACATGGATGCTGCAGCGGGAGCTGCGTCGCTCCTAGTCAGCCTACTCATGTTGACCGTGTCCTATACCCTGCTCTGCTTTCGTCTATAGCCGCCACCCGGTCAGTTACCTTTTGTCCATGACCGCGCCCGGTCGGTTACTTTTTGTCCACGACGGTCG